>NZ_JAUYOJ010000214.1 GCF_030697925.1 Phenylobacterium sp. | reverse complement strand
GCTCTACATCGACGATGGGCGTCCGACGCCGGAACTCATCGGCCGGACCATCCGGAACCTGAGAGAGATACCGGTCACCTTCGCTCAGAACGTGCCGGCCGGCATCCAGATGCTCGTCGAGGCGATGGAGCAGGACAATGAGCTGCGGACGAGCTTCTTCGCGCGCATCCGCAGGCTGCTCTACGCCGGAGCCGCCCTGCCGCGGGACACCTGGGAGCGCCTACAGGCGCTGTCCCTCGCGACCAGGGGCCGCCCCGTAGCGGTTACCTCAGGCTATGGAACGACGGAGACTGCGCCGGGCATCTGCAGCACCTACTGGGCCTGCGAAGGGCGGGGCGAGATCGGACTGCCGCATCCAGGCGTGGAGGTGAAGCTTGTCCCCGCGGGAGATCGTTACGAAATCCGCGCCCGCGGCCCGAACGTCATGCCGGGATATCTCGGCCGGCCGGATCTCAATGAGGCCGCCTTCGACGAAGAAGGCTTCTACAAGGTGGGGGACGCGGTCACCTTCGTCGACCCCCTCGATCCCCGGGCAGGCCTGCGCTTCGCCGGACGCCTGAGCGAGAATTTCAAGCTGTCGAACGGATCCTGGGTCATCACCGGCGAACTGCGATCCACGGTGATCGCCGCGGCGCCGGCCATCGCCGAGGCGGTCGTCGCCGGCCAGGACCGCAACGATGTTCGGCTCCTGGTCTGGGCGGCGCCGAACGTCCGTGCGGACCTGGCGCGCGAGGGCTTGAGCGGGGAGGGTCTGGAGGCGGCGCTGCAGGCGCGCATCGCAGATCAGCTGCGGGCCTACAACGCCCAAAACGCCGGCGCGACCCGCCGCATCGGGGCCTTCGCCATTCTCACGACGCCCCCCTCTCTGGGCGCCGGCGAGGTCACGGACAAAGGCAATGTGAACCAGCGCGCGGTGCTCGCCAGCCAGGCGGAACTGGTCGACGACCTGTACGCCGCCAAGCCACCTGAACGCATCGTGGTCCTATAGCTTCGGGCGGGCCGGCAGAACTACCGAAGCGCTACGGCTTCAAGGCGCTGCCGGCGGCGGGCTTCAACCGCGCGAACGCAGGCGCGGCATCGGGTGGTGTTCGTAGTGGCCCGCGCCGTTTTTCACGATCGGGTCTTGCGAGGTGTAGGCCGCGATGTCCGCATCGTCGGCGATCTGATAGAGAGACACGCCGTAGCCGCCTGCTGGATCCATCACCGGCCCGTGGGCGACGATCAAGCCCTGGTCGAGCAGGTCGTCCATATAGGCCCCGTGCTGCTGCATCCAGGCGCGTTCCTCCGCACTCATCGTCGCCAGGAAATCGTCGCGGGGAGGGATGTACTTGCAGAGATAGTACTTCATTGCCGATCCTCCCATCGCGCCTACGCCGGCTGCGCCGCCATGGCGGCGGTGATCTCTTCTTCGACCTCGCGGAGCCGATCCTTGCCGAAGAACAGCTCCTTACCCACGAGGAACGAGGGGCTTCCGAAGACTCCCGCGTCCACGGCGCCTTGAGTGTTGGCCAGGAGCTTTGACTTCACGGGTTCGGTTTGCGCGAGGCGCAGGATGTCGTCCTTCGGCAGGCCGGCCTCCACGAGCGAGGCGGCGTAGACCCCCGGGTCGTCCATCTTGCGGCCGCGAACCCACATGTCGTCGTAGACCTGATTCACGAAGGCCTGGAACACCCCGGCCTCCTGAGCCGCCACCGCGCCGCGCATCAGCTGGAGCGTATTCACCGGGAAGTGGGGATTGAACCGGAAGTCGGAGATCTCGTGCTTCCTCAGGAACCTGTCGGTCTCGAGCCGTTCGTATTCAGGTTTGTTCTTGATGTTGGCGAAGGCGGTCGCTGGCGACTGGTTGCCGGTGAGCTTGAAGACCCCGCCCAGCAGGATCGGCACATATTTGAACTTGGCGCCGGTGGCGGCCTCGATCTTCGGGAGGACGCGATGGCACATATAGGCGTTCGGGCTGCCGAAATCGAAGAAGAACTCGACGTTCATCTCTCTACCTCTCGTCAAAATGCGCCGCTGCCTGAGGCAGTCGATCATAAGTATGAAATCAGCACTGACAGACGATGGTTTGATGATCAAGAACTTATTGGATTGGCCGGTGATTTGGCCGGTGGATCGGAGCGGCCATCCACCACTCGCCGTCAATGGAGCTTGGCTGAGCCCTGATGCCCGCTCTCGAATGCGCGAGCCAGGTGGGCCTCGATCTCCACCGGCGGAAGGCTCGCGGCGGAGGGTTGATCGGAGTCCGTGGGATAGAGCTCGGGCGATGGAGTCCGCAGCAGGCGCGGCAAGCCCGAGAGCCCAAGATACCCCTGCGAGCCGATCCGCGCCGTGAGATCGAGACGGACCGCCGCGCGACCGAGTAGGCCTCGACCTTGCTCAAGCGCTGGCCCTAGCGCGCCCACGGCCTTGAGGAACGCCCTATCCGCCGCCTCCGGGTCGGCGAGACAGGTGAGGGCGGCTTCCACCACGCTCGCCCGCAAGGCGCCATACGGTCCGCCTTGGCGCAGGAACGCCTGAGCCTGTCCGGCAAGCGCCGAGCGCAAGGCGGGGACGGCGCGTGGATCATCCAAAGCGATGGCCAACAGGCCGAAGGTGGCGTCGAACACCTTGATGGGCTGGGTCGCGAGCGCCAGCGCCCTGAGGTACTTCTCAAGGACGGCGTCTCCGAACGTCGCCACGTTCCGCGCCGCCACGGCGCCGAACCACAGTGATCGCTCCTGGACGAGGGTGAGGCTCGGCGTCCAATCTATCCATGCGAAGCTGTCGGCCATGCCGACAAGCCAAGGGCGAGCGCCATCTGTGGTGGCGAGCAGGCCCAGATGGCTGTTGGCCAGAGCCAGTCGCCAATAGGCCGGGAAGCTTCCCTGTCCCGTCGGCGGCGCGGCGCCAGTCTGAGTCTGAAGGCCTCGCCGCATTTCCTGAAGGCCGGCGATGCAGCGCGCGCCGAAGCGGTAGGCCGCGCGTTCCAGGAGAGGCGCCCAACGAAGGAGTTCGGCCATATGTCGCCGGGTGGGATCCGTCGAGCGCTCGAACACGCTGTTCAGCATCCTATCGGCACGAGCCTGTGCGCCGGTTTGGCGGATGCCGGCCTGGATTCGCGCCCAGAGCTCGGGGTCGCGTCGGAGCTCTCCGAACAGGTCGAAGCGTGCGGCGCTGGACGGCGGCGCCTCGCGAACCAGAACCGCGCCTCGCGCGTCGAGCCGGGCCCATATTTCGGGTGACCCCAGCCGAACATGGAGTGGCTCGACATCGCGCGCGCCGCCTTGTGATCTTAGCCACGACTGCAGCGCTGGGTCGCTCTCGAGCGCGAGCGCCGCCGCAAGGTCGCTGGCCATCTGCGCAACGTCTGCGGCGAGCTCTTCCTGCGTTTGCGTTCCCATCGGTGTCTTGAGTTCCTAGCCCGTCGGCCGCTCGTCCTCAGCCGCGGGTTTGCCCAGCCCTGGCCTGCGCCGAATAGCCCGCCAGGAATGCTCCAGGCGCGCCTCCGACCTGATCGATATG
>NZ_JAUYOJ010000204.1 GCF_030697925.1 Phenylobacterium sp. | reverse complement strand
CGAAATAGATGCCGCCCAGCAGGCCCAGCTGGGTGTCGGTGATCTTCAGGTCGACTTTGATCGCCTGGCCGATGGTGGCGATGATCGTGCGGTCGATGAAGTTGAAGGTGTAGGCGACGACGAGGAGGCCGAGCACCGTGGTGCGGTAGCTCTCGGAGAAGACGGGCTTGGCGGAGGTGGTGGTGGCGGCGCCGGCCATGTGTGGTGTTTCCCCGAGGTGGTGTTCTTGTTGGCGGGGAGGTTAGGGGGGTGTGGCGGGGAGGGGAAGGGCCCTCATCGGCCAAATAGGTTGCTCAGTGAAGCTGAGAGAGTGGCAGCTTGGCGGCAGGACGAGACATAGGTTCTCACACTGGAAGCAGACGCTAGGCGTAACCATTGACGAAGCTCACGCTGCAGCTCGGAACCGCTCGAACCGGAGAGCCAATCGGTCTCGGTCCGGACAATCCTGGCTCCGCCTGGGGAGACGCAGCAGCCCCCCGTCTAGATGGGGTAACGGGCCGGCCCCTCGCGGGGTGGGTGGTCGTCCCTCAGACTGATGGTGTTTGCGGAGTCAGGGATTGGCCTGCTCCAAGCATCACTGGGGACGACCATGGAGCACTATGCCGGGATCGACGTATCGCTGGAAGCCTCGAGCGTCTGCGTTGTGGATGCGCACGGGGGGGTTGTTTGCGAGGGGAAGGTGGCCAGCGAGCCGGAGGCGCTGATCGCCTGGTTCGCGGGGCTGGGCCTGGAGCTGACGCGGATCGGGCTGGAGGCCGGGCCGCTGTCGCAGTGGCTGCACGCGGGGCTGCTGCAGGCGGGCTTTGCGGTGGAGCTCTTGGAGACCCGCCACGTGCGGGCGGCCTTCAAGACCATGCCGGTGAAGACCGACCGGAAGGATGCGCGGGGGATCGCCCAGCTGATGCGGCTGGGGTGGTTCCGGCCGGTGCATTGCAAGTCGCTGGCGGCGCAGGAGACCCGGGCGGTGCTGACCACGCGTCGGCTGCTACAGGCCAAGCTGCACGACGTGGAGATGAGCGTTCGCGGCGTGCTGCGGGGGTTCGGGCTGAAGGTGGGCGCGACCACGCCGAAGACCTTCGAGGGCCGGGTGCGCGAGCTGGCGGCAGGGCATCCGACGCTGGAGCTGGTCACCCAGGCCTTGCTGTCGGCCCGGGCGGCGCTGGCCGCTGAGTTCGCCGGCCTGGACCGGAAGGTCCGGGCGATGGCGCGGGCCGACCGCAGGGCGCGGCTCCTGATGACCACGCCGGGCGTGGGTTCGATCGTGGCCCTGACCTATACCGCGGCCATCGACGATCCCGCCCGCTTCCGATCCTCCAAGGGCGCCGGGGCGCACTTCGGGCTGACGCCGAAGAAGTACCAGTCCGGCGAGACCGACGTCACCGGCCGGATCTCCAAGATCGGCGACAAGCAGGTGCGCTGCGCCCTCTATGAGGCCGCCCACGTCATGCTGACCCGGCCCACCAAGGGCTCCAGGCTGAAGACCTGGGCGCTCGCGGTCGCCCGGCGCGCCGGGATGCGCAAAGCCAAGGTGGCGCTCGCCCGCCGGTTGGCCGTGGTGCTGCACCGGATGCTGGCGGACGCCGCCGCATTCGATCCCGACCTCGGCGGCCCCGTCGCCAAGGCCGCGTAAAGGGAAGGAGACGAGATCGAGGTTCTGGGAAGGGCCCAGGCCCCTCCTTTGAGCGAAGTCCCTCGCCGGGACGATGGACCAGGTCAGGCCGCGAAAGGGCAAGCGGCTCCAACCGCGCCTCCTAGATGGGCCGGCCTGGTTCTCATCCGATCCCATCAGGTGGCGGCCC
>NZ_JAUYOJ010000135.1 GCF_030697925.1 Phenylobacterium sp. | reverse complement strand
GGTCCGGCCGATGAGTTCCGGCGTCGGACGCCCATCGTCGATGTAGAGCGTGCCGCCGTCGCGCAGGATTCCATGCAGCGTGTTGTTTCCGCCCATGGTGTGGTGCCATGGCATCCAGTCGACCATCACCGGCGGCTCATGATCCAGAATAAGCAGGCTCGCGCTGTGGATCGCGCTGCAGAGCATCCGCTGCGTCTGCGGCACCCCCTTTGGCGTTCCGGTAGATCCCGAGGTGAACAGGATCTTGGCCACGTCGTCAGGACCGAGGTTATTCAGACGGTTGTCCACCTCGGCCGTGGCTTCATTCGCCTCCAGGGCCGCAAAGCTTGTGGCCGTGGCGTCCGCCTCGACACTCACCCACTCGGCGTTCGCCAGGCCGGGAATCGTCCGGACCCGGTCCAGCCCTCGCGTGGACTGCACGAAGACCATGGCCGGCTTGAGGATCTCGGCAATTCCGGCGAGCCGGCCCAGGCCTTCAGGATGCAGGCTATAGGCGGGCGAGATGGGAGCCACGGGCACCCCCGCCGCCATGCCGGCGAAGGTGATCAGCGCGTGCTCGATCGAGTTGCCAGTGAGGATCGCGATGGGATGATCCTGGGTGAGCTCTCGAGCCAGCAGCGACTGCGCAATCTTCCGCACGCGCCGCCACGCATCGGCGTAGGTGACACGCCGCCACTCGCCAGCGACGTCACGTTCGGCAAGGAAGGTCCGCGCGGGAGCTTCCAGCGACCAGCGGCGCAGATATTCGCAAAGCTGGACCTGACCCTCGGTCACCACGATGGGAGAGCGAAGGACAAGGCTGCCATCCTCGCGATAGCTGATGTCCACCGCCTTGGGTGCGAACCCGCTGTCAACATCCAGGTCCGCGTTCAGGGTCTCGCCCATCGTTTCCTCACCTCGCCACGTGGCCTACGGCAGCGCAGCTGAGCGCACCGCCGAGAGACCGCATCGACGTTCCTGCGAGCTGTTTCCGCTCTTCCGTGGCCCGCTGACCAGCGCTCCTTAGTGCGTTCTTTTTTGGCATCCGTCAAGGCGGAGCGGAGCGGCGCGGCGCTGCGGAAGTGCTCCACGCTTCCGGCGCGCACATGAGGCTTCCGCATCGGTCGGACCGACACGATACGTTCCAGATTCTTACTGCCGTAGCTTGACTAGATCCGGCGTCGCCTGTTCCGCCCCCGGCGAAGGGAGGCGTAGCCGTCCGCCCTCTAGTTGGGGCCTACGCCACCGGGCGGAGCGCGGCGCCGCGGAGGGCTCGATCAACAGTGGCCCATTTGACGCAGAACCGCGGCCGAAGCGTCGGCGGTCAGGACGGCGACGTCAGTGCGAAGACGCGGTTGCGATCAAGCGACCGCCGTCTTGACCTTGCTCTTCACCCTGGCCTTCGGCTTAGCTTCACCAACAACCGACGCCTTCTCTCTGGCCGGTCGACGGCGGGGGCTCGCGGCGAGCTCTATCGGCATGTGCTGGGGGTGGCGCGCGCCGGGTCCGGGCGAGGTGCGGACCTCGCGCGGATCCAGCGGCTCCTGGCACTCCGAGCAGACCATCACCGGATCGAACTGGTGATTGCACTTCAGATGCTCATGCAGGAGCGGTCGCCCCTTCTTGCCGGCCATGTGGACATCGCCCCAGTGAACGATCGACATGATCACAGGGTGGAGATCCAGCCCTTTGGGCGTGAGGCGGTACTCGTAGCGGGTGGGGTTGGTCTGGTAGGCCACCTTCGTCAGCACGAAGGCGTCCACGAGCTTGTTCAGGCGGTCGGCCAGGATGGGGCGGCCGATGCCAAGCCGCTCCTGGAAGTCGTCAAACCGCCGGACTCGTAGGAAGCAGTCGCGTAAGATCATCAGCGTCCAGCGGTCGCCGATCACCGACAAGGTACGGGCCACAGAACATGCCTGATCCTCAAGCTCGCTCCACTGCACAGCCAATCTCCATTCCAATATGTCAGGACCCGACCAATATGCCGGGACCAAATGCCGAATATGAACCCATATAGCATGGTCACCTGCTTCGTTCCACCCTTGCCGGGGGCGGGCGCCCGCCCCCGGCCCGCATCGCAAAATCTGCTCCCGGCTCGACATCTGAGCGCGTTTTCAGCTGGTTTATGGCGGTGCGAGTTCTAGAATCGATTCGACAGTGCCCACTCCGCCTTGCCAGGCCGCATTTCTTGTGACGTCGGACATACGGGGCCGTGGCCCGAACTTGATCAGCTCGGAGCGGACACCGCCCCCGCACCGCGAACGCTGCGCCGCCCTGACGCGATCCGACAAGATGCTGTTTGCAATGATCTAGAGAGACTCCGCTGAGTCAGTCGACCTCCGAGGCGTGCAAGTACCTGGGGCCCACCCAATGAGTTCGCCGCGCCAATTGCGGACACCCGGAAGCTCCCGCATTCATCCGCACAAATTCATGTGCGTTCTGTTTTCATACTTTTATGAGTGCGACTTTGGGACTACCGTTGCGAAAGCCTGACGCATTCGCGGCGCCGGGAACAAAAGGGAGGAGCGAAGATGCGGCTCGCGGGTGTTCAGAACTTTCCACCGATGGACCGGGTGCTGTTTGGGCAGCCGGCGGCCGGCATGGTCCTGGCTGAAGCCCAGCGGCTTGGCGCGACCCGCGTTTACCTCGTGGTGAGCCATACGCTCAACACGACGACCGACGAGATCGAGAAGATCCAGACGAAGCTGGGCGACCGCTACGCTGGAACCTTCGATCGCGTGCCGCAGCACACGACCCGCGCGAACGCCGTCGAGATCGCCAAAGCTGCGACGGCGGCGGGGGCCGACCTCCTGGTGGCCGTAGGCGGCGGCTCCGTGGTCGACGTGGTCAAGATCGTCACGATGTGCATGGAGCACGAGATCTTCGAGGAGGATGGCCTCGACGGCTATGAGCTGACCGCAGGCGCGCCGGGGGCCCCGACCGTATCGAAGCAGTTCCGCGCGCCACGAGTGCGCTCGATCGCGGTCCCGACCACGCTGAGCGGCGGCGAGTACAACGCCGGCGCGCTGGTGACCGACACGCGGCGGGACTGGAAGCAGGTCTTCCATCACCCCCTGATGATGCCGCACTCGATCATCCTGGATCCGAAGATCACCCTCCACACCCCCGAGACCCTCTGGCTGGGATCCGGCACACGCTCGATGGACCATGGCATCGAGGCCTTGTGCGCCAAGCTCGGCACCCCGCTGGTGGATGCCGTCGTCACGGAGGGGATCGGCCTGCTCGCCGAGGGCCTACGTCGCTGCAAGTCCGATCCGACGGACCTGGAGGCCCGGCGCCTGGCGCAATACGGCTCCTGGCTCTCAGCCTTCGGCCTGCAGACCCGGGTCCCCATGGGCGCGAGCCACGCGATCGGCCACGTCCTGGGCGGGACGTTCGGCGTGCCGCACTACTTGATCACCCCGGTCCTGATGCCGCACGTCCTGCGGTACAATCGCCCGGTCACCGAGGACGCGCAGCGCCGCATTTCGGCGGCCCTAGGCGCCGCCGGCCGCAGCGCCGCCGACGCTTTCGAGCAATTGATCCAGGAACTGGGCCTGCCGGGCAGATTGAGCGACGTGGGCATTCAGCCGAGCGATTATCAACGGATCGGCGAGATCGCGGTGAAGTCGGTCTTCGCTCCCGCCAACCCGCGCCCGCTGGCCCAGCCAGCCGACGTCGTCGCCCTGCTCGAGACGATGAAGGACCAGACAGCCGGCCAGCCCGCCTGAGCGCGCCGGTCAGCCGAACGAGATAGCCCACTCCGCGCGACCAGCGGCGGCGTCCCGCGCGCGCGCGTGGACGCCGCCGCCACGCCCCGCTGCCGCCAACCCGCCAGGACACCCCATGAACGCGCCGCTAATTCAAAAGGCCGAGCCTGCGCTCGCCGAGACCCTTGCAAGCGCTCCCTACTCGGCCGGCTACACCCGCTACGCAATGTGGCTGCTGCTCGGCATCTACATCGCCAACTTCCTGGACCGCCAAATCATCACGATCCTGGCCGAGCCCATCAAGCAGGATCTCGGGCTCGATGATTGG
>NZ_JAUYOJ010000187.1 GCF_030697925.1 Phenylobacterium sp. | reverse complement strand
CAGGATCAGGATGTAGACCTCGGGGTGGCCGAAGAACCAGAACAGGTGCTGGAACATCACCGGGTCCCCGCCGCCGGCGGCGTCGAAGAAGTGGGTGTTAAAGTTCCGGTCGGTGAGCAGCATGGTGATCGCGCCGGCCAGGACGGGCAGCGAGAGCAGCAGCAGGAACACCGTCACCAGGATCGACCACACGAACAGCGGCATGCGGTGCAGGGTCATGCCCGGCGCGCGCATGTTGAAGATGGTGGTGATGAAGTTGATGGCGCCGAGGATCGAGCTCGCGCCGGCCAGGTGGACGGCCAGGATGGCGCAGTCCATCGCCGGGCCCGCGTGGCCCGACGTGGAGAGCGGCGCGTACATGGTCCAGCCGCCGCCGAAGCCCCTGCCGGGGCCGCCGTCGACGAACATCGAGACCAGCAGCATCACCCAGGCGGCGACCAGCAGCCAGAACGAGATGTTGTTCATCCGCGGGAAGGCCATGTCCGGCGCGCCGATCATCAGCGGCACGAACCAGTTGCCGAACCCGCCGATCATGGCGGGCATGACCATGAAGAAGATCATGATCAGGGCGTGGGCGGTGACCACGGCGTTGTATCCGTGCTTGGACTGCTCGATCAGGCCCAGCAGGTTCACCGAGGAGCCCTCGGTGAAGATCTGGATGCCCGGCTCGGCCAGTTCCCAGCGGATCAGGCCCGACAGGGCGCCGCCCACCAGCCCCGCCATGATGGCGAAGAGAATGTAGAGGGTGCCGATGTCCTTGTGGTTCGTGGAGAAGAACCAGCGGGTGATGAAACCGGGTTTGTGGTCGGCTTCGTCGTGATGATCGTGAGCGGCGGCTTGTGCCATCGTACGCTGTCCCAAGCTTATTTCGCCGCCGGCGCCGGAGCGGGCGCGGCAGGCGTGGAGGTCGGTGCGGGCGTCGCAGACGCGGCCGCGGCCGGAGTGGTGGTGGCCGCAGCCGCGGTGGCGGCGGCCGGAACCGCGGCGGCGTCGGCGGCCGGAGCGGCGGCGGGCGCCGGAGCGGCCGTCGACGTCGATCCGCCCTTGGAGGCGACCCAGGCGTCGAATTCGGGCTGGGTCACGACCTTGATCTCGATCGGCATGAAGGCGTGGTCGACGCCGCACAGTTCCGAGCACTGGCCGTAGAAGGTGCCGGTGCGCTCGGCCTTGAACCAGGTTTCGTTGACCCGGCCGGGAATGGCGTCGGTCTTCAGGCCGAAGGCCGGCAGGCCGAAGGCGTGGATCACGTCGGCGCCGGTGACCAGAACACGGACCACCTTGTTGACCGGAACCACCAGGGGCTCGGTGGCCGCCAGGCGATAGGGGACGTTGCGGGCCTTGGCTTCGTCTTCCGGCAGCATGTTGGAGACGAACTCGCCGACCTTCTGGTCGGGCAGCTCATAGCCCCAGTACCACTGGTAGCCGGTGGCCTTAACGGTCAGGTCCGGCTTGGGCATGTCGTGATAGGCGAACAGCAGCTTGAAGGAGATCACCGAGATGCCCATGAGGATCAGGACCGGGACCACGGTCCAGATCACCTCGATCATGGTGTTGTGGGTCCACTTGGCCGGGATCGGGTTGCGCTTCTTATTGAAGCGGACCACGCACCACAGGAGCAGGCCCAGCACGAACAGGCAGATGATCGTGATCAGCGGCAGCAGGATCAGATCGTGGAAATCGTGCACCGCGTGCTTCAGCGGCGCGGCGGCCGGCTGCAAGCCCATGCCGCCCGGGGTCGGTTGCCCCATCAATTCTTCCGCGAACGCCTGAACGCCCCAGAACGCCGACGTGGCGCCCGCGGCGGTCGCTGCCGCCCACGTCCGCATGCCCTGAACCCTAGACTTCATGTCCCCTCGGTCTGCTTGGCCGGCCGCGCCTCGCAAAAGACGATCGCCCCCGCCGACTGGAATCGAGGCGACGCCACGTAAATCGCGCAGCCCCGCCCTTCGTCGGCGGTGCATACGCGCTCAATTGGGGCTTGCCAAGGCGCTACAGCCCCCTATGGCCCAGCGCCGCGCCATAGGGTCGCAATCTTACCCCGGGATCGGCCCCAACCTCGCGTTTTGGCCCCTCAGATGAGAATAAATCGCAACTGATGTGAGCAACGTTCGCCCAGTGCAGCCAATGGGATGACGCGGACCGCCCAAGCCCTTATCTCTGAAGACCCGTCATTGTGAGCTCGTCCTTATGAACGCCCATTCCCCCGCACCCTCGATCCTGGACTCCGCCGGTGTCGCGCCTCAGCGAGCCCGCGAGATTCTCGGCGAGGCCCTGGCGGGCGCCGATGACGGCGAACTGTTTGTCGAACGCTCCGAGAGCGAATCATTCCTGTTCGACGACGGACGCCTGAAATCGGCGGCCTATGATTCGTCCGAGGGTTTCGGCCTGCGCGTGGTGGCGGGCGAGACCGCGGGCTATTCGCACTCCAGTGAGGTGTCCGAGGCGGCGATAAAGCGGGCCGCCCAGTCCTCGTCCCTGGCCAAGCGCGGCTATTCCGGGACCTCCGACGAGGCGCCGCGCGCCACCAACGCCAAGCTCTATGGCGAGGACGACCCCACCGCCTCCCCCGCCTTCTCGGACAAGATCGCCCTGTTGCAGGAGATAGATTCCTGGTGCCGGGCGCGCGATCCGCGGGTGGTCCAGGTGATGGCCTCCCTGGCCGGCGAGCGCCGCACGGTGGAGATCCTGCGGGCGGACGGACGACTGATCCGCGACGTACGGCCGCTGTGCCGGGTCAATGTCCAGGTGACCGTGGAGAAGGATGGCAAGCGCGAGAACGGATTCGCCGGCGCCGGCGGGCGCGCCGGGTTCGAGGCCTGGATCACTCCCGACAAGTGGCAGGAGCAGGCCGAGGAGGCGCTGCGCCAAGCCCTGGTCAATCTCGACGCCATCCCCTGCCCCGCCGGCGAGATGGACGTGGTGCTGGGCCCCGGCTGGAACGGCGTGCTGCTGCACGAGGCGGTCGGCCACGGGCTGGAAGGCGACTTCAACCGTAAGGGCACCTCGGCCTTCTCGGGCCGGGTCGGCGAGCGGGTGGCGGCCAAGGGCGTCACGGTGTTCGACGACGGCACCCTGGCGGGGCGGCGCGGCTCGCTGACCGTCGACGACGAGGGCACCCCCACCGAACGCACCATCCTGATCGAGGACGGCATCCTGGTCGGCTACATGCACGACCGGATGAGCGCCCGGCTGATGGGCCTGGCCGCCACTGGCAACGGCCGTCGCCAGTCCTACGCCCACATGCCCATGCCGCGGATGACCAACACCGCCATGATGGGCGGAAGCCACACGCGCGAGGAGATGATCGCCTCGACGAAGCGCGGGCTCTATTGCGCCAATTTCGGAGGCGGCCAGGTGGACATCACCAACGGCAAGTTCGTCTTCCAGTGCACCGAGGCCTATCTGATCGAGGACGGCAAGATCACCGCCCCGGTCAAGGGCGCGACCCTGATCGGCGACGGTCCCTCAGCGCTCACCCGGGTCACCATGATCGGCGATGATTTCGACTTCGATCCCGGCGTCGGGGTCTGCGGCAAGTCGGGCCAGAGCATCCCGGTGGGGGTGGGGCAGCCCTCCCTGAAGCTTACCGGACTGACGGTCGGAGGCACCAGCCTCTAGGGCTGGGTATCTCAGGAGCGACGATATGTGATCGCCGATAACCTTTCGGCGATTTAATCAACATGTCCTGGATTTAATTGGCTCTCCCCGCATGGCGCAGGTCACTTCGCGCTCACCTGTGGGGAGTGTTACCGAATGATCCGATACGTCGCTCTGGCGTCCACCGCCTTGGCTTCGGCCCTCGTCTTCGCCGCGCCGGCCGCCGCCCAGGACGCCCAGGCGACGCCGCTGGCGCTCCCCGCCCTTCCCTCGCCGCCGCCGGGCGAAGGGGTGATCCGCTATCCGCCCGAATTCTTCGCCGCCAGCCAGCCCGGCAACGCCTGGGAGATGCTGCTGCGCCTGCCGGGCTTCACCCTGGACACCGGCGACACGATCCGCGGCTTCGAGGGCGGCGGCGGCAACGCCTTGGTCGACGGCCAGCGCCCCACCAGCAAGACCGATCCCCTGGACGAATTGCTACGCCGGATCCCGGCCGCCCAGGTCGAGCGTATCGAGCTGATCCGCGGCGGCGCCCCGGGCGTCGACATGCAGGGCAAGACCGTGCTGGCCAATGTCGTCAAGAAGCCGGGCGCCGGTTTCCGCGGCCTGTTCGCGGTGGCCAACAACCGCCTCTATGACGGCCGCATGCAGCACGGGGTACGCCTCGAGCTCTCGGGCGGCAAGGATGGGCGCAACTGGGAAGGCTCGGCCCGCTACGGCTTCGGCGCCGACGACGGCGGCGACTATGGACCGGGAGTCCGGGTCGCGCCGGACGGCTCCGTCCTGGTCCGCTCGAACATCGATTCCGAAAGCGATGGCCTGCAGAAGACCCTCACCGGCGCATACGAGCAGCCCCTGTTCGGGGGCAAGGTCCGGGTGAACGGCCGGATGTTCTGGGAGAAGTGGAAGGAGGAGGAGGATCGCAACGTGATCTTCCCCAGTCCGCTGCTGGTCACCATCGACGACGTCTATCTGAGCGAGGACACCGAACTCGGCGCGCGCTTCAACAGGGCGTTCGGCGACAAGACCACCCTGGAGCTCATCGGACTGCGCCAGACCAAGGAGCGCGACATCAGCTCGAGCTTCGCCTCGCCCCCCGACACCGGGCGCTTCCATCTGATCCGGGAGTCCAGCGAGACCATAGGCCGAGGGGTGCTGAAATACAGGTTCAACGACACCCTCTCCCTGGAGGCCGGCGGCGAGGGCGCCTTCAACAAGCTCGACAGCCAGACGGCGCTCACCGAGAACGGGACGCTCGTGGTCCTGCCGGCCGCCAATGTGACGGTTGAGGAAACCCGCGGCGAGGTCTTCACCAAGGGCGTCTGGCGCGCCACGCCCGAATGGACCGTGGAAGCCGGACTGCGCTACGAGGCCTCGTCGATCTCGTCGGACGGCGACGTATCGCTGGAAAAGACCCTGAACTTCGCCAAGCCGAGGCTGGCGGTCACCTGGCAGGCCCGCCCGACGACGCAGGTGCGCTTCCGCTTCGAACGGGTGGTCGGGCAGCTCAACTTCGACGACTTCGTCGCCGATTCCTCCCTGAACACCGGGGTGGTGACGGCCGGCAACCCGGATCTCAATCCCGAACAGGCCTGGGTGACGGAAGCCGCGATCGAGCAGCGGTTCTGGAAGGACGGCGTGGTCTCCCTGACCGCGCGGCATTCGGCGCTCACCGACGTCATCGACCGTGCGCCGATCTTCACGCCGACCGACGTCTTCGACGCGCCAAACAATATCGGCGACGGGACCAAGGACGAACTGATCGTCAACCTCACCCTGCCGCTCGGCCGGCTGGGGGTGAAGGGCGGCCAGTTGAAAGGCGAGGTCACCTGGCGGCGCTCCGAGGTCGAAGATCCCACCACCGGTGAAACGCGCGAGATCTCGGACCTGCGCCCCCTCGAGTGGGAGGCGACCTTCAGCCAGGACCTGCCGCGCTGGAAGGCCACCTGGGGCGTGGATTTCTACGGCGGCTGGCGGGAGACCTCCTACCGCTTCAACGAGATCGAGGACCTCAAGCTCAAGACCTATGTGAAACCCTTCGCGGAGTTTCGCCTGCAGCCCGACCTGATGCTGCGTATCGAGCTGCCCAACGTCACCGAACGCGGCATCCGCCGCACGCGCACGATCTATGCCGGCCCGCGCAACACCAGCGCGATCTCGTTTGTCGACGACCGCGACCTGCAGTTCGGCCGCGGAGTCTATGTCCGACTTCGCAAGACCTTCGGCGGCTAGAGCGTTTCCCGATCATGTTGACGCATATCCTGCGGCCTTGAAGTAGTTGGCGCAGATCTCTGGTGTGAACTGGTCGAGGATCTGGCCGATGCGGTTCCAGAGGGCGTCGACGGATCGTTCGGCGGCCTTTCTGAG
>NZ_JAUYOJ010000181.1 GCF_030697925.1 Phenylobacterium sp. | reverse complement strand
GCCGGCCGGCAGGTCGGAGATGATCTCGGCCTTGTAGGCCTCGCCGATCTCCTTGAAGTGCTTGATGGCCTCGTCGCGGTCCCAGACCTCGCGCACGATCTTCTCGTCGCGGTCGACGATCTCCTTCATGCGCTGCTCGATGGTCGCCAGGTCGTCCAGGCTGAACGGCGTCTCGCGGGCGAAGTCGTAATAGAAGCCGTCCTCGATGGCCGGGCCGATGGTCACCTGCGTGCCGGGGAACAGTTCCTGCACCGCCTCGGCCATCACGTGGCTGGCGTCGTGGCGGATGGTGTCCAGCGCCTCGGGGCTCTCGCGCGTCAGGATCTCGAAGGCGCCGCCCGCGGGCAGCGGCCGGTCGAGATCGTAGAGCGCGCCGTCCAGCTTGATCAGCAGGGCGCGCTTCTCCAGCGACTTGGCGATGGAGGCGGCGACGTCACGGCCCGTGACGCCATCGTCGTATTGGCGTTGGGAGCCGTCGGGGAAAACCAGGTCGATCATGATTCACATATCCAGTTCCGCGCGGCGGACCCCGGTCCTTTGGGGGTCTTGTCTCGCGGTTGGGGGACCGGGTCGTAGCCCGAACCTCCCCAGGGATGACAGCGACACAGCCGCCGGGCCGCGAGCCAGGAGCCGCGCCAGGGGCCGTGACCGATCAGGGCGTCCGCCGCATATTCCGAACAGGTCGGAAGAAACCGGCATTGGCGCCCGATCAGGGGCGAGAGCGTCAGCTTGTAGGCGCGGAGCGCGCCTCTGACGCAGGTTTCATAGAGGGTCATGCCGGCTCGCGGACGTGCGATTCACTCGCAGCGATTACGCCGAGCTAGGTCGGCGATCAAGCCGCGCCGGCGGGGCTAGTTCGGGCGGTGGCCTTTCGGACAGCGTCGACGACGGCCTCGAACGCGAGCAGCGTCGAGGCATGTCGGGCGGGATAGTCCTTGACCGGGGCGAGCATCGAGAGATCCGAAAAGCGTCCTGCAGGCGGAGGTCCGCCTTCCTTCAGCATAGCCCGGAAGTCCTCGCGGGCCAACTCCAGCTCCGCCAGGCTCGCGCCCATGACGTTGGCGCCCAGCACCGAGGCCGAGGCCTGACCCAGGGCGCAGGCCTTCACCTCCTGGGCGAAATCGCTGACCACGTCGCCCTCGAGCACCACGTCGACCACCACCCGGCTGCCGCACAGCTTGGAGATCTTCTCCGAGCTGGCGTGGGGCGCGGCGAGGCGCCCGGCGTGCGGCAGGTTCGCGGCCAGCTTGAGCAGTTTCGCCGAATAGAGGTCGTCGATCATGTGGCTGATGTAGGCGCCCCGCCCTGGGCGCGCCACCGCGCCTCGGCCTGGGCCTTCAGGGCCTCGTTCATGGCCTGGAAGCCGTGATGGACCTTGCGGCCGATCCGCTTGACCACCCGCGGGCCCAGCAGGCCGCCGAACAGTTCGCCGTTGGAGACGATGCAGCTGGCCACGTCCAGGATCTCGATCTCGATGAAGCGGGTATTGTTCACCAGCCCGCCCATCATCTTGAGCTTCCAGTGGAGCTGGTCGTTGGGCACCCATTCCAGGACCGTGGGCTTGATCACCTGCGGCGCCTCGCCCTCAAGCACCATGGTCAGCGCCAACTCCGCCCCGATCCGCACCTGGCCCTCGGCCTTCACATAGAGCGGGTTCCAGTCGGCCCAGCCCTCAAGGTCGTAGATCAGGTCCCAGATCACCTCGGCCGGCGCCTGCACCCCGATCCGATGCTCCACCCGCACGCCGCTGGGCCCCGCGGCCTTGGGCGCGACATTGAACGTGAACCCCGCCGCCGGGGTGAAGGTCTTGGGTCTGTTCTGGTTCAATCCAGGCATCAGGCCTGCTCCTTGATCCGCCAGGTCGCCCCCGTCGGTCCGTCCATCACTTCTACATTTAACGAGGTAAGTTCGTCGCGGATGCGGTCGGCGGCGGCCCAATCTTTCGCGGCGCGGGCTTCGACGCGCTGGGCGATCAGGCCGTCGATGCGATCCTTCATGCCCTCGTCGACGCCGCCCTGGAACCAGGCCTCGGGATCGCCGGCCAGGAAGCCGATCAGATTGGCGGCCTCCAGCAGCACCTGGCGGTGGTAGCGCGCCTCGCCCTCGGCTCCGTCACGGATGGCCAGGCGCAGGCGGTCGGCCAGTTCGAACAGGGCCGCGAAGGCCGCCGGCGTGTTCAGGTCGTCGTTCAGCGCCGCCATGAACCGCTCGGTGTCCGGATTGACCCCCGCGTCATAGCCCTTGGCCTCCGGCGCCGTGGCGGTGTCGCCCAGGAAGCGGTTGGCGTCCTGGACGGCGCCATAGAGCCGGTCCAGCGCCTTCTTGGCCTGCTCGATCAGCTCGCCGGTCCATTCCAGCGGCGCGCGGTAGTGGCCGACCAGCAGGGCCCAGCGCAGGGCCTCGCCGGGCGCCTGCTTCACCAACTCATGGACCAGCACCACATTGCCCAGGCTCTTGGACATCTTCTCGTCGCCGAAGTTCAGGAAGCCGTTGTGCATCCAGTAGTTGGCGTAGCCCACGCTGTGGTCGTGGCCGGCGCACAGACCCTGGGCCATCTCGTTCTCATGGTGCGGGAACAAGAGGTCGATGCCGCCGCCATGGATATCGATGGGCAGGCCCAGGCTTTGCTCGATCATGGCCGAGCACTCGATGTGCCAGCCGGGGCGGCCGGGACCCCAGGGGCTCTCCCAGACCGGCTCGTTCTCCTTCGACGGCTTCCATAGCACGAAGTCGGCCGGGTGCTGCTTGTAGGGGGCCACGTCGACCCGCGCGCCGGCGATCATGTCGTCCATCGGCTGGCGCGAGAGCTTGCCGTAGTCGGCATAGGCCTGGGTGTTGAAGATGACGTGCCCCTCGGCCGCGTAGGCCGCGCCGTTCTGAACCAGGCGGCCGATCATGGCGATGATGGCGTCCATGGTCTGGGTGGCGCGCGGCTGCTCGGTGGGCCGCAGGGCGCCGAGCACCGCCATGTCCTCGTTATAGATCGCCAGATAGCGGTCGGTGATCGTGTCGATTGGCACGCCTTCCTCGGCGGCCTTCTTGTTGATCTTGTCATCCACGTCCGTGACGTTGGCCGCGTAGACCACCGAGTCCTCGCCATAGAGACGGCGCAGCAGGCGGAACAGCACGTCGAAGACCACCACCGGCCGAGCGTTGCCGATGTGGGCGTAGTTGTAGACCGTCGGACCGCACACATACATCGTCACCCGGCTCGGATCCTTGGGGACGAAGGTCCGCTTTTCGCGGGCCATGGTGTCGTAGAGGGCGAGGGTCATAGGACTCTTTTTCAAGGTGACGCTGCGTGACGATTGCCGGACTAGGCCTTGGCCCCATATACAGAGCGCTCGGACGGGAGGCCATGGGGCGATAGCGGCCCTTCTCACGTCTTGACCTATGGGTGACACGCGTCATTTCCGGGACCATCGTCCCGGCGCAACTCAGGCCCGGGAAAGAACCGCTCACACATGGACGCTCCTAGTCGCGACCGAACCCTGATCGGCGGCGCCGATCTTGATCTTGAAGCCGTGA
>NZ_JAUYOJ010000178.1 GCF_030697925.1 Phenylobacterium sp. | reverse complement strand
TACAGGGGCATTTCCCGCCCAGGCAAGGCACCGAAGACGAGCGGCGCTGGATGGAAGAGAACCGCGCCTCCCCCCGCACGCACGCCTGATCCCGTAACCTCACGCTTCGACACGGACCGACCGCTATGAGCACTGCTGAATCTGGCGACCTGACTGTCGTCACCGGAGCTTCCTCGGGCATTGGCGCGGTGTACGCCGACCGGCTCGCCGCCGAGGGCCGGGCGCTTCTCCTCGTCGCCCGCCGACGGGACCGCCTGGAACAGCTCGCGGCCGACCTGTCCTCGCGCCATGGGACGTCCGTGGAGACCATGGTCGTCGATCTCGAGCAGCCGCAGGATCTGGCCCGCCTGGAAGCGCGCCTCGAGAGTGAGCGCGTTGCGATGCTGGTCAACAACGCCGGCGGAGGATCGCTCGGACCCACGGCGCGGAGCACCGCCGACCGGCTCGAGCGTCTGATCCGCCTCAATATCGTGGCCCTCACCCGGCTCTCCGTCGCCGCCCTCTCGGGCTTCCGAGAGCGGAACGGCGGCACGCTCGTCAACCTGGGATCGATCGTCGCCCACGCACCCTCGGCGGGCGCCGCCGTCTACAGCGGCACGAAAGGGTATGTGGCGAACTTCACGCGCTCATTGCAGCTGGAGTACGCCGACAGCGCGATCCGGATTCAACTCGTGATGCCAGGCCCGATCCGCACGGAGTTCTTCTCATCGCAGGGCATGAGCGACTCCGTTTTCCCGGACTCCAGCTTCCTCACGGCCGAACAGCTGGTAGACGCGGCCCTCGCGGGGCTCGCCGCCGGGGAGACGGTCACGAGCCCCTCCATGCCGAATCCTGAAATCTGGGACGCGCTGGAGACCGCGAGGCAGCAATACCTGTCCTCGACATTTTCCGGCCAGGTGGCCCCTCGCTATCGACGCGTCGCGCCGACGGCCTAGGCGCAGCGCCGGGCATGAACCGGCGTCGGCCACTTCCTTCACCTTGAACAACTAGACGAAGTCGCCGACCGCGTCCTGCGCTTCCTCAGGGGCTAGTGTCGCCCGGCTCCGCTCGGTCAGCCGGCGCTAGAACGAGGAACGGTTGAGCCGAAACTGGTCCGAGCGGTGGCTCAGCATGACTTGGGTTGGCTGTGCGCCAGCCCTCGGCAAATCGTAGCCAGCGCCCTCCCTGCGGCGGCCCGCAGCCGTTCGGAGTCAATTGCTTGAAGAGGCTTGCTGGTTATCTCGAGTGCGAGCATCCCGTGCAGCATCGCCCAGAAGAGAACCCCGGCGAGCTGTGCGTCCGAGGGCGTCCGGAACCCTCCGACCGCGCGCTCCGCATTGCGGAGCATGGATGCCCGCGCGCGGTCAACAGCGCTTGCGAGGGCCGGATCTGAGAGCTGGTCACTCGCCGGAAGCTCGAACATCAATCGGTAGGCGGAGGCTTGCTCCGAGGCGAAGACGACATAGGCCTCACCGACCGCATTCGACGCGCCCCTAGCGGAGGCGGAGTCCGCTGTCTCGAGCGCTTTTGCGAGCCGCTCGAACGCGCGCACCTGCAACGCGGTGACCAGGGCCTGCTTGCTCTCGAAGTAGCGGTAAGGGGTCATGGGACTGACTCCTAGCCTTGCCGCCACGGCGCGCATGCTGAGGGCTTCCCGTCCCCCCTCCGCGAGCAAGCCCTCCGCCGCATGGCAGAGACGCGCTCTGAAGCTTGCGATCTCCTCGTCAGTCAGGATCCGCGGCACCGGTCGCCTTCCATGGGAGCTCTGTCATCAAATCTGCGGTGCGGACCAGAACCGCCCGCCAACAAGTCAGTTTCTTTTTGACATCTTGCGGTCCGCTGAGCAACTTCCCGGGACCGCGAAGGCGAGTTGATCCAGCGCCGCATTCCTGACCTGGCCGCGGGGCTGACGCAGCCCGCTCAGCGGCCGCGGAAAACGGGCGGACGCTTCTCGGCGAAGGCCGCGGTGGCTTCGGCGAAGTCGCTGCTAAGGATGCCCACGATCTGGGCGTGGTTCTCCAGTTGGATGGCCGCCTCGAGGCTGGG
>NZ_JAUYOJ010000177.1 GCF_030697925.1 Phenylobacterium sp. | reverse complement strand
GGCCCGCAAGGCCAGCGGCGAAACGCACCGGGCGATGGCGCAGGGTTACCGCTTCATCGGTGAAGTGGTGGGTGGGGTGCTCATGGGCGTCGGCCTCGGCTGGCTGCTCGATCGCTACGCCGGCACGTCCCCCTTTGGGATGGTCGGCGGTTTGCTGATCGGTTCGGGGCTTTCCATTTTCGTGGCGGTGCGAACCGCGACGCGGAATACCAAAGACGCGATGGCGAAGGCCGGGCCGCCGCCCGTCGTCGCCGACGACGAAGACGAGGATTGAGGACCGTACTGGTGGAACAGCCTGCCATTGAACCGATGCACCAGTTCCTGGTCCAAAAGATCGTCCAGGGACCCGTGTTCAACATCGGCGGCCTGACCTTCGACATGTCGATCACCAATTCGGTGGCCAGCATGATCGCCGGCGCGGTGATCCTCATGGCCTTCTTCGCCATGACGGCGCGCGGCCAGCTGGTGCCGAACCGGGGCCAGGCCCTGGCCGAGGCGCTCTACAACATCGTCGACCGCGTGCTGGTCACGCCGATCATCGGCCACGGCGGCCGCCCCTACATCCCGTACCTGTTCACCCTGTTCTCGGTCATCCTGGTCCTGAACCTGATGGGCGTGCTGCTGGCGATCGGCAACCTCGGCGGCCTGACGCTCACCTTCACCGTCACCTCGCAGCTCGCGGTCACCGCGACGCTCGCCGTCCTGACCTTCTTCAGCGTCTTCTTCCTGGGCTTCATCAAGCACGGCCCGAAGTTCCTGGGCCTGTTCTGGGCGCCCGGCATGGGCTTCTTCGGCTCGCTGGCCATGATGCCCATCGAGATGATCTCCTACTTCGTGCGCCCGGTGACCCTGGCCATGCGACTGTTCGGCAACATGCTGGGCGGCCACGTCGTGATGAGCCTGTTCGGCTCCTTCGTGGTGGCGCTCGGCCTCGTCGCCCTGTCCGGCGGCCTCGCCGCCCTGGCCATCGTCCCCAGCGTCCTGTCGTTCGCCATGATCGTCGGCCTGACCGGCCTCGAGCTGGTGGTCGCCGTTCTCCAGGCCTTCGTGTTCACCGCGCTGGCCACCGTCTATCTCAACGAGGTCGTGAACTTCGGTCACGGCCACTAACCCAAGCTACTTCTCAAGAGGACTATTCAAATGGAAGCTGAAGCCGCGAAGCTTATCGGCGCTGGCCTCGCCACCTCGGGCATGATCGGGGCCGGTATCGG
>NZ_JAUYOJ010000175.1 GCF_030697925.1 Phenylobacterium sp. | reverse complement strand
GAAGAACTTGTAGGCCGCGTAGACCCGGTTCTTGCCGCCCCAGATGCCGATGATCAGGAACATCGGCACCAGGCCGAACTCGAAGAAGGCGTAGAACAGCACCAGGTCCAGGGCGCAGAACACCCCGATCACCAGGGTCTCGAGGACCAGGAAGGCGACCATGTATTCCGGCACGCGCTTCTCGATCGTCGTCCAGGAGGCGGCGATGCAGATCGGCATGAGGAAGGCGGTCAGCAGCACGAACAGGATCGAGATCCCGTCCACACCCATCCGGTAGTGCAGCCCCGCGAACCAGACCGCGTCCTCCAGGAACTGGAAGCCGGGATTGGCCGGCTCGAACTCGGCCACCAGCAGGATCGAAAGCGCCAGGGTCGCGAGCGTGGTGACGAGCGCGATCCACTTGGAGGCCGAGACGACGCGCGCCTCGTCCTTGGACGCCGCGCGCAGCAGCAGGATGGCCGCCACCCCGATCAGCGGGGCGAAGGTGGTGAGGGAGAGAATACCGGTCATCGGATCGTCCCCCCTCAAGCCCACTGCACCAGCGCGTAGGTCAAGAGACCCGCCACGCCGAGCAGCATCACGAACGCATAGTGGTAGACGTAGCCAGTCTGGGCTCGGCCGGCCGCGCGGCCCACCGCGTAGGACACCGCCGAGACGCCGTCGGGGCCGAAGCCGTCGATGATCTTCTGGTCGCCGCCCTTCCAGAACAGGTCGCCCAGGAACTTGGCAGCACGCACGAAGGTCGCCTCATAGAGCTCGTCGAAGAACCACTTGTTGTAGAGGAAAGTCCAGAGCGGGCCCTTCCGCGCGGCGATGGCGGCTCCCATGCCCTCGCGCAGGATGTAGACGTAATAGGCGCCGGCGAAGCCGATCGCCGAGACCGCCAGCGGCGCCCACTTCACCCAGGTCGGCGAATGATGGGCGTGCTCCAGCACATGGTTGTCGGCGCCGTTGAAGATCGCCCCGCGCCAGAATTCCTTCCATTCCTCGCCCACGAAGTGGTCGACGAAGAAGTAGCCGGCGGCGAGCGCACCGACAGCGAGCAGCATGATCGGAACCAGCATCGACCAAGGGCTCTCATGGGGCTTGTGGTCGTGGCCATGGTCGTGGTCGGGCAGCGGCTCGGAGTGGGTCTCGATCTGGGCCGAGCTGGCATGGTCGTCGGCCTCGTGCTCATGACCGTCGTGGCCCCACTTGGGCGTGCCATGGAAGGTCATGAAAGCCAAGCGCCAGGAATAGAAGGCCGTTAGGCCAGCGGCGAAGACGCTGACCACGAAGGCGAAATAGGCCACTCCGCCCATCTCCTGGCCGGCCGCGAAGGCGGCCTCGATGATGGTGTCCTTGGAGTAGAAGCCCGCGAAGCCGAGGTCGAGGCCGGGAATGCCGAAGCCGGTGATGGCCAGGGTCCCGATGGTCATGACGCCGTAGGTGATCGGCAGGTGCTTCCACAGCCCGCCCATCTTCCGCATGTCCTGCTCGTGGTGCATGCCGTGGATCACCGAGCCCGCGCCCAGGAACAGCAGCGCCTTGAAGAAGGCGTGGGTGAACAGGTGGAACATGGCCGCCTGGTAGGCGCCGACGCCCGCGGCGAAGAACATGTAGCCGAGCTGCGAACAGGTCGAATAGGCGATGACCCGCTTAATGTCATTCTGGGCCAGGCCGACCGTGGCCGCGAACAGGGCCGTGACCGCGCCGACCAGGGTGACGACCTGCTTGGCGTAGGGCGCGTACTCGAACATCGGCGACAGCAGGCACACCATATAGACGCCGGCGGTGACCATGGTCGCGGCATGGATCAGGGCCGAGACCGGGGTCGGGCCCTCCATGGCGTCCGGCAGCCAGGTGTGCAGGAAGAACTGGGCCGACTTGCCCATGGCGCCGACGAACAGCAGGGCGCAGGCTAGGTCGACGGCGTGCCACCAGGAGCCGGCGAACCACCAGCCGGTGTTGGCGAACTCGGACACCCGCGGGAAGATCTCGGCGAACTGGATCGAACCGAACATCCAGTAGACGGTCATGATGCCCAGCGCGAAGCCGAAGTCGCCCACCCGGTTGACCACGAAGGCCTTGATGGCCGCGGCGTTGGCGGTGGGCTTCTTGAACCAGAAACCGATCAGCAGGTAGCTGGCCAGGCCCACCCCTTCCCAGCCGAAGAACAGCTGCATGAAGTCGGCGGCGGTCACCAGGGCCAGCATGGCGAAGGTGAACAGCGACAGGTAGGCGAAGAACCGAGGCTTGGAATCGTCCTCAGACATGTAGCCCCACGAATAGACGTGGACCAGGGACGAGACGCTGGTGACCACCACCAGCATGACGGCCGACAGGCCATCCAGCCGGATCGACCAGTTGGACTGGAAGTCGCCGATATTGATGAAGGGCAGGAACTCCAGGGTGAAGGGCTCCAGCCCGCCCCAGGTCCACTGCGCGAAGATCATCCAGGAGAAGACGGCGGCCAGCAGCAGCAGGCCGGTGGTGATGGCCTCGGAGGCCACATTGCCGATCCGGCGGCCGAACAGGCCCGCGATGATCGCGCCCACCAGAGGGGCGAACACCACGGTGGTGATGAGGGACGAAGGGGTCATGGAAAGGTCGCTCAGCCCTTCATCATCGAGACGTCGTCCACGGCGATGTCGCCGCGGTTACGGAAGAAGGTGACGAGGATGGCCAGGCCGACGGCGGCCTCCGCCGCGGCCACGGTCAGCACGAACATGGCGAAGATCTGCCCGACCACGTTGTGCAGGTAGACCGAGAAGGCCACCAGGTTGATGTTCACCGCCAGTAGGATCAGCTCGATCGACATCAGGATGACGATGATGTTCTTGCGGTTCACGAAGATGCCGAAGACCCCGATGGTGAAGAGGATCGCGGCGACCGAGAGGTAGTGGGTCAGCCCGATGGTCATTGGTCGATCCCCTGCCCCGACTTGATCTGGACGATGCGCATGCCGCTCTTGGGGCCGCGGGCCACCTGGTCGGCGATCACCTGGCGGCGGACGCCGGGCTTGTGGCGCAGGGTGAGCACGATGGCGCCGATCATGGCCACCAGCAGCACCAGCCCGGCTGCCTGGAAGAAGTAGACATAGTCGGTGTAGAGCACCCGCCCGATGGTTTCGGCGTTGCTCACGTCCGTGTGGACCGTGGGCGTGTCGTTGAGGCGCGCCGCGCCCTGGGTCGAGACCGCCGTCGCCACCACGATCATCTCGATGGCCAGGATGCCGGCCACCAGGCCGCCCAGCGGCATGTAGCGCGCGAAGCCCTGGCGCAGGGCGGCGAAGTCGACATCCAGCATCATGACGACGAATAGGAACAGCACCGCCACGGCGCCGACATAGACGACCACCAGCAGCATGGCGAGGAACTCGGCCCCCAGGGTCACGAACAGCCCCGCGGCCGAGAAGAAGCTGAGGATCAGGAACAGCACCGAGTGCACGGGATTGCGCGATGAGACCACCGCGAATCCAGAGCCCACGGTCACCGCCGCCAGCAGGTAAAATGCGATCGCCAAGGCCATGACGGCTCTTCTCAGCCCCTCAATTTCAGTGTCGTCCGGCCCAGGGCCGGCGAGCTTTTTCGTCTCGGAATCGCGCCCCGTGCTTAGCGGTAGGGCGCGTCCAGTTCCAGGTTCTTCGCGATTTGCCGCTCCCAACGATCCCCGTTCGCGAGCAGGCGTTCCTTGTCGTAATAGAGTTCTTCGCGCGTCTCGACGGCGTACTCGATGTTCGGCCCCTCGACGATGGCGTCCACCGGGCAGGCCTCCTGGCAGAGGCCGCAATAGATGCACTTGACCATGTCGATGTCGTAGCGGGTCGTGCGCCGGCTGCCGTCGTCGCGCGGCTCGGCCTCGATGGTGATGGCCTGGGCCGGGCAGATGGCCTCGCACAGCTTGCAGGCGATGCAGCGCTCTTCCCCGTTGGGATAGCGGCGCAGGACGTGCTCGCCCCGGAACCGCGGCGACTGCGGATTGCGCTCGTGCGGATACTGCACCGTCGCCTTGGGGCGGACCATGTACTGCATGGCCATGCCGAAGGCGCCGAGAAAGTCCATCAGCGCCGCGCCCTTGATGGCCTGTGAGATGCGCTGCATCATCTGGCGCTCACTTTCCCTTACACACGAAGTCGGCGAGCCGCTTGCCGGAGCTCTGCGGCCGCTGGACGATCTCCCCGCCCCGCTTCACGCAGGCGTCGCGGGCTTGTTTCAGCGCGTCGTAGTTGGCCACATTGCCCACCGTCGCGCCCGACTCCACCGAGTTGGTCGCGCAGGCGCCGAGCGCCAGGGTCGCGGCGAGGATGACCAAGAGCCTCATGCCGCCGCCGGTCCGAACACGCGCCAGGCCGCCACCAGGGCCACAGCCACCAGCGAGGTCGGCAGGAACACCTTCCAGCCCAGGCGCATGAGCTGGTCGTAGCGGTAGCGAGGCACGATGGCCTTGGCCATGGCGATCAGGAAGAAGAAGAAGCAGATCTTCATCACGAACCACATCAGGCCGTAGAAGCTCTGCACCGTCGGCGGCCAGGTGTGCTCGAAGCCCAGCACGAACGGCGCCTGCCAGCCGCCGAAGAACAGCAGCGAGATCACCGCGCACATTAGCACGATGCTGACCAGCTCGCCGATCATGAACAGCAGGAACGGGCTGGAGGAATATTCCACCTGGTAGCCGGCCACGAGCTCGGACTCGGCTTCCGGCAGGTCGAAGGGCGGGCGGTTGGTTTCGGCCAGGGCCGAGATGAAGAAGATCACCGCCATCGGGATCATGACCAGCGCGATGGGAAGGCCGCGCAGGCCATCACCGCCGAACACGTACCAGTTCCAGAACCCGCCGGCCTGGTTCTCGACGATGGTCTGCAGGTTCATGGTCCCGGCCAGCAGGATCACGGTGATGATCACGAAGCCGATGGAGACCTCGTAGGAGACCATCTGCGCCGCCGAGCGCAGGCTGCCCAGGAACGGGTACTTCGAGTTCGAAGCCCAGCCGCCCATGATGATGCCGTAGACGCCCAGCGAGCTGATGGCGAACAGGTACATCACGCCGACATTGATGTCGGAGACCACCCATCCCGGCGCGAACGGGATTACGGCCCAGCCCACCATGGCCAGGGTGAAGGTCAGCACCGGGGCCAGCAGGAAGACGAACTTGTCGGCCCCGTCGGGAATGACCAGCTCCTTCAGCACGAACTTGATCAGGTCGGCGAAGGACTGCAGCAGGCCGAACGGGCCCACCACATTGGGACCCTTGCGCATCTGGACGCCCGCCCAGATCTTGCGGTCGGCCAGCATGAAGAAGGCCAGGGCCACGAGCAGCGGCAGGATCACGGCCATGATCTGGGCGACGGTGATCAGGGTCCAGCCGCCCGGGGTGGCCCAGAAGTTGGTGGTGGGATCCATGCCCTACTCCGCCGCGATCTTGGCGGCGCCGGAGACCACGGCGGCGCACTCGGCCATCGTCACGCTGGCGCGGGCGATGGGGTTAGTCAGATGGAAGGCCTTGATCGGGCTTGCGAAAGGCGTGTCCGACGCCGGCCCCTTGGTCCCGAGCGTGGCGAAGTCGATGGCAGCCGGCGCGGCCGGCACATAGTCGATCTGGCCGAAGGTCGGATGGTCCGCGAACAGCTTGGCGCGGAGTTGGGCCAGGGTGTCGTACGGCAGGGTCGCGCCCAGCCGGTCCGACAGGGCGCGCAGCACCGACCAGTCCTCGCGGGCTTCGCCCTTCGGGAACACGGCGCGGTAACCCATCTGCACCCGGCCCTCGGTGTTGACGTAGAGGCCGTCTTTCTCGGTGTAGGCGGCGCCGGGCAGGACCACGTCGGCCTTGTGCGCCCCGGCGTCGCCGTGGGTGCCCAGATAGACGGTGAAGGCCTTGGAGGCCGTGAGGTCGATCTCGTCGGCGCCGAGCAGGAAGAGCACGTCCAGCGCGCCCTTAGCGGCCATCTCGCGAGCGCTCTTGCCGCCCTCGCCGGGGATGAAGCCCATGTCGAGGCCCCCGACCCGGGCGGCGGCGGTGTGCAGCACGTTCCAGGTCAGGCCGAAGGTCTTGGCCGCGGCGGCCGCGGCGGCCAGCACGGTGCCGCCGTCCTCGCGACCCAGCGCCCCGGTCCCGACGATTATCGCTGGGGCCTTAGCGTCCTTGAGCGCCTTAACGAAGTCGCTCTTGGACTTGGCCAGGCCCGAAAGGGTCTCAGGCCCCGCGCCCAGATAGTCGTAGCCGTAGGTGAGGTCGGCCTGTTCGCCGATCACGCCCACCCGCAGGGCGCCGGCCAGCCAGCGCTTGCGCAGACGGGCGTTGAACACCGGAGCCTCGAGGCGCGGATTGGCGCCCACGATGAGGATCGCGTCGGCGTGCTCGATGCCGGCGATGGTGGAGTTGAACAGCCAGCTCTCGCGCGGACCGGCGCCCAGCGCCATGCCGTCCTGCCGGCAGTCGACGTTCTTGACGCCCAGCGACCCGAACAGATCCTTGGCGGCCTTCATGGATTCCGCGTCCTGCAGGTCGCCGGCGATCACGCCGACGCGGTCGGGACTGGCGGCCTTGATTTTGGTCGCGACCAGGTCGAGGGCCTCGGCCCAGCTCACCGGTTGCAGGCGACTGCCCTTGCGGACATAGGGCTGGTCCAGGCGCTGGCGCGATAGGCCGTCGACCGCGTAGCGGGTCTTATCGCTGATCCACTCCTCGTTGATGTCCTCGTTGAGGCGGGGCAGCACGCGCAGCACGGCGGGGCCGCGGCTGTCGACGCGGATCGCCGAACCCAGGGCGTCCATCACATCGACGCTCTCGGTCTTCTTCAGCTCCCAGGGCCGGGCGTTGAAGGCGTAGGGCTTGGAGGTGAGCGCGCCCACCGGGCAGAGGTCGATCACATTGGCCGACAGCTCCGACGTCACCGACTTGTCGAGATAGGTCGTGATTTCAACGTCTTCGCCGCGGGAGATGAGACCGATTTCCGGCACGCCGGCCACCTCGGTGATGAAGCGGACGCAGCGGGTGCACTGGATACAGCGGGTCATGACCGTCTTGATCAACGGCCCCATGAACTTCTCTTCGACGGCGCGCTTGTTGTCGGCGTAGCGGCTGTCGTCGCGGCCATAGCCCATGGCCTGGTCCTGCAGGTCGCACTCCCCGCCCTGGTCGCAGATCGGGCAATCCAGGGGGTGATTGATCAGCAGGAACTCCATCACCCCTTCCCGGGCCTTCTTGACCATGGGGGAGTTGGTGATGATCTCCTGGCCCTCGGCGGCTGGCAGGGCGCACGAGGCCTGGGGCTTCGGCGGGCCGGGCTTCACCTCGACCAGGCACATGCGGCAGTTGCCGGCGATCGACAGCCGCTCGTGATAGCAGAAGCGGGGAATCTCTTCCCCGGCCAGCTCCGCCACCTGCAGAACCGTCATGCCGGGTTCGAACTCGACCTCGACGCCGTTGACCTTGGCTATGGGCATGCCGGGTTACTCCGCCGCTTCCAGGGACGCGCCCTGAACATGCGGCTTGCCGATGCGGTAGTTGGTGATCCGCTCCTCCACCTCGTGCCGGAAGTGACGGAACAGGCCCTGGATCGGCCAGGCGGCCGCGTCGCCCAGGCCGCAGATGGTGTGGCCTTCGACTTGCGACGCCACGTCCAGCAGCATGTCGATCTCGCGCATCTCGGCCTCGCCGGTGGCCATGCGCTCCATGACCCGCCACATCCAGCCGGTGCCTTCGCGGCACGGCGTGCACTGGCCGCAGCTCTCGTGCTTGTAGAAGTAGGACGCGCGGGCGATGGCCCGGACCAGGTCGGCGTCCTTGTCCATGACGATCATGGTGGCGGTGCCCAGGCCCGAGCGCCGCGCGGCCAGGTCGTCGAAGTCCATCAGGGCTTCCTCGGCCTCTTCGGCCGGGATCATCCGCATGGAGATGCCGCCGGGGATCACGGCCTTGAGATTGCCCCAGCCGCCGCGCACGCCGCCGAAGTGGTCTTCGATCAGCTGGCGCATTGGGATCGACATGGTCTCCTCGACCACGCAGGGCTTGTTGATGTGGCCCGAGGCCGCCATCAGCTTGATGCCCGAGTTCTTCGGCCGGCCGAAGCTGGAGAACCACCCTGCCCCGCGGCGCAGGATCGAACCCACCACGGCGATCGACTCGACATTGTTGATGGTGGTCGGCGCGCCATAGATGCCGGCGCCGGCCGGGAACGGCGGCTTCAGGCGCGGCTGGCCCTTCTTGCCCTCCAGGCTCTCCATCAGGGCGGTCTCGTCGCCGCAGATATAGGCCCCGCCGCCGTGGGTGACGTGCAGGTCGAAGTCCCAGCCGTGGATATTGCCCTTACCGATCAGCTTGGCGTCGTAAGCCTGGCGGATGGCGGCTTCCAGGCGCTCGCGCTCATGCACGTATTCGCCGCGGATATAGATGTAGGCGGTGTGGGCGCGGATGGCGTAGCTGGCCACCAGGCAGCCCTCGATCAGCAGGTGCGGATCGTTGCGGATGATCTCGCGGTCCTTGCAGGCCCCGGGCTCGGACTCGTCGGCGTTGACCACCAGGAAGTGGGGCCGTTCGCTCTGCGCCTTCGGCATGAAGGTCCACTTCAGGCCGGTGGGGAAACCCCCGCCGCCCCGGCCGCGCAGGCCCGATTCCTTGATCTGTTCGCAGATCCACTCGGGAGTCTGGGCCAGCATCTCGCGGGTGGCGTTCCAGCAGCCGCGCGTCTTCGCACCTTCCAGGCCCCAATCGTGGACGCCATAGAGGTTGGTGAAGATACGGTCCTTGTCTTCGAGGATGCCGACCAAGGCCCCTACACTCCCTTTTTCGCGGAATGAACGCCCGCGATGAACCAGATTTGCGCGCCCAGGCCGGCCACCAGGGCGGCGATGAACACGGCGATCAGCCAATCCATGCCCATGCCGAAGGCGCCATAGGCCGCCGCGGCGGACACGATTCCGCAGACCACGTCGATGGCGACCATGACCTTCAGGCGGCGCTTGGTGGCTTCGAGATCCATCAGGCGGCCGGAGCCTTGGGCGCGGCGTTGGGCAGCGACTTGATCGGCTTGGCGGCCGAGCCGTCATAGAGCTTCGGATCGGTGAGCACGAGCGGCCCGCCCTCCGGCGAGGCGCCCTGGCGGCCGATCATCGAGCCCGGCGCGGGCGGCTTGCCGGCGGCGAAGTCGTCCAGCAGTTTGTCCAGGATCTCGACCGTCAGGTCCTCGTAATAATAGTCGTTGATCGCGGCCATGGGCGCGTTCGAACAGGCGCCCAGGCACTCGACTTCCTGCCAGTAGAACTTGCCATCGGCCGAGCGGTGGTCCTTGGGACCGATCCGCTTCTTGCAGTGGGCCATCAGGTCGTTGGCGCCGCGCAGGGCGCACGGCGTGGTACCGCAGACCTGCACCAGGGCGTGTGTGCCCACCGGCTCCAGCATGAACATGGTGTAGAAGGTCGCGACCTCCAGCACCCGGATCTGCGGCATGGCGAGCAGGGCGGCGACGGCGCGGATGGCGGGTTCGGAGACCCAGCCCTCCTGCTTCTGGACCAGCCACAGGATCGGGATCACGGCCGACTGCTGCCGGCCTTGCGGGTACTTCGAAATCCACCACTGCGTCTGCTTGGCGCTCTCTTTCGAGAACTCGAAGCTGGCCGGCTGGTTCGGCGAGAGGCGACGGACGCTCAAACGTTCCTCACTTCACAAAGTCGACGCGGACGATCTTGGCGTCGGCGATCGTGTAGATGGCCGCGACCTCGAAGGTGTCGCCGCCGGGCGTGCGGCTGACCCGCTCATGATCGATCACGGTGTTTCCCACGATGACGCGGCTGAGCAGCTCGGCCTTGTTCTGCGGGAAATCGGCGAACAGCTTCACGTGCCGGGCGCGGATCGCCGCGATCCCGTCGGCGGTGACCGCACCGTTGAAATCGCCGAGCGTCGCTTGGTCGGCGTAGAAGGTGCAGAAGGCCTCGAGGTCCTGGTCGTTATAGGCCTGGAACTGGGCGTCCACGACGTCGAACGGGCTGATGCAGGCGGGCGCGCTCACCGGTCGATCTCCCCGAACACGATGTCCAGCGAGCCGAGGATGGCGGAGACGTCGGCCAGCATGTGGCCACGGTTCATCCAGTCCATGGCCATCAGGTGCGGATAGCCCGGCGCGCGGATCTTGCAGCGATAGGGCTTGTTGGTGCCGTCCGAGACCAGGAAGACGCCGAACTCGCCCTTGGGCGCCTCGACGCAGGCATAGACCTCGCCCGGCGGGGTGCGGAAGCCCTCGGTATAGAGCTTGAAGTGGTGGATCAGCGCTTCCATCGAACGCTTCATCTCACCGCGACGAGGCGGGCTGACCTTGTTGTCCTCGGTCATCACCGGGCCGGGCGTCCTCTTCAGGCGCTCGACGCACTGGAGGATGATCTTGGTGCTCTCGCGCATCTCTTGCATGCGGCAAAGATAGCGGTCGTAGCAGTCGCCGTTGACGCCCAGCGGGATGTCGAAATCGAAGTCGTCATAGCATTCGTAGGGCTGGCTTCTGCGCAGGTCCCAGGCGATGCCCGAGCCGCGCACCATGACGCCGGAGAAGCCCCATTTGATGGCCTCGTCCTTGGTCACCACGCCGATGTCGACGTTGCGCTGTTTGAAGATGCGGTTGCCGGTGATCAGCTTATCGATGTCGGCCATCGGCCGGGCGAAGGCCACGGCCCAGTCGCCGATGTCGTTGATCAGAGCCTCAGGCAGGTCCTGGTGGACGCCGCCGGGCCGGAAATAGTTGGCGTGGAGCCGCGCCCCGCAGGCGCGCTCATAGAAGACCATCAGCTTCTCGCGCTCTTCGAAGCCCCACAGCGGCGGGGTCAGAGCGCCCACGTCCATAGCCTGGGTGGTGACGTTGAGCAGGTGGTTCAGGATGCGGCCGATTTCCGAGAACATCACCCGGATCAGGCTGCCGCGGATCGGCACCTCGATCCCCATCAGCTTCTCGATGGCCAGGCAGAAGGCGTGTTCCTGGTTCATCGGCGCCACGTAGTCGAGGCGGTCGAAATAGGGGATGTTCTGGAGGTAGGTCCGGTACTCCATCAGCTTTTCGGTGCCACGATGCAGCAGGCCGATGTGCGGGTCGACCCGCTCGACGATCTCCCCGTCCAGCTCCAGGACCAGGCGCAGGACGCCATGGGCCGCGGGGTGCTGCGGGCCGAAATTGATGTTGAACTTGCGGACCGGAGTCTCCGGCACGTGCGGGGTCAGGGAAGCGTCGTCAGCCATCACTTCGCCTCCACCTTCTCGTCGCCGGGCAGGACGTAGTCGGCGCCCTCCCAAGGCGAGAGGAAGTCCCAGTTGCGATACTCGACCGACTTCACCGGCTCATAGACCACGCGCTTGAGCTCGTCGTCGTAGCGCAGCTCCACATAGCCGGTCATCGGGAAGTCCTTGCGGAGCGGATGGCCGTGGAAGCCGTAGTCGGTGAGGATTCGGCGCAGGTCCGGATGGCCCTCGAAGAAGATCCCGTACATGTCGAAGGCTTCGCGCTCGAACCAGTCGGCGCAGGGATAGACCCCGGTCACGGTCGGGACGGGCGTGTCCTCGTCGGTCTCGATCTTCAGCCGGACCCTGTGGTTCTTCGTCAAGGACAGCAGGTGGTAGACCACGTCGAACCGCCGGACGCGCTCGGGATAGTCGACCCCGCAGAGGTCGATGAGCTGCTGGAACTGGTAGTCCTTATGGTCGCGCAGATAGGTCAGGGCGTCGACGATGCGCGGCAGGGGCGCGGTCAGGGTCAGCTCGCCATAGGCCACGGAGTGGCCGGCGATGGCGCCGGCGCTGTTGGCCACCATCGCCTGGCCCAGCATCTCCATGTGGTCGGAGGTCTGCGGCCAGCTCATCGCTCGATGGTCCCCGTGCGGCGGATCTTCTTCTGCAGCTGCAGCACGCCGTAGACCAGGGCCTCGGCGGTGGGCGGGCAGCCCGGGACATAGATGTCCACCGGCACGATCCGGTCGCAGCCGCGCACCACGGAATAGGAGAAGTAGTAGTACCCGCCGCCGTTGGCGCACGAGCCCATGGAGATGACGTAGCGGGGCTCCGGCATCTGGTCGTAGACCTTGCGCAGAGCCGGGGCCATCTTGTTGCAGAGCGTGCCGGCGACAATCATCACGTCCGACTGGCGGGGGCTGGCGCGGGGCGCGAAGCCGTAGCGCTCCAGGTCGTAGCGCGGCATCGAGGCCTGCATCATCTCGACCGCGCAACAGGCAAGGCCGAAGGTCATCCACATCAGCGAGCCGGTGCGCGCCCAGGTGATCAGGTCGTCGGCGGCGGCGGTGATGAAGCCCTTGTCGGCCAGTTCGCCGGAGATGCCGTCGAAGAACGGGTCATGGGCCTTGGGATTGTAGCCCTCGACCGTGGTCCGGCCGGCGGCTCCCGCGGGAATGATCACTCCCATTCCAGGGCTCCCTTCTTCCATTCGTAGATGAAGCCCACGGTGAGCACGCCCAGGAAGGTCATCATCGACCAGAAGGCGAATTGGCTGGCCTCCTGCGGCAGCTTCATCAGCGCCACGGCCCAGGGGAACAGGAACGCCACTTCCAGGTCGAAGATGATGAACAGGATCGAGACCAGGTAGAACCGCACGTCGAACTTCATCCGCGCGTCGTCGAACGCGTTGAACCCGCACTCATATGTGGAGAGCTTCTCCGGGTCCGGGGCCTTGGGGGCCAGGACCGCCGAGGCGATGATGAAAACGAGGCCCAGGGCTCCCGCGATCCCCAGGAAGATCACGATGGGCAGGTACTGCAGAAGGAAGGCGTTCATGGAATCCTCAAGCGGAGTCGGGGCTCTTCTAGACCACGTCGGCGGCGGGTTCAAACGGCGGTTTGCGCTGCGAAAAGCCTTACCGCCTCAATAGTTGAGAGCGATTCGCAACAAGCCTCACCACGGAACGCCGGTCTCTATCCGCCGCCTTATGGAGCACGGCCCGGCTCGGGTCGCGGTACGGCCGGAACAAGCTTTGGGGTGCGTCATTCCGCGCTTCATTCACCGATCTCCGCAGAGACTCGTTGACACGATTCCACCTCGGACATATCAGACGCGCCTCGCGGTCACCGCGAGCCGTATGCGGATGTAGCTCAGTTGGTTAGAGCGCCGGCCTGTCACGCCGGAGGTCGCGGGTTCGAGTCCCGTCATTCGCGCCACGTCTTCCCCGAGATCGCCAGACGTCCAAACGGTCCGCCGCGCGCTTGCGCTTGACCTCGGCGGGCAAGCAGCGATCTCCTGACCTCAGGGTTGTTGGGGGGACCGATGAGAGCCTATCGCGCCGTCGCCGCTCTGGTCGCCTGGTTCGGGCTGCTGCTGCAGTACTGGCTGATGGTCCGCGGCCAGGACGGCGAGGGCTTCGCCACGCGGACGGTCAACTTCCTCAGCTACTTCACGATCCTCTCGAACCTGTTCGCGGCGGTAATGTTCACCGCGCCGGCCGCCTACCCCACCAGCCCGATCGGCCTGCATTTCGCCAAGCCGGCCATCCGGACCGCCGTCACGCTCTACATGTCCGTCACGGCGGCGATCTATATCGTGATCCTGCAGGGCCTCTGGGACCCGCGGGGGCTCCAGTGGGTGGCCGACACCACCCTGCACTATGTGACCCCAGCCCTGGTCCTGCTGGACTGGCTGCTGTTCACGCCAAAGCAGACCCTGCGCTGGGTCTATGTCTGGCCGTGGCTGGCCTTCCCCCTGGCCTACGGAGCCTACAGCATCTGGCGGGGGCCCCATGCCGACTTCTACCCCTATCCGTTCCTCGACGTCTCAAAGCTCGGCCTGGAGCGGGTCGCGATGAACATGGCCGTGGTGACTGGCGTCTTCCTGGTCCTGGGCCTGGTGTTCATCGCCATCGACCGCTCGGTGAAACCGCGAGGCTAGGCGCCGGAGCTTCGTGCTCGGCCCGGCGGCTCGAGGCCTCTGTCCCGGCGGGCTACCCCACCAGCTCGGCGCTTTTGGAGAGCACGAAGTCCTTGGGATCGGGCGCCAGGGTGGCGCGCCAGTAGTCGACCAGGGCGAACGGCCAGTTCTGCGTCACCCGGCCCGCCTCGTTCTTGTACCAGCTCGTCACCTGCGGGGCGCCCCACGCCATCAGCCGGTTGCCCTCGTCGACCTTGATGTTGAAGGCGTCGTGGACCTCGCGCCTGGGTTCCATGGCCGCGGCGCCCGTCTGGGCCAGCAGCTTCAGGCAGCCCAGGATGTAGCGAACGCTGCACTCTGAGAAGAAGACGATCGAGCCGTTGACCACGATGTTGGTATTGGGGCCGTAGATCATGAAAAGGTTCGGGAAACCGGGCGTGGTCATGCCCAGATAGGCGCGCGGATCGCCGGCCCAGGTCTCGTGCAGATCGGCGCCCTGGCGGCCCTTGATCTTCATCGGCCACAGGAACTTCGAGGCGTGGAAACCGGTGCCGTAGATGATCACGTCGAAGTCGCGCGCCTGGCCGTCGGCGGTGACGATGCCGGCCGGGGTGACCTCGGAAATCCCTTCGGTGACCAGCTCGACATTATCGCGCTTGAGCGCGTCCAGCCAAACGCCGTTGTCCAGCAGGGCCCGCTTGCCGCCGGGCGGATAGGTCGGAATGATCTTGGCCACCAGGTCCGGCCGATCGGGCGCCTGGGCGGCGATCGCCGCGGCGATCATCTCCCGGAAGCCCAGGTTCAGCTCGCTGACCGCCGTCGTCGGTCCGTTCCAGCCCGGATCGGCTGTGACCATGGGCAGCAACCCGTCGGTCACCATCCAGAACATCCAGAACCGGTACCATTTGTCGTAGAACGGCACGTGCTCCATCAGCCAGTTCATCCCCTCGGGGACGTCCTCATGATAGTGCGGCACCGGGAAACCCCAGGGCGGCGTGCGCTGGAAGACGCTCAGGCTGGCGACCTTGCCGACGATTTCCGGCACGAACTGGAAGGCGCTGGCGCCAGTGCCGATCACCGCCACCCGCTTGCCGGTCAGGTCTACGTCATGCCGCCACTCGGCGGAGTGGAAGGACGGCCCCTTGAAGCTCTCGCGGCCCTTGATGTCGGGATAGCGCGGGCGGTTGAGCTGGCCCACCGCGGTAATCACCGCATTGGCCTCGACATGCTCGATCCCGGAAGGGGTCTTTAGCCGGGCCCTCCAGACGGAACGGGCCTCGTCCCAGGCCATCTCCTCGACCACGGTCTCGAAGCGCACCTTCTTCTTGAGGTCGTAGCGGCCCGCCACCCCGCGGAAATAGTCCAGCAGGACGGGCTGTGTCGAAAAATGCTGCGGCCAGAAATGGTTGGGCTCGAAACTGTAGGAATAGATGTGGTTGGACGAGTCGACGCGGCAGCCCGGATAGGTGTTCTCCAGCCAGGTCCCGCCGACGTCAGGATTCTTGTCGACGATCTCGAAGGGCACGCCGGCCTGGGTCAGGCGGATGGCGGCCAGCAGGCCCGACATGCCCGCGCCGACCACCAGGACATTGAGCTTCCGCGCCGCGACCTTGAGCTCCGGCGTGGACCAATTCGGGTCCTTGGTGCTGTGGCCGTCGATGGCCAGCTCGTCGGTGAGGAAGTCGCCGTAGCCTTCGGGAATGTCCGCCCCAGCCACGAAGTTCATCATCTGGTGGAGGACGTCCGGCGGCGGTATCGCCGCCATGGGCGCCTTGCCGGCCAGATAGGCGGTGATCGCGACCTTGGCCGCGGCCCGCATCTTGACCTGCTCCTCCTCGGGCACCCCGGTCTCACCGCGCGACAGCGGCGTATAGGTGGGCCGCCACTCGGGCCGCAGCCAGCCGGTATCGCCGGTCAGATGCACCAGCGCCGCGGAGAGCGCGGGCAGATGCGCCGTCTCCAGCGCCTGGTCGAGGGGCTCCAGATCCACCGCCATGTTCGTGTCCGCCCTTAGGTTATCGCTGTTCTTGAAGCCAGTTTACGCCTCTCAAAGGCGAGCGAAAGGGCGCCGTAGCGTCAGGTCATGGGGCGATCCGCACCGGCAGGGTCTCGTAGCCCTTCACGAAGCTGGAGCGGACGCGCTTGGGTTCGCCGACCACTTCGATGTGGTCGAAGCGCTTGAGGATCTCCTCCCAAACCACCCGCAGCTGCATCTCGGCCAGGCGATTGCCGACGCAGCGGTGGATGCCGAAGCCGAACGACAGGTGCTGGCGCGGCCGGGCCCGGTCGATGATGAACCGCTCGGGGGTCTCGATGGCCTCTTCGTCGCGATTGCCCGAGACGTACCACATGACGACCTTATCGCCCTTGCGGATGGTCTTGCCGCCGATCTCGATGTCCTCCAGCGCCGTCCGACGCATGTGGGCCAGCGGGGTCTGCCAGCGGATGATCTCCGAGACCATGCTGGGGATCAGCGACGGATCGGCGCGCAGCTTGGCGTACTGATCGGGATTCTCATTGAGCGCCAGCAGTCCGCCGCTGATCGAGTTGCGGGTGGTGTCGTTGCCGCCGACGATCAGCAGGATGATGTTCCCGAGATACTCGTCGGGGGTCATGTTCCGGGTGGCCTCGCCGTGGGCCAGCATGGAGATCAGGTCGCCTGCCGGCGTAGCGTTGACCCGCTGGTTCCAAAGCTCGGTGAACTCCGCCAGGCACTGCATCAGTTCTTCCTGGCGCGCCTCCTCGGTCTCGCAGAGCGCGCCCGGCATCGGGAGGGTGGTGGCGACATCCGACCAGCGGGTCAGCTTACGGCGCTGCTCGAACGGGAAATCGAACAGGGTCGCCAGCATCTGGGTGGTCAGCTCGATGGAGACCCGGTCGACCCAGTCGAAGGTCTCGCCCCGCGGCAGGGCGTCCAGGATCTTCGCCGCCCGCTCGCGGATGATCGGCTCCAGCACGTGCAGATTGGCCGGCGAGACCACCGGGCTAACGGTCTTGCGCTGCACGTCGTGCTTGGGCGGATCCATGGCGATGAAGCTGGGACGCCGGAGGTCCGGCCGCGCGTCGCGGATGGTGATGCCGCCCAGCGCCGCCTCCGACGAGAACACCCCGTGGTTCGTGTCCACGGCCATGATGTCGTTGTACTTGGTGATCGACCAATAGGGGCCGAACTCGCTGTCCTTGCACCAATGGACGGGCTCCTCCCGCCGCAGTCGCTCGAAATAGGGCCAGTGGGTGTTGGTGCGGAACAGCTCCGGATCGCCGGGATTGAACTCTTCCAGCGGCAGGGAATAGGCCCGGGCCCGCGCCTCGTCGGCCAGTTTCATCGCGCCATCCGCCATTGCGATCGCTCCCATGATCGACGCCAGGTCCGCGACCGTCAGGCCGTCGCCGGCGTCTTATGGGAAGATGAAACGCCAATCCGCGCGTCGGAACAACGCCCGTTGAATCCAAACTAAGTTCGGTTCTGCGCCCGCACGATACGCGCCATCGCCTCGCCGGGAAGCGTCATGCCCGAAGCGGCCAGGTTCCCCTCCAGGTGCGCCAGGCGGGTCGTGCCGACGACCGCGCTGCTGACATTGGGATCGGCGAGCACATAGGCCAGGGCGGCCTGGGCCCCGGTCATACCGGGGATGTCCGCCAGGAATCCGAACCGGGCGCCCTTTGCGACGTCGGCCCGATGGTTCTTCAAGGCGCGCAGGGCGTACCAGACGTCGCGCGGCCGACGCAGCTTCAGGACCTGGCCGCCGGCGTGGCCCATGGCGAGCGCCATGCCGGCCAAGACGCCCTTCCCCTGCGCCGTGGCCTGGGCGATCAGCGGCGCGCGTTCGGGACGTAGGATATTGTAGTCGACCATCACCACGTCGATCTCCGCCCGGTCGGCGGCGTGGGCGATCACCTGCGGATCGAAGCTGTTGACCCCCAGGGCGCGGATCAGGCCACGACGCTTGAGGCCCGACATCCTGTCGAGGAACCCATCGGTCAGCTCGCTCAGAGCTGGCCCATGCAGCTGCAGCAGCGGCAGGGCCTCGAGCCCGAGGTTCCTCAGGCTGATCTCGACGCTGGCCTCGACGGCGGCCGGGTCGAAGTCGCGGACCACCCTGCGGCCGTCGTGGCGGGTGCCGGCCTTGGTGGCGATCACCAGGGCGTCGGTCGCCCTGCCCTTCAGCGCCCGGCCGAGTCGCGGTTCGGCGTTCCCGTCCGAATAGGCCGCCCCCGTGTCGAACAGGGTGACGCCGCCGGCGAGCGCCGCATGCACCAGTCGAATCGCCTCGCCCTCGTCGAAGGCCCGCTTACCCCACCAACTGGCGCAGCCGAGGCCGATCTCCGAAACAGTGAATCCGGTCTGTCCGAGCGGTCGGTAGCGCATGGGTCGCCGATGTTCTCCAGGCAGTGTCCTTAGGGGCCTTGATGATCTCGCCGAAGGCTGGCCTAAGGAGGCCGACGGGCGGCTAGCTCAGCTGGTCAGAGCACCTGGTTTACACCCAGGGGGTCGGGGGTTCGAACCCCTCGCCGCCCACCAACCATCGGGGCGGCGCCCAAAGGAAAAGGGCGGTCGCCGGGTACGGCGACCGCCCTTAGACGCTTTAGCCCACGGCTCGCCTTAGTTCAGCGAGCTCTTCAGGCCTTCACCGACGCGGAAGCGCGCCGTCTTCGACGCCGGACGGTTCACCGTTTCACCGGTGCGCGGGTTACGCGCGGTGCCCGCCGCGCGGTTCACCGGCACGAAACTGCCGAACCCGACGAGCCGGACTTCCTGCCCGCCCTTGAGCGACGCCGTGACGCTCTCGATGAACGCTTCCAGCGCGTCTTTCGCTTGCGCCTTATTGAGGCCCGCCTTGTCGGCGATCGCCGTGACGAGTTCGGCCTTAGTCATTTTCCTGTCTCTCCCAGCCCGTTGTCTCAACCGCGAACCTCTCGCGGACTCGCGAGGCTGCTTCGCGTTGCGCGATTATGGCGGTCTCGTTACGCGCGTCAAACGAAGGCGGCGCCGGAATCCCCGGCGCCGCCTAGTTTTTTACGGTTTTTCGTCAATCAGTGGGTGATAACCGACTCAACATCCCCCTCCTCGACGGCAACCGATACCGGCGGTTGGTCGGCGGGGTTCCATTCGATGGGAATCGGCGCCCGAGTCAGGGCGTGCGAAAGCACCTCGTCGACGGTCGAGACCGGGATAATCTCCATGGCGGACTTCACGTTGTCCGGGATATCGGCCAGGTCCTTGAGGTTCTGCTGTGGGATCAGCACGGTCTTGACCCCCGAGCGGAGCGCCGCGAGCAGCTTCTCCTTCAGGCCGCCGATGGCGGTGACCCGGCCGCGCAGGGTGACCTCGCCGGTCATGGCGATGTCGCTGCGGATCGGGATCCCGGTCAGGACCGAGACGATGGCGGTGGCCATAGCCGCGCCGGCCGAGGGGCCGTCCTTGGGGGTTGCGCCGTCCGGCACGTGGATGTGCACGTCGGTCTTCTCGAACAGCGGGGGCTCGATGCCGAAATGGGTCGCCCGCGAACGCACATAGGAGTTCGCCGCGGAGATCGATTCCTTCATCACGTCCTTCAGGTTGCCCGTGATGGACATGCGGCCCTTGCCCGGCATCTTGACCGCCTCGATGGTCAGGATGTCCCCGCCGAAGTCGGTGTAGGCCAGGCCCGTGATGATCCCGACCTGGTCCTCTTCGTCGGTCTCGCCGTGGGTGTACTTGCGGACGCCCGCGTACTTGGCCAGCAGCTCGTCGTCGATGGTGATCGAGATGACCTGCTTCTCGGCGTCGACCGTGCCGTTTGTGACGTCCAAGGCCGCCTTCGCCGCCGCGCGCGACAGATCGCGGACGGCCTTGCGGGCCAGGTTGCCCAGCTCCCGCTCCAGCGACCGCACGCCGGCTTCCCGGGTGTAGTAGCGGATCAGGTCATGGATGGCCTGGTCGGGGACAATGAACTCCTCCGGCTTCAGCCCATGGTCCTTGGTCAGCTTCGGCAGGACGTGGCGCTTGGCGATCTCCACCTTCTCGTCCTCGGTGTAACCGGGGATGCGGATGATCTCCATGCGGTCCAGCAGCGGCTGGGGCATGTTGAGGCTATTGGCCGTGGTGACGAACATCACCGGCGACAGGTCGTAGTCCACCTCCAGATAGTGGTCGGCGAAGGTGGAGTTCTGCGACGGGTCCAGCACCTCGAGCAGGGCCGACGCCGGGTCGCCCCGGTAGTCGCTGCCCATCTTGTCGATCTCGTCGAGCAGGAAGAAGGCGTTGGTCGACTTGGCCTTCTTCATCGACTGGATGATCTTGCCAGGCATGGAGCCGATATAGGTCCGGCGGTGACCGCGGATTTCGGCCTCGTCGCGCACCCCGCCCAGGGAGACCCGGACGAACTCGCGGTTGGTGGCCTCGGCCAGCGACTTGCCAAGCGAGGTCTTGCCGACGCCGGGCGGGCCGACGAGGCAGAGGATCGGGCCCTTCAGCGAACCGGTCCGGGCCTGGACGGCCAGGTACTCCAGGATCCGCTCCTTGACCTTCTCCAGCCCGTAGTGGTCGCGGTCCAGAACCGCCTCGGCCACATCCAGGTCGATCTGCTTGGTCTTGGCCTTGCCCCACGGAATGGACAGCAGCCAATCGAGATAGTTCCGCACGACCGTGGATTCGGCCGACATCGGGCTCATGTTGCGCAGCTTCTTCAGCTCGCCGTCGGCCTTGGTGCGGGCCTCCTTGGAGAGCTTGGTGCGCTTGATGCGCTTTTCCAGCTCGAGCAGCTCGTCACGCTGGTCGTCCTGCTCGCCCAGCTCGCGCTGGATCGCCTTCATCTGTTCGTTCAGATAGTACTCGCGCTGGGTCTTCTCCATCTGGCGCTTCACGCGGTTACGGATCTTCTTTTCCGTCTGCATGACGCTGATCTCGCCCTCCATCAGGGCGTAGACCTTCTCCAGGCGCTTCACGACATTGAAGATCTCCAGCAGGCCCTGCTTCTCGGCGATCTTCACCGAGAGGTGGCTGGCGATGCGGTCGGCGAGTTCGCCGGGTGCGTCGACCTGTGGCATGGAGGCGAGCGCCTCCGGCGGGACCTTCTTGTTCAGTTTGACGTAGTTCTCGAACTGCTCGACGACCGCGCGCGACAGCGCCTCGGCCTCGGCCGAAGCTCCGCCGTCCTCGGAGATGAAGGCGATCTCGGCTTCGTAATAGTCGGCCTGGTCGGTGAAGCGCGACACGGCGGCCCGCGCCTTGCCTTCCACCAGCACCTTCACGGTGCCGTCGGGAAGCTTCAGCAGCTGCAGGACCGTGGCGACCACGCCGACGTCATAGATGGCCTCGGGCGACGGATCGTCGTCGTCCTTGTCCTTCTGAGTCGCCAGGAGGATCTGCTTGCCTTCACCCCGCATCGCCTCTTCAAGCGCGCGTACGGACTTCTCCCGGCCCACGAAGAGCGGCACCGGTTGATGCGGAAACACGACTATGTCCCGCAGCGGTAGAATCGGAAGGGTCTTGATCTCGGACATGTACTTTCAACTCCTGCCGGCCGGTTTGGTTACGGGCTCGGCTCCCGGACCGCGGTCACATCAGACGATGCGTCTGAGTCGGACGGCCCGTCCGCCACGCAGGGCGGCTTTGCAGCGCTTTTATGTGGACGCTTCGCGCGCGCATTCAAGCGCAGCAGGAAGGGTGCGACCCCAAGTGTCTACGAAGTGTGATCAGGGAGACTCAGTCGCCTGACCTCGCCTGCGACCAGGCGTCGCGGATTAATTCGCCTTGGGCGTGCGGATCGTCGCCAGGCCGATCAGCCCCGCGACCGCCGAGGTGAGGGCCGCGGCGACCATGGCGATGCGATAGGCCTGGTCCATGGCCGTGGCGGTCTCATCGCCCTCGCCCGCGGTGAGCACGAAGCCGGCCAGGGCCACCGCCAGCAGCCCGCCGACCCGCGCCGTGGCGTTGTTGACCCCCGAGGCCGCCCCCTCATAGGCGCCAGGTACGGCGCCAAGCACCGCGTCGGTCAACGGGGCGACCGCAACGCCCATGCCGATGGCCAGCAGGGTCAGGCCCGGGAAGACTCCGGTCCAATAGGCGCCGTCCCCCGCCCGCCAGGCCAGGGTCGCGAAGCCCACCGCGACGACAAGTGGCCCGAGCGTCAGCATGGCGCGCACCCCGACCTTCGCCGTCATGGCCCCGGCCAAGGGCGAGAGCAACGCCAGCCCGACCGACAGGGGCAGCAGGGCGGCCCCGGCGCTCGCCGCGGGATAGCCATGGACCCGGATCAGTTGGAACGGCAGCAGGAACAGCGCCCCGCCGAAGGCCGCATACAGCAGCAAGGTTAAGCCGTTGGCGCCGGAGAAGGTGGCCGAGCCGAATAGCTTCAGGGGAACCATCGGGCCTTGCACCCTCTGCTCCACCATCACGAATCCCACGAGCGCGAGGCCTCCGAGGATCAGCCCGCCCAGGACCGCCGGCGAGCCGACACCGCGTGCGGGCGCCTCGGTCAGGGCCCAGGTGATGGCGCCGAGGCCCAGGGTGACGCTGGCCGCGCCGGCCCAGTCGATCGGACCGGCCGACGGGGCGCGGCTTTCCCGGGCGCCGGCCAGGATGAAGCCGACAGCCAGGGCCGCCAGCGGCAGGTTGATCAGGAACACGGCCCGCCAACCGACCGTGTCGGTCAGCCAGCCGCCCAGCACCGGGCCGATCGCGCTCGTCAGCCCGCTGGCGCCGGCCCAAATCCCGACCGCGCGGGCGCGGGCGGCCTTGTCGAAGGAGGCGCCCAGGATGGCCAGGCTGGCGGGAACCAGCAGGGCCGCGCCCGCGCCCTGTAGCGCTCGAGCGGCGATCAGCAACGGGAGGCTCGGCGCCAGGCCGCAGAGCGCCGAGGCGGTGGAAAAGATCACCACCCCGGTCACGAAGACCCTGCGCCGCCCGTAACGGTCGGCCGCCGCGCCGCCGGCCAGCACCAGGGCGCTGAGGAGCAGCATGTAGGCGTTCATGATCCACTGGGCCGAGGCCGCGGTCCCGCCGAACTCACGCTGGATCACGGGCAGGGTCAGGTTGACCGCCGAGCCGTCGATAAAGGCCAGGCTGGACCCCAAGACCGTCCCGGCCAGGACCAGGGCGCCGCGCACAGCACGCTCATGGTGCGCCGTTGCTGCGACCACACCGCGATCACAGGGCGGGGCGAGAAGACTCATCGGCTAGCCACACAAGAAAAAGGCCTCGCGGAGCGTGTCCGCGAGGCCCTTTGTCCACATTGGTTCGCGTCGGCCCTAGGCCGCGCCGCCCTTGTCGCGGCGCTCGGCGTAGATCACCAGCGGCTGGGCGCGGCCCTCGACGACCTCGGCGTTGACGACCACTTCCTCGACGCCGTCATAGGTCGGCAGCTCGTACATCGTATCGAGCAAGATGCCTTCCAGGATCGAGCGCAGGCCGCGCGCGCCGGTCTTGCGAATGATGGCCTTGCGGGCCACCGCGTTGAGCGCGTCGTCGGTGAAGGTCAGGCCGACATTCTCCATGTCGAACAGGCGCTGGTACTGCTTGACGAAAGCGTTCTTCGGCTCGGTGAGGATCTTCACCAGGGCCGGCTCGTCCAGGTCGTCCAGGGTGGCGATGACCGGCAGACGGCCGACGAACTCCGGGATCAGGCCGAAGCGCAGCAGGTCGTCCGGCTCCACCTGACGGAAGATCTGGCCGGTGCGGCGATCGTCCGGATCCGAGACCTTGGCGCCGAAGCCGATCGAGGTGCCCTGGCCGCGCGCCGAGATGATCTTCTCGAGGCCGGCGAAGGCGCCGCCGCAGATGAACAGGATGTTGGTGGTGTCGACCTGTAGGAATTCCTGCTGGGGATGCTTGCGCCCGCCCTGCGGCGGCACCGAGGCGACTGTGCCCTCCATGATCTTCAGCAGGGCCTGCTGCACGCCCTCGCCCGACACGTCGCGGGTGATCGAGGGATTGTCCGACTTGCGGCTGATCTTATCGACCTCGTCGATATAGACGATGCCACGCTGCGCCCGCTCGACATTGTAGTCGGCCGATTGGAGCAGCTTGAGGATGATGTTCTCGACGTCCTCGCCGACATAGCCGGCTTCGGTGAGCGTCGTGGCGTCGGCCACGGTGAAGGGCACGTCGATGATTCGGGCGAGCGTTTGGGCCAGCAGGGTCTTGCCGGTGCCGGTCGGACCGATCAGCAGGATGTTGGCCTTACCCAGTTCAACGTCGTTGTTCTTCGACGCGTGGTTCAGGCGCTTGTAGTGATTGTGGACCGCGACCGCGAGCACCTTCTTGGCGTGGTCTTGCCCGATCACGTAATCATCGAGGACTTCGCGGATTTCCTTGGGCGTCGGGACGCCGTCCTTCGACTTCACAAAGGAAATCTTGTGTTCTTCGCGGATGATATCCATGCACAGCTCGACGCATTCATCACAGATGAACACGGTCGGGCCCGCGATAAGCTTGCGGACCTCATGCTGGCTCTTGCCGCAGAAAGAGCAATACAGCGTGCTCTTGGAGTCCCCGCTCGCGGCCTTGGTCATGGTCGTTTCTCACTCTCTCGACGACACCGACGGGTCGCTGTCGACGTCCGCCCCGAAGGCGTTCCTGACGCCATCATTGCAGGATACGCGCCGGGGGTTGTCTAATCCTTGACATTCCCCGATCCGAGCAACGATCACAAGCCTTCCAGGGGCTGGAGCGACATTTGGCGGCGGGGCGCCCGATGGCGGGGCGTTCCGAATCCGTAGATGGGAATGTCCCGCATCGGTACAAGAGAACCGTCACGGACGCCGCGCAAGACCTCCCCCCAGGGCCGGTGCGACGCTTCGCGACAGGCTGAACTAACCGGCGGCGCTTTGGGGGCGAGATGGCGAGACGAAACCTTAGGAGCATCGGCGCCTCGTCGAACCAATCCTTGGACGAGCAGATCGAGGACGCCGGCGTCGTGGCGTTCGACTTCGACGGCACTCTGACCACTCGCGACAGCTTCACGGCGTTCCTAAAATGGCGGGCCGGGAAGCGCCGATATCAGCTGGGGATGGTTCGACTCGCGCCCGCGGCCCTGGCCTATTTGGGACATCGCAACCGCGGCAAGATCAAGGCCGCCGCCGTGCGCGAATTCCTTGCCGGGGCAAGCCGCGAGGCGATCGAGGCCGACGCCCGGGCGTTCGCCGAGATCATGGCCCCTCGCCTGCTGCGGCCCGACGCCGTAGCCACCTGGCGGCGCTGGCGCCCGCGCCGCGCCAAGCTGGTGATCGTCACCGCCTCGCCCGACATCGTGGTGGCCCCCTTCGCCCGCGGCCTGGGCGCCGATCTGCTGATCGGCACCGAGCTGGCGTTCGACGCCGAGGGCCGCGCCACGGGCGGGTTCTCGACCGCCAATTGCCGGGGTCCGGAGAAGGTCCGGCGCCTGCGCGAGACCTTCGGCGACGACATCCATCTCGAAGCCGCCTATGGCGACACCAGCGGCGATCGGGAGATGCTCAAGATCGCCACCGAGGTCGGCTACCGGGTCTTCACGGAGAAGCCATGAGCCGCCTTCGCTTCCGCGTCGAAAAGCTGATCCGCGACAAGCTGCCGCAGATCATGCGCGAGCAGGGCTTGATGGTTTTCGACCGGCGGCTGGACGACGCGGCCTATGTGGCGGCGCTCAAGGACAAGTTGGTCGAGGAAGCCCATGAGGCCCGGGGCGCCACCGACGCGCGCGATCTCACCGACGAATTGGCCGACCTCAGCGAGGTGATCCTGGCCCTGGCCGCGGCCCACAGCCTGACCCTGGACGAGATCGAGACCCGGCGCCTGGCCAAACGCGCCGAACGGGGCGGATTCGACGACCGGGTCTATAACGCCGCCGTAGAAGCCGAGACAGGCCTGCCCGCCGCCGACTATTATCTGGCCCGACCGTCGCAATATCCACGCGAGGACTGACATGCGGCATGCGGGCCAGACAGCCCTGGACGCCCTGGAACCCCTGATCGTGAGGCTGCGCGCCCTGCCCGGCCTTACCGAGAAGTCGCGCGGTGTCTTCTACCGCAAGTCCAAGGCCTTCCTGCATTTCCACGAGGATCCGGCCGGCCTGTTCGCCGATGTGCGGACCGTGGCGGCGGGCGATTTCGAGCGCATCGACGTCACCGCCGAACCTGGCCGCGAACGCCTGGTGGCCATGGTCGTGGCCGAGCTCGCGAGCTAGAGACCCGCTTCAGGGCCGCGCCGACCACGGCTCGGTCTGACCGATGGTGCTGGACGTCCGGTCGGCGCGCACCGCCTCCAGCACACCCTGCGAGATCTCAGAATTGGTCAGCCAACGTGAGCCCCGGGCCTCCACCTTGAAGCCCAGGACCACCTGGCGGACCGCGCAATGCGGCAGGCCGTCGGCGACTCGCGCCGCGGCCTGCAGCCGCCCCGGATGGGCGGGATCGACCGCGGCGCTGCCCAGGACCTGGAAGAGCCTGCCCTGGACCCGCTCGGCCAGGAGGCGCGACGCTGGGATCTTCAGGGTGTGGAACCAGGTCACGGCGAGGTCCACGGGTCCTGACCGGGCGACCGCGGCCTCCAGCGCGCCGGTGAAGGCCGCCTCATCGTAGTAGTCGCAGTCGAAGCCGTCCGCGCCGGCCACCACCGAGGCCCGCCGGGACAAAAGCGAAAGACGCCCGCCGTCGCCGGCGAGCGCCTTCACGAGTTCGGACAGCATGCCCGTTCCGCCCACCACGAGGATGTGCCGGGCCATGGCCGGATCAGTCGTCGGCGCGGGTCTCGTAGACGTGGTCGACGAGGCCCCACTCCTTGGCCTCCTCGGCGGTCATGAAGGTGTCGCGATCGAGCTTCTCCTCGACCTCCTCAAAGGTCCGGCCGGTGTGCTTGGCGTAGATTTCGTTCAGCCGGCGCTTGGTCTTGATGATGTCCTCGGCGTGGCGCTCGATATCCGAGGCCTTGCCGGAATAGCCGCCGGAGGGCTGGTGCACCATGATCCGGGCGTTGGGCAGGCTGATCCGGTGATCCTTGGCGCCGGCCATCAGCAGGAACGAACCCATCGAGGCGGCCATGCCCATGCACAGGGTCACCACCGGCGACTTGATGTATTGCATGGTGTCGTAGATCGCGAGGCCAGACGTCACCACGCCCCCGGGGGAGTTGATGTACATCTGGATCTCCTTCTTCGGGTTCTCAGCCTCGAGGTACAGGAGCTGGGCGCAGATCAGCGCCGACATGCCGTCCTCGACCGGACCGTTCAGGAAGATCACCCGCTCCTTCAGGAGGCGGGAAAAGATGTCGAAAGCGCGCTCGCCGCGGCTGGTCTGCTCCACCACCATCGGAACGAGATTCAGCGCGGTGATTTGCGGGTCACGCATAAAAGGAAGCCTCTCTCGAATGATGCGACTCTGCGGGCAGGGCCGCGTTCCCCTCCGATATCGCGTGGCGGAGGGGCCGTTGCAAGGTGACCAATAGTCCTAAAGAAAATCCCTCCCCGGTCCGGGGAGGGATTTGATCGGGCGGAAAGCCGGCTGAGGCGGTGTTAGGCGCCATACCCCTCGGGCATGTCGTCTTCCTTCAGCAGCTCCTCCTTCGAGACCTTCTGGTCCTTCACCTTGGCCTGGCCGACGATCAGGTCGACGACCTTGTCCTCGAAGATCGGGGCGCGGAGCTGGGCCTGGAAGTTCTGGTCCTTCATGAACATGTCGAAAATCTGCTGCGCCTGGGCCCCGTAGCGGCGGGCCTCCTGGACGGCGGCGTTTTGCATTTCTTCGTTGGTCACCTGGACATTGTTGGTCCGGCCGATCTCGGCCAGGACCAGTCCGAGGCGGACCCGGCGCTCGGCGATCTTGCGGTACTCGCCCTGCAGCTGGTCGTCGGTCTTCTCGGCGTCTTCGGGCGGCAGGCCGCCACGTTCCTTATCCTGCTGCACCTGTTGCCAGATGGAGGCGAACTCGGCCTCGACCATCTTCGGCGGCAGCGGGAAGTCGTGCTTCTCGTCCAGGATGTCCAGCAGGGCGCGCTTCAGCTTGAAGCGCGAGGCGCCGGCGTACTGGCTCTCGAGGTTGGTCTTCAGCAATTCCTTGAGCTTTTCCAGGCTCTCGACGCCTAGGCGCTCGGCCATGGCGTCATCGGCCTTGGCGTCGACTGGAGCCTTGACCTCCTTCACGGTGGTCTCGAACTCGGCGTCCTTGCCGGCCAGTTGGGCGGCCTGGTAGTCGGCCGGGAACGGCACCTTCACGGTGACCACGTCGCCGGCCTTGGAGCCGATCAGCTGGTCCTCGAAGCCGGGGATGAAGCTGCCCGATCCCAGCACCAGGTCGGTGTCCGAACCCGTGCCGCCCTCGAAGGCCACGCCGTCGATGCGGCCGATGAAGTCGATGACGACCTGGTCGTCCTTCTTGGCCTTCACCGACTTGCCGGTGCGCGGCTCATAGGTGCGGTTCTGCTTGGCCAGCTCGTCGACGGCCTCGTCCACTTCCTTCTCAGTCGGCTCATAGACCGGACGCTTCAGGGAGATCTTGGTGAGGTCGGTGGGCTCGAACTCCGGCATCACCTCGATGGCCAGCTCATAGGCCAGGTCGGCCGAGCCCTCGATGACCTTCTCGAAGTCGCCTTCCGGCTTCAGGTCCGGCTCGCCCGCGGGACGCAGGTTATTGTCGGTCAGCACCTTCTGGCTGGACTCGTTGATGGCCTGTTGGACCACCTCGGCCATCAGGGCCTTGCCGTGCAGGCGGCGCACGTGGGCGGCCGGCACCTTGCCCGGGCGGAAGCCCTTGATGTTGAGCGTGGGTGTGATCTCGGTGATCCGCGCCTCCAGGCGCTCATTGAGGTCCGCCACGGGCACGGTCACGCCAAAAACCTTGCTCAGGCCTTCGCCGGACTTTTCAACGATCTGCATCGACATTCTTGAACTTCCGGAGTGAGGCGCGTCGCGCGCGCCGTCAGATCCGCCCTGAGATGAAAGGACAATCGCCGCCGAACAAGCGGCGGCGAGCGGGCGCTCTTATGTCATGGGAGCCCTGCGCCTCCAAGTCCAAAGACGGGCGGAGCGCCGACCGGCCAACGGCCGGTCCGCCTTGCCATTCCGGCCGGCAAATGCTTATCCGGCGCCTGGAACGCGGGTGTGGCGGAATTGGTAGACGCACTGGATTTAGGTTCCAGCGCCGCAAGGCGTGGAGGTTCGAGTCCTCTCGCCCGCACCATCTCCTCAATCTCAGGCTCCGGGCCTAGGCTCCGATCAGCTCCAGGGCGAGCGGGATCAGCGAGGCCACCAGCAGCAGGGCCATCGTGAGGTTGAAGGCGCGCAGCACGGCCGGCCGGTCGAGGAAGCGCCGCAGCCCCACGCCGAATCCGGTCCAGACGCTGACGCAAGGCAGGTTGATGGCCGTGAAGACCGCCGAGACGATCAGGATATTGACCACGTAGTGCTCGCGCGGCGCGTAGGCGGTCACCGCCCCCAGCGCCATGGCCCAGGCCTTGGGATTGACCCATTGAAACGCGGCGGCCTGCAAGAAGGTCTGCGGCGCGGCGCCCGCCTTCCCCATCCCCATGCCCTTGGAGGTGGCGATCTTCCAGGCCAGCCATAGCAGATAGCCGCCGCCGGCCACCGCCAGGATGTCGTGCAGCACCGGATAGGCCGCGAACAGGCCGCCGAGTCCGAGGCCCACCGACACCACCAGGACGAAAAATCCCAGCGAGACGCCCAGGGCGTGCGGTCGCGTGGCGCGGAACCCGAAATTGGCGCCCGAGGCCATCAGCATCGTGTTGTTGGGGCCAGGTGTGATCGAGGAGACGAACGCGAACAGCGCCAACGCCGCGATCAATTCTGGGGTCAGGGACGTCATGGGGAGGCTCCTTGCCAAGGGGCCGGCGTCGCGGAAGAGGAGCTGGAATCGAAACCCCTTCCGTCGCCGGAAGGGGTTTGGGAAATCGTCAGGTCCGAAAACGAACCCTTAGACCTCGGCGCCCTCCCGCACACGCATGGCGATCCGTCCGGCGATTACCGGACGGCCCATAGCCTCGAGGGCTGCTGCGCGTTGGAGGTTCGAGATCATGTCGCCGCGGGAGGTATCACGGGCCGCCGAGCTTGGCCATATCCCGAGGAGACAAGCTCAGCGGGCGTCGTACAGCCTGCGCAGCACCGCGGGGGTCAGGCCCGGAAGGTCCTCGGCGATCAGGCCCGGTCCATGGGTGTCGGCGGCCTCGGCGTGGATCCAGGCGCCCGCGCAGGCGGCTTCGAAGCTGCCCATGCCCTGGGCGATCAGCCCGCCGATCAGCCCAGCCAGTACGTCCCCCGACCCGGCGGTGGCCAGCCACGGCGAGCCGTTGGTGTTCACCGCCACCCGGCCGTCGGGGGCGGCGATTACAGTGTCGGGTCCCTTCAGCAGGACGATGGCGTCGGCCCGCGCCGCAGCGCGCCGGGCGGCCGTGATCCGCTCGGGAGCGTCCCGCAACAGGCCCGGGAACAGGCGCTCGAACTCCCCGGGATGGGGGGTGAGCACATCGTCCACATCCAGCACCGAGAACAGTTCCTCGGGATCGTCGCGGAAGACGGTGATGGCGTCGGCGTCGAGGATCAGGGCCGCGCCGGTGCGCGCCAGGGCCAGAACGTTCATCAGGGTGGCTTCGCTGACCCCCGCGGCCGGTCCGATGATCGCGGCGTCCACATCGGCGGCCAGTTGCTCCAGCTCGGCCTCGGTGTCGAAGGGGCGCAGCATCACCGCTTCCAGATGCGCGGCGTTGACCGCCACGGCCTCGGACGGCGACAGCAGGGTCACCAGCCCCGCCCCGATCCGCAGGCCGGCGCGCGCCGCCAGTCGCGCCGCACCCGTGCTCCAGGCCTCGCCGGAGACCACCACCAGCCGCCCGCGAGCGTGCTTGTGCGAGCCCGGTCCCGGCCAGGGAAACGCCGGCAGCCAGAGCTCCGGGCCGTTCTCGACCAGATCGCCGGCCATCTCGGCCAGTCCAATGTCGGCGACGATCACTTCACCGCACAGGCTGTGGCCGGGCTCCAGAACATGGGCGAGCTTCTTGGCGTGGAAGGTCACGGTCAGGCCGGCGCAGACCGCCGCCCCTCGCGGTTGGCCCGTATCGCCCGGCACCCCGCTGGGGATATCGACGGCCACGACGCTGTCGGGCCGATCGGCCAGGCGCGAGGCCATGGCCGCCGCATCGCCGTTCATCGGACGCGACAGGCCGGCGCCGAACAGGGCGTCGACGAACAGCCGGGCCCCGAGCGGCGCGTCGAATGGCACGGTGGGGCCCTCCCACCGCGCCGCCGCGGCCTTGGCGTCGGAGGTTTCGGGCGGGGCCAGGGCGCGCAGCTCCACCGGCCAACCGCGCTCCTTCAGCAGGCGCGCGATCACATAGCCGTCGCCGCCGTTGTTACCCGGCCCGCAGAGGACGGCGACCGGCCGCAGGGAAAAGCGTTCGACGATGGCGTCAGCGACCGCCGCGCCCGCCCGCTCCATCAGCTCCTGGCCCGGCGTTCCAGCCGCGATGGCCGCGCGGTCGGCGGCGGCGATCTCGGCCACCGTATGGATCTTGCGCGCCGCCAACACCGATCTCCCGGAAGACTGTTAGAGAACCCCGGTGGAGGCTTCGCGCCCCTTGGCCACCAGGGTCAAGCTCGACCCGTCGGTTTCCAGGGTGGAGATCGAGGCGTGGTCGGGCCGAAAGACCAGGACGCGCTCGTCGTCCTCGAGCTGCGACATGACCGCATTGATCGCGACATAGTGCGAGAATACCGCCGTATCCCCCCGCGCATGCAGGGAGGCGACGATCTCGCGGCGCCAGGCGTCGTAGTCGAGATCGCCCTGGACGTCCTTCCACCTGCCCTGGAACACGCCGCGCAGCCAGGCCGGCCGCTCGGCCGCCGACAGCGCCTTGGGGGTCGGAATCTCGCCCACCGAAGGATCGATCTCCACCTCGACGCCGAGCGCCTCTGCGGTGGGGTGCGCCGTCTCCCGGCAGCGGCGCAGTGGCGAGGACACCACCCGCTTGGGCCGGTCGGCCGGCGGTAGGGACAGGAGAAAGTCGCGAGCGGTTTCCGCCTGCGCCCTCCCCGCTTCGTCCAGCCCCGGGTCTTCGTCGGCCTCGCCCCAGGTGGAGGCGGGCTTGCCGTGGCGGATTAGATAAAGTCGCGACATCAAATCAATCCGGAATGAAAATGTTACGGGAGTCGTCCTCGGAGCGGCCGACGGTCCCCTTGCGCCCGACCGCCTCGGTCGCCTCCAGACCGGACAGCGTCGCCGCGTCGGTCGGGGTGTTGGCGACGAAGCGGCGGCCCTCGGAATCCCGGCCGACCACGATGCCCATCATATAGCCCTCGCGGCCGTGGACGACGGTGAAGGTCTCGATCGTAGCCGCGCCTTGCGGTCGTTCGATGACAGCCGGGTGCGGCAGGGCGTCGATCTGGTCCTGGATCACCTTGGGATCCTGGCGCTCGAAGGCGCCCTTGAGCGGTCGGGTCGAATAGACGCCCGTCGACTGCTTGGTCAGGTACCAGCCATTGGCGGTGACCAGGCCGTAGGCGCCCGGATCGTCCCGCAGCCGCTGCATCATCACGGCGATGGAGTGCATGGCGTAGTTGTTCCCCGGACCGCCCATATACGGCAGGCCGCCGGTGACCGTCAGGCCGCGGGGATCGTCGAGCGCCAGGCCCAACTCTTCGGCGCCGATCTCCACCGCCACCGGGAAGCAGGAATAGAGGTCGATGTGGCCGATGTCGTCGAGGCCGATCCCGGCCATCTCCAGCGCCCGCTTGCCGGTCAGGCGCATGGCCGGACTGGAATGGAAGTCCTGCCGGTCGGTGGGATACCAGAGATCGCAGGCGTCGGCGCACCCGTGCAGGTAGACGAGGCGATCCTCGGCCACGCCCAACTGGCGGGCCTTGGCCAGGCTGGTGACGATCACTCCGGCCGACTGGTCCACCTCCATGATGGCGTTGAGGTATTTCGGATAGGGAAAGCCGACCATCCGGTTGCGGTCGGTGACGGTGATGAGTTCCTCCGCCGAGCGCTCCACCGGGAACCAGGCCTCAGGGTTCTTCGCCGCCACCCGTGTGAAGGGCGCGAACAGTTCGCCCAACCGCTTCTGGTGGTCGGGGATCGAGCGACCGTCGCGGGCGCGCAGGGCGTTCTCGAACAGCGGGTAGCAGTTGATGGGCCGCGCCAGGCCGTGCTTGGCCTCATAGGGCGTGACGCCGTTGCGCGGATCGCCGACCCGGTCCGGGGCCGGCAGGTCGTCCTCGACGTCGTCCCAGTCGTCGAAGCCCAGGCCGCGCTGCAGCCGCTTGGTGGCCGAGCCCAGGAACTCGCAGCCGACCACCAGGGCGAACTCGGTCTGCCCCTTGGCGATCCGCTCGGCGACGATATTGATCATCTGCTGGGGGCTGTTGCCGCCCATATGGGAATAGGTCACGTGACGCGGCGTCGCGCCCAGCCGCTTGGCCAGGGTCGCCGGCGGATTGGTCGAGTGCGGGACTAGGCGCGCGCCGCCCGGGGCGTCGATGGTGAAGCCCACCACGGCCAGGGTGTCGATTCCCCCCAAGGCCTCGAGCGTCAGTTCCGCATCCTGGGCAGCGCGTTCCGCCGCAATCTTCAGCAAAGCGGTCGGAGACGGCGACTCGCCCGGTTCGCCCCGATAGGTGAATTGACCTGCTCCGATGAGAACCGGCGTCCTGTCGTCCATTTTCGAGCCCCTCCCGGGCTTGGTTGGTCGCGATCCTAGGCGCCCAGGACCCGCTCACAAGGCGATTTGGGTCGTGGTCGAATTGTGGGCGCCGGTCGCCTATTTTTCAGGCAATGATCTTGGCATAACCGCCGTAGCGTCAGGCAAGCCGGGCTTGCCCTTGTCGGCGGCCATAGGAGCATGCTCGTAACCCCGGCCGCCCCCGGGGCGGTGTGTGTGAGAGTGAAGTCGAGCCATGAAGAAGATCGAAGCCATCATCAAGCCGTTCAAGCTGGACGAGGTGAAGGAAGCCCTTCAGGAACTCGGCGTGCAGGGCATGACCGTCCTCGAGGCCAAGGGCTACGGCCGCCAGAAGGGTCACACCGAGCTCTATCGCGGCGCCGAATACGTGGTCGACTTCCTGCCGAAGATTAAAATCGAAGTGGTCGTCGCCGACGACCAACTGGATCCGGCCCTGGAGGCGATCGTGGGCGCAGCCCGCACTGGCCGCATCGGCGACGGCAAGATCTTTGTGTCGGAAATCACTGACGTGCTGCGGATCCGCACCGGGGAGACCGGCGCCGCGGCCGTCTAGACGAAATCATCGAGACTTACTTCAAGGGGATACTGCAATGGCGACCGCCAAGGACATTCTGGACCAGATCAAAGAGAAGGACGTGAAATACGTCGACGTGCGCTTCACCGACATCCGCGGGAAGATGCAGCACGTGACCTTCGACATCGACCTGGTCGACGAGGACTTCCTGACCGACGGCACCATGTTCGACGGTTCGTCGATCGCCGGCTGGAAGGCGATCAACGAAAGCGACATGAAGCTGCGGCCGGACCTGTCGACCGCCATCATCGACCCCTTCTACCAGCAGACCACGCTCTGCCTGTTCTGCGACGTGGTGAACCCGGACACCGGCACCCCCTACGACCGTGACCCGCGCTCCATCGCCAAGGCGGCGCTGAACTTCGTGAAGGCCTCGGGCATCGGCGACACGGTGTTCTTCGGCCCGGAAGCCGAGTTCTTCATCTTCGACGACGTGAAGTGGTCCACCGACCCGCACAACACCGGCTACTCGTATGACGCCAGCGAGCTGCCGGTGAACACCGGCAAGAGCTATCCGGAAGGCAATATGGGCCACCGGCCCGGCCCGAAGGGCGGCTACTTCCCGGTGAACCCGGTCGACTCGGCGCAGGACCTGCGCGGCGAGATGCTGGCGGTCATGGGCGAGCTGGGCATGAAGCCGGAAAAACACCACCACGAGGTGGCGCCGGCCCAGCACGAGCTCGGCCTGAAGTTCGACACCATGATCGTCATGGCCGACCGCCTGCAGCTTTACAAGTACGTGATCCACAACGTGGCCGCGGCCTACGGCAAGACGGCGACCTTCATGGCCAAGCCGATGTTCGCCGACAACGGGTCGGGCATGCACGTCCACCAGTCGATCTGGGGCGACGGCAAGCCGCTGTTCGCGGGCGACAAGTACGCCGGCCTCTCCCAGATGTGCCTGTGGTACATCGGCGGGATCATCAAGCACGCCAAGGCGATCAACGCCTTCTCGAACTCGACCACCAACTCCTACAAGCGCCTGGTGCCCGGCTACGAAGCCCCGGTGAAGCTGGCCTATTCGGCCCGCAACCGCTCGGCCTCGATCCGCATCCCGCACGTGGACAGCCCCAAGGGCAAGCGCCTGGAAGCCCGCTTCCCGGACCCGATGGGCAACCC
>NZ_JAUYOJ010000129.1 GCF_030697925.1 Phenylobacterium sp. | reverse complement strand
AAGAATCACCGTTGACCCCCTAACCGCCCCGACTAGGGTGGCAAGTCTTAAGACGTCCTTCCATCTGATCTCGGATGAAAAAAGACGGCGGCGAGGGCTATGCTCGCGCTGAATAAGGCTTTGTGTTCGTTAAACAAAGTTAGCCGTCGCGGGGGCGCTGGGCTGATGACACATGATGGGGTTGGAATGATGGCCAATGGTGGCATTGCGGGTTCTATGTCTGAGGCGCCGGCGGGGGCTGTCTGGACGAAAACCTGCGTCGCGCTGAAGCGGGAGCTGGGCGAGGCGACCTTCGGGTCGTGGCTCGGCCAAGCCGCCCTGCGCGAACGCGGGGCGGACCTGTGCCTGGTGGCCGCCACCGGCGTGGCTCGCGATTGGATTCGTCGTCATGCCTGGCGGCGCATCGGCGAGCTGTGGGCCCAGAACGACCCCATGGGCCGCAGCCTGGACCTGAAGTCGCGCATGGAGTTCGACGCCCAGGCGCAAGGCGCCTATGCCGAGACCCAAGCCCTGGCTTCTCCTTCGGTCGCCGCCGTAGACACCGATGTCATCGAGATCGAGGTTCCGGTCGCGGCGCCCAGCGTCGAGGCCCGCGCGGCCCGTCAGCAGGGCCTGCAGGAGCGCTTCTCCTTCGAGACCTTCGTGGCCGGCCCGGCCAACGAGTTCGCCTTCGCCGTGGCGCGCCGGGTGGCGTCCTGGGCCGACGGCCATTTCAATCCGGTGATCTTCCACGGCCCCTACGGCTTCGGGAAGACCCACCTGCTGAACGCCCTGGCCTGGGAGGCCATGCAGACCGGCCCCGGCAAGCGCGTGGTCTACATCACCGCCGAGCGCTTCACGACGACCTTCGTCAAGGCCGTCCAGGACCGCCAGACCGCGGCCTTCAAGGACGAGCTGCGCAACGCCGACCTGCTGCTGATCGACGACGTCCAGTTCGTGGCCGGCAAGACCTCCACCCAGGAGGAGCTGTTCCACACCCTGCTGGCCCTGGTCGAGGACGGCCGCCGCGTGGTGATGACCGCCGACCGCTCGCCCGCCGAACTGTCGGAAATGGAGCCGCGCCTGCGCAGCCACCTGCAGTCGGGCCTGGTCTGCGGCATCGAGCCGGCCGACCGGACCCTGCGTCTGGGCATCCTGGAGCGCAAGCTGGCCACCCTGGCCGCCCAGGGCCGCTTCGTTCCGTCGGCCAAGGCCGAGGTCCTGCAGTTCCTGGCCGACCGCTTCACCGACAGCGTCCGCGAGCTGGAGGGGGCGCTCAACACCCTGATCGCCCGCGTGGGCGGCGATATCGCCCGCCTGACCCTGGACGAGGCCCAGACCATCCTGCGGCCCCACCTGGCCTGCAATGAGCGCCGGGTGACCGTCGACCAGATCCAGAAGGTCGTGGCCGAGCACTATCAGCTGAAGCAGGCTGACATGATCTCCGAGCGCCGCGCCCGCGCGGTGGCCCGGCCCCGCCAGGTGGCCATGTGGATCGCCAAGCAGATCACCACCCGCTCCCTGCCCGACATCGGCCGTAGGTTCGGCGGTCGCGACCACACCACGGTGCTACACGCCGTGCGCCGCATCGAGAGCCTGAAGGCGGAGGATCCGATGATCGCCCGCGACGTGGATGTGCTGTTGCGCAAGCTCAGGGGCTGATCCCGCCGAAACCGCTGGAAGCCGAAGGTCCGCCCTCACCGGCGGGCCTTTCGCGTTTCAGGCGGCCAGGTCGACGCCATCCTTGCGCAGGGTCTGAGCGATGAGCGTCCCCGCCGGCCCGGCCCGGAGCAGCTCGCCTTCCGGCCGGGCCAGGGTCAGCCAATCCATGCCCGCCTGGGGGGCGAAGGTGACGATCTGGCGGTCGTGGAACGGCTTCACGTCAGGACCGGGCTCGGTGGTCAGCAGGGTGAAGCAGCCCTCCTTGACGATGCCGGCGATCCAGAACCAATCCTCCGCCGCCAGGGTGAAGCGGTGGCGGTCCTTCAGTTTCACGCCGCCGGCCTGGGGGGCGGTGTACTCGATGAACCCGTCGGCCAGGACCAGGACCCGGTCGCTGTGCGAGAAGTTCCTGCCCTCGGCGCGGAAGTTGAACACCGGCGCCCCGCGCGGTCCGGGCCAGGCCCAGGTGACCGCCTCTCCCTCCAGCGCCCCGCCGCGCAGCCGCACCACCACCGCGGTGTCGCGGATGCGGATGGAGGGCTGGGCGTCGAGGTTGGGAACCAGGCCGTCGCGCCAGCCGAACAGCGGCAGGCCGCGCTTGTCGAACTCGGCGATGGCGTCGGCGAGCTGTTTCTGACGGGCGAATTCGTTGCACATGGCGCGAGGTTAGCGCGAGCGGCGAGCGACCCAAACGAAAAGGGCGACCGCATCGCTGCGGCCGCCCCCTCGAACTCTACAAACCTGGAAGCCTTAGGCTTCTTCGGTCTCGGCCGGCGACTTGGCCGACAGGTCTTCACCGGTCTCCTGGTCGACGACCTTCATGGAGAGGCGGGTCTTGCCGCGATCGTCGAAGCCCAGGAGCTTGACCTTCACGGACTGGCCCTCGGTCAGGACGTCCGACACCTTGCCGACGCGCTCGTTGGAGATCTGGCTCACATGGACCAGGCCGTCCTTGGCGCCGAAGAAGTTCACGAAGGCGCCGAAGTCGACGATCTTCACGACCTTGCCGGTGTAGATGGCGTTCAGTTCCGGCTCCGAGGCGATGGACTTGATCCACTCCTTGGCCGCGTCGATCTTCGAC
>NZ_JAUYOJ010000169.1 GCF_030697925.1 Phenylobacterium sp. | reverse complement strand
CGGGAAAACAACCCACTGGCGCGTCTCGGCTTGGGCCGCGCGGGAGCAGGCGATGAAATTGATCATAGCGATCGTCAAACCCTTCAAGCTGGACGACGTGCGCGAAGCGCTCGTCGGCGCCGGCATCGAGGGGCTGACGGTCTCCGAAGTTAAGGGCTACGGCCGCCAGAAGGGGCAGACGGAGATCTACCGGGGCGCCGAGTACCAGGTGAACTTCGTGCCCAAGGTGAAGCTGGAGGCGGTCGTCGACGACGCCGCGGCCGGCAAGGCCGTGGAGGCCATCAAGGCCGCAGCCGCCACCGGCAAGATCGGCGACGGCAAGATCTTCGTCCTCAACGTCGAGGACGCAGTGCGTATTCGGACCGGAGAGTCCGGCACGGCCGCCCTCTAGGGCGCGTCGAACTCATCGGGACATGGGGATCACCACAATGAAATCATCGGGACTGCACAAGCTGACGGGCCTGGCGCTCGCAGCCATCATCGCCGGGGGCGTGCTAGCGCCCGCGGCGTTCGCCCAGGACGCCGCGCCGCCGGCCGCCCCCGCCGCCGCCGAGGCCGCCGCTGCGCCCGCGGCTGAGGCCGCGCCGGTCGCCGAGGCTGCTCCGGCCGCCGCCGAGGCCGCGCCGGCCGCGGAGGCCGCCGCGCCCACCGTGGACAAGGGCGACACCACCTGGATGCTGGTCTCCACCGTCCTGGTCCTGCTGATGATCCTGCCGGGCCTGGCTCTGTTCTACGGCGGCCTGGTCCGCCAGAAGAACATGCTGTCCATGCTGATGCAGGTCTCGACCGTGACCGTCATCGGCATGATCGCCTGGCTGCTCTACGGCTACAGCCTGGCCTTCACCGACGGCGGCGGCCTCGACAAGTTCGTCGGCGGCGCCGGGCGCCTGTTCCTCAAGGACGTGACGCCCGCCAGCACGGTGGCGACGTTCTCGACCGGGATCGCCATCCCCGAGCTGGTGTTCATCTGCTTCCAGATGACCTTCGCCTGCATCACCGCCGCCCTCGTCCTGGGCGGCGTGGCCGAGCGGATGAAGTTCGCCGCGGTGGTGGCCTTCGCCATCCTCTGGCCGATCCTCTCCTACTATCCGATGGCGCACATGGTGTGGTGGTGGGCTGGTCCCGACGCCGTCGCCGCCGCGCCGAAGGATCCGATCCAGTCGGGCCTGCTCTGGGGCTGGGGCGCCATCGACTTCGCCGGCGGCACCGTGGTCCACATCAACGCCGGGATCGCGGCCCTGGTCGGCGCCCTGGTGACGGGTCCGCGCAAGGGCTTCAAGGTCGAGGCCATGCCGCCCCACTCCCTGACCCTGACGCTCGCGGGCGCCGGTCTGCTGTGGGTGGGCTGGTTCGGCTTCAACGCCGGCTCCAACCTCGAAGCCAACGGCTACGCCGCCCTGGCCATGATGAACACCCTGGTCGCCACCGCCGGCGCCGGCCTCTCCTGGGTCGTCACCGAGTGGGTGACCCGTAAGAAAGCCAGCATGCTGGGCATGGCCTCGGGTCTGGTCGCCGGCCTCGTGGCCGTCACTCCGGCCGCCGGCTTCGCCGGTCCGGTGGGCGCCCTGCTCCTGGGCCTGATCGTCTCGCCGATCTGCGTGATCTTCTGCTCGGTCGTGAAGAACGCGCTGAAGTACGACGACAGCCTGGACGCCTTCGGCATCCACGCGATCGGCGGCATCGTCGGCGCCATCGCCACAGGCTTCCTGGTCAATCCGGCCTGGGGCGGCGCGGGCGTGGTCGACTACACGACCTGCGGCCTCGACGGCGACATCTCCACCTGTGACACGGCCGCCTATGTGATGAGCACCCAGGTCATGGCCCAGGTGAAAGCGGTCCTGGTGGCGGTCTCCTGGTCGGCGGTGGCTTCGGCCATCACCTTCTTCGCGATCAAGTTCACCATCGGCCTGCGGCCCTCGGTCGACACCGAGGAAGAAGGCCTCGACATCGTCGAACACGGCGAACGCGCCTACCACTCGTAAGCGTCAGATCAGGAGCAGGGCCGCCTGGGTCCCTGCTCCCCTCTCGGGAACGGGGGCCCTCGCGGCCCCCGTTTTCGTTTTCGGAATTCTAGACCGCCGGATCCCAGGGGCCGCCCAGGCGGCAGCGCTTGATCCACCAGGCCGGGCGCATGGCTTCCAGGCGCTCGGCCAGGGTCTCGGCCTGGATGTCGGAGCCGCAGAGCGCGAAACAGGTGGCGCCGGAGCCGGACATCCGCGCCAGCAGGGCCTCGGGCTCATCGGCCAGGGTCTCCAGCACGTCGCCGATCTCCGGGGCCAGGGCCACGGCGGGCGCTTGCAGATCGTTGGTCGTGGCGCGCAACCAGCCGGCCAGTTCCTCTACGCTCTCGAAGGCGTCGGGCATGGCGGGCGGCGCGATGTCGGCGAACGAACCTGCGGCGTCGAACGCTCGATAGATCTCCGGCGTGGAGACGCTGACCCCGGGATTGACCAGCACCGCCTCGAGCGCCGGCAGGCCGGGCGCGGGGCTGAGCCGCTCTCCCCGCCCCTGCGCCAGCACCGGACGACCCCAGAGGCAGGCCGCCCCGTCGGCGCCAAGCTCGGCGGCGATCGCCTCCAGCTCGCCGTCGTCGAGGGTGAGTCCGAGGGCCTCGCGCACCAGGCGCAGGGCCGCGCCCGCGTCGCTGGAGCCGCCGCCCAGGCCCGCGGCCACCGGCAGCCGCTTGTCGAGCGAGAGCGCCAGGGGCGGCTGCGGCCCGCGCGCGCGGGCCATCAGGGCGCGGGTGGCGCGCAGGACAAGGTTGTCGGCGTCCTGGCTAGGCAGGCCGGCGGCGAAGGGCCCGTTGAGCCGCAAGGCGAGCGCATCGGCCTCATGGACGCTCACCCGGTCGCCGATATCGGCGAAGACCATCAGGCTGCAGAGCGGATGATAGCCGTCGGCCCCGGGCGCCCCGACATGCAGGAAGAGGTTGATCTTGGCGGGCGCGAACGCCGCAGGGCCCATGGCCTACTGCCCGGCGATGCGCGGCGACGTGGCCGGCCCCTTCGGACCGAGACCGGAGGTCAGCTTGGCCTCGACATCGGCCTTGATCCGCTCGTCGGGATCAAGGGTCAGCACCCGGCGCCACTGGAATTCCGCCTCGGTGCGGCGGCCGACCCGCCAGTAGGCGTCGCCCAGGTGGTTGTTGATCTCAGGATCGCCGGCCTCGAGCTCGACGGCCTGTTCCAGCCGCTCGACCGCCTTCTTGTAGTCGCCCAGGCGGTAATAGGCCCAGCCGAGGCTGTCGATCATGGCGCCCGACTGCGGATTGGCGGCCACGGCCTTCTCGACCATGCCCAGGGCCTCGGCCAGGTGCTCACCCCGGTCGATCCAGGAATAGCCCAGATAGTTCAGCAGTTCGGGATCCTCGGGCCGCTGGCTCAGCGCGGCCTGCAGGTCGCGCTCGGCGGCTGGCCACTGGCCCGAGCGTTCGAAGGCCACGCCGCGGGCATAGAGCAGCCGCCAGTCGGGCTTGGCGTTCGCGCCCATCACCTCGCTCAGCACCTGGGCCGATTCCGCATAGCGATCGTTGGCGCGCAGCAAGTCGGCATAGGTGACCCTGGCCTCGTGGTCGCCGGAGGCCGCGGCCTCCTGCGCCATCTTGAGCGCGATCTCGGGCTGCTTGGCGTTCTGGTAGCTCCAGGCGAGCTTGGCGCGGGCCGTGGCGAATTCCGGCGACCCCAGCTTGGGCCGGCCATAGGCGTCGCGCGAAGCGATGGTGTCGCCGGCCACCTCCATCAGATCGCCGACCATCAGCCAAGCCTCGTTGCGGGTGGAATCGAGCCGCAGGGACAGCCGCAGATAGGCCAGGCCCAACTGGTCCTGCTTGGCGGCCAGCATGGTGGCGGCTGGCGCGATCAGCACCTGGGCCGCGCCCTGGCGCAGGGTCGGCATGGGCGGAGCGGACTTGCCTGAGAGCGCGCGCAGGCGCGCCGCGGCGATGATCGCATCGGAGGGCTGGACGGCGAGCGCCTTGTCGTAAAGGGCCACGGCGTCGGCGCGGCGATTGCGCCGTTCCAGGAAGGCGCCATAGGCCAGGATCGCCATGTCCAGCGGGTTCTCGCCGCCGGTCAGCGCCTTGTAGTCGGTCTCCGCCTCGTCGAAGCGGCGGACCCGCTCATAGAGATGGGCTTGGCCGAGCTGGCCGAAATAGTCGACGACCCGGTCGCCGCGCACCTCGGGCCGCACCAGCGAGCCGTCGAGGTCGCCGGCCATGGCCGCGGCCCACGGGGCCAGCAGGGCCGCGGCGCCGCGATGGGGGAAGCCGATGCCGTCGCCGGTCAGGATGGCGTGGGCCTCCTTGCCCTTGCCCTGGGCCATGTTCTCCACGCCCTTGACCAGCTGGCCCAGGCGCTTTGTGGATTCCGAAGCCTCCTCGCCCTCCGGCGCCAAAGCGGCGGCCTTGGCGATGTCGCCGGCCAGGACCGCGGCGGTGAAGGCGTGGTCGCGCAGCAGGTCGTTGGCCCCGCCCTCGGTCTCGGCGCGCTGGAAGTAGGCCGCGGCTTCGGCTCCGTTGCCGTCGTTGAGCGCGCCCTGGCCGGCCAGGAAGGCCCCATAGGCCGAGCCCCCCATGCCGTCGATCATGGTCGGGCGCCAGGTGACCTCCTGGGACGGCGTCGCGCAGGCGGCGACCAGGAGGAGCGGGGCGAGGGCTACGAGCAGATGGCGCATTTCGCGAGACTCCCTGCTTTCCGCGCCAACATCAAGGCGCCAGGGCGAGGCTTGGCGTCACATGTTCGGATAGTTGGGCCCGTCGCCGCCCTGCGGCGTGGTCCAGACGATGTTCTGGGACGGATCCTTGATGTCGCAGGTCTTGCAGTGGACGCAGTTCTGGAAATTGATCTGGAACTTCGGGTTCTTGCCCTCGGCGTCGTAGAGCACCTCATAGACCCCGGCCGGGCAGTAGAGCCGCGCGGGCTCGCCATGGCGCGGCAGGTTCACCTGGATGGGCACCGAGGGATCCTTGAGCCGCAGGTGGGCCGGCTGGTTCTCGTCGTGGTTGGTGGAGGACAGGAAGACCGAGGACAGCTTGTCGAAGCTGAACTCGCCGTCCGGCTTCGGATAGACGATAGGCTCGTAGTCCTTGGCCAGGCCCGTGGATTCGGCGTCGCTCTTGCCGTGCTTCAGCGTGCCCCAGGGCGACCAGCCGCCGAGCGCGTTGGCGATGATGGCGTCCATCGCGCCCAAGACGATGCCCGGAATGGTGCCGAACCTCGACCAGAGCGGCTTGAAGTTGCGCACATTGCGCAGCTCCTTGGCGATCCAGGATTTCTTGTAGGTCTCTTCGTACGAGGTCAACTCGTCGCCCAAACGGCCCGCGGCGATGGCGGCGAAGGCGGCCTCGGCGGCCAGCATGCCGCTCTTGACCGCATTGTGGCTGCCCTTGATGCGCGGGACATTGACCATGCCGGCCGAGCAGCCCAGCAGCACGCCGCCGGGGAAGTAGAGCTGCGGCAGGGACTGGTGACCGCCCTCGGTGATGGCGCGCGCGCCGTAGGAGATGCGTTTCCCGCCCTCAAGATAGCAGCTGATTGCAGGGTGGGTCTTGAAGCGCTGGAACTCGTCGAAGGGCGAGAGCCAGGGGTTCTTGTAGTTGAGGTGCAGCACGAAGCCGATGGCCACGTAGTTGTCGCCGAAGTGGTACATGAACGAGCCGCCGCCGGCGTCGTTCTTCAGCGGCCAGCCGAAGGTATGCTGGGTCAGGCCGGCCTCGAAGTTCTCGTCCGGAACCTGCCACAACTCCTTGATACCGATGCCGAATTTCTGCGGATCGCGGCCGGCGGTGAGGCCGAACTTGGCCTGAAGCTGCTTGGCCAGGGAACCGCGCACGCCCTCGCCGATGAAGGTGTACTTGGCGTGCAGTTCGATCCCGGGCTGGAAGTCGGGGCCTGGCTGGCCGTCCTTGCCGATCCCGAACACGCCGGCGACGACGCCCTTCACCGAGCCGTCCTCGTTATAGACCACCTCGGAGGCGGCCATGCCGGGATAGATCTCCACGCCGAGGGCCTCGGCGTGCTGGGCCATCGAACGGCAGACATTGCCGAGCGAGGCGATGTAGTTGCCGTGGTTGAGCATCCACTTCGGGAACGGCAGGAAGCTGATGTCCAGGTCGCCCTGCGGCCCCAGGATCACGAACTTGTCGCGGGTGACCTTGGTCTCCAGCGGAATGCCCAGCTCTTCCCAGTTGGGCAGCAGTTCGTTGAGGCCGATCGGGTCGATCACCGCCCCCGACAGGATGTGGGCGCCGACCTCGGAGCCCTTTTCCAGGATGGCCACCGAAATCTCGGTCCCCGCTGCTTCGGCGAGTTGTTTCAGACGGATCGCGGCCGAGAGTCCCGAGGGACCGGCGCCGACGATGACGACGTCGTACTCCATCGCTTCGCGTTCGATGGCTTCGGTCATGTCCCCAACTCCCTAAGATCCGCGCGCCAGGGGTTCCCCTCCCCTTATGTCACGCGGCGTTGATCCGTCGCGGGACTTATCGGAAGCTTGCACAAGCGCGGTCAAGCGTGAACTCCGCTATACACCTGTCTCATAGAAGCTTTTCTCGGATCCGATGCCCCCAACCGACCTCCGCGCCGCCGAAAGCCTGCTCGCCTTCTGGGCCGAGGCGGGTGTCGACGCCATGCTGCTGGACGTGGCGGTGGACCGCATAGAGGCCGGCAGGATCGTCCCGCCGCGCCCGCCGGAACGAAAGGCCGCCACGCCCGCGCCGGTCGCGCGCAAGCCCGGCCTGGCCCCAGACGTCGCCTCGGCGGTGATCGAGGCGCGGCGTCTGGCCGCGGACGCCCAGGACCTGGACGCCCTCAAGGCCGCGATCTCCGGCTTCGACGGCTGCCCGTTGAAGTTCGAGGGCGCGCGCCAGGCGGTGTTCTCGCGCGGCGCGGCCGATGCGCCCCTGCTGGTGATCGGCGAGGGCCCAGGCGCGGAGGAAGACGCCCGCGGAGAACCCTTCGTGGGCAAGGCCGGCCAGCTGCTGGACAGGATGTTCGCCGCCGCGGGCCTGACAGACCGCGTGTTCATCACCAACACCGTTTTCTGGCGCCCGCCAGGGAATAGGACGCCCGCGCCCCACGAACAGGCGGTCTGCTTGCCCTTCCTGGAACGGGCTATCGAGCTGGTCTCGCCGAAGATGCTGCTGTTGGTTGGGGCCCCGTCGGCCAAGTCGATGCTGAAGCGCGACGAAGGGATTCTGTCCCTGCGCGGGCGGTGGTTCGAGTGGCGTTCGGAGAGCGGCGACCTGGAACTGCCCGCCATGCCGACACTCCACCCGGCCTTCCTGCTCAGGCAACCGGCAGCCAAGAAGAAGGCGTGGAGCGACCTTCTGACCCTGACCGAACGACTTGATCGGCCGGAACGGGGCGGCTAGGACTCCCTCTGTCGAGAACAAGGGCTGCGTCCAGATCGCTCTCAAGAAGCGGCCGACGCGGGAAATGGATGCAGGCACGCAACGGCATTCAGGTCGCGGTTCTCGCCGGGATCTTCGCCGCTTTCGCCCAAACCGCCGTCGCCGCGCCCAAGGTGCTGAGCGATTCGGACGCCCAGCGCTACGCCGCGGCGTTCGCAGCCGTCGAGGACGGCGACTTCATCGACGCTGGCCTGCAGGCCGCCCAGGCCAAGGACCAGTCCCTGGCCGGCCACCTGGCCTTCCGCCAACTCATGCACCCCACCGCCCACACGGCCAGCTATGACGAGCTGGCCAAGTGGCTGGAGCGGTTCGGCGACCTGCCCGGCGCCGAGCGGGTCTACACCCTGGCCAGCCGCCGCAAGCCGACCGACGGCGCGGTCCTGAACACTCCCCTGCTGGCGGGCTTCGGCTGGGGCGCCATCGAGCGCACCGCCCAGGGCATCGCCCAGCGCCTGCCCGGCGCCAAGGGCCGGATGGCCCGCGAGGCCTTCTACGCCGGCGACATGAAGCGGGCCTTCGAGCTGGCCCCGGCCGCGGGCGAGCGCTGGATCGCCGGCCTCGCCGCCTATCGCCTGAAGAACTACGACGCGGCCGAGACCCACCTGGCCCTGGTGGCCCGCGACGTGGACGAAGATCCCTGGCTGCGCGCCGGGGCGGCCTATTGGGCGGCCCGCGCCGTGGCGCAGGCCGGAGACAGCGCCCGCGCCGACCAGTTCCTGGCGCTGGCGGCCCGTTTCCCGACCACCTTCTACGGCATGATCGCCGAGCGCCGCGTGGCGCTGGGCAAGGCCAAACTCCTGGCGGTCGCCGACCAGGGCCGTTACGTGCCCGCCGCCTATAGCGGCCCGACCGTGGAGCTGGCGCGGTTCATCAGCAGCGACTCGCGTGCGCACCGCGCCGCGGCCCTGGCCCAGATCGGCCGGGCCACCGAGGCCGGCCTGGAATGCCGCGCCGGCCTGACGCTCGCCAAGACCCCCACCGAGCGTTCGCGCTGGATGGAGCTGATCCAGGCCCTCAACGCCCCGCTGACGGCGCTCACCGGCCCGACCCGCGCCGTGGCCGAGCCCGACTATCCGACGCCCACCCTGGAGCCCCGCTCGGGCTTCACGGTCGATAAGGCCCTGGTCTACGCCATTGTGCGCCAGGAAAGCCGCTTCAACCCGCTGGTGGTCAGCCACGCCGGGGCCGTGGGCCTGATGCAGCTGATGCCCGAGGCCGCGGCCCGCGCCGCCGGCGACGACAAGCTGAAGACCGACATGAGCCCGCTGTTCGATCCGGCCTTCAACCTGCGGGTCGGGCAGGACTATGTGACCTGGTTGATGGAGCGCGGGGTCGGCTACGACATCCTGCGCACCGTGGCGGCCTATAACGGCGGCCCCGGAACCTTGCTCAAGACCGTCCAGCGGGTCGGCCCGGACGCCGACAGCCTGCTGATCATCGAGAGCCTGCCCAGCCTGGAGAGCCGCAACTACGTCGAGAAGGTGATGGCGGCCTACTGGACCTATCGCAAGAAATTCGGCCAGGAGAGCAAGACCCTGGACGCCCTGGCCCAGGGCGAGGGCTTCATCGACGCGCGCCTGGACCAGCCGGCCTCACAGCCGGGTGCGCCCACCATGCTTGCGGCGCAGACCGACTAGGTCGAGGGTCGGGCCCGCGCCTCTCAGCGCGGCTTTCGCCACCAGCAGGCCGGTAGGCGCGGGTTTCAGCCGAGCCAGAAGCCCCTCCCCGTCCCGTTCACCCAGGACTAGGGCCGGCCCGCCGCGTCCCGCCAGGTGGCCGCCCAGGGCTCCGTCCCAGCCGCTACGCAGGCGCAGGCCGGCCGGCAGGATCAGCACCCAGTCGCGCCGGGCGATCGCCAGGGCCGAGGCGAAGGTCGCGGCCACCTCAGCGCCGGCGTCCTCGGCGATCTCCAGCGTGCCGTCCGTAGAGCCGCCGTCCAGCACGATCACCTGAGCCACCAGTCCGTCCACCGCCGCCGGGACCAAGCGGCCCAGCAGGTTGGCGAGCTCGCGTTCGGAATTCAGCGTCGGGACGATCACGGAGAGCATGAGGCCCAGTGGCGTTGGTTCGAACGGGTCGTCAATAGAGTTCTTGTTTTGTTCTCACTCAGGGGTAGAGTGAGAAGGTGACCACTTTCACCCAGCAGATCGCCATTCGGGGCCGCGGCGCCCGGTCCAATGCGTCGGGGCGCTATGAGGCCCAGGCGCGGGAGGCCTTCGACGACGGCTGGACGGTCGAGGATCCCGCGCCGGTTCAAATCCGCACCACGCTCAGCCCCGAGCGGGCCAAGACCATCATCAGCAGGAACAGGAGCCCGGATGTCGGTTTCAATCGCTCGATCAATCCGTATCGAGGGTGCGAGCACGGCTGCATCTACTGCTACGCCCGGCCCGCCCACGCCTATATGGGCCTGTCGCCAGGACTGGATTTCGAGAGCCAGCTGTTCTTCAAGCCCGAGGCCGGCAAGCTGCTGGAGAAGGAGCTGTCGGCGCCGCGCTACCGGCCCGAGTTCATCCATATCGGCGGCAACACCGACCCCTACCAGCCGCAGGAGCGCACCGCGCGGGTGACCCGCCAGGTGCTGGAGGTTCTGGCCCGGTTCAACCATCCGTTTTCGGTGATCACCAAGTCGGCGCTGATCCTGCGCGACCTCGACATCCTGGCGGAGGCGGCGGCCAGGAACCTCTGTCGGGTGGCGGTGTCGGTGACCACCCTGGACCGGGCGCTGGCGCGGAGCATGGAGCCGCGCGCGGCGACGCCCGAGAAACGGATCGGGGCGATCAAGGCCCTGTCGGACGCCGGCGTGCCGGTGATCGTGATGTTCGCCCCCTCGATTCCCGGCCTCAACGACCACGAGATGGAGGCGGTGCTGGAGCGCGCGGCGGCCGCCGGCGCCAAGGGGGCGGGCTATGTGGCCCTGCGCCTGCCCCGCGAGATCAAGGACCTGTTCCAGGAATGGCTGGCCACCGACCATCCCGACCGGGCCGGCAAGGTCATGTCCCTGGTGCGCCAGATGCGGGGCGGCCTCGACTACGACCCCGAATGGGGCAAACGGATGCGCGGCGAAGGCCCGATCGCCGAGATGATGTCCCAGCGCTTCCAGGCGGCCAAGAAGCGCTCCGGCCTGACGTTCAGGTTCGACGGCCTGGACCTGAGCCAGTTCCGGGTCCCCGTGAAGGCGGGCGACCAGGGAGACCTGTTCGCCTAGTTCCGCGTCGGGATGATCACCGGCAGGGTCTCGTAGCCCTTGACGAACACCGAGTGGGTGCGGGTCGGTTCGGCGACCACCTCGATGGTTGGGAAGCGCGCCAGCATCTCTTCCCAGATGATCTTGAGCTGCAGCTCGGCCAGGCGGTTGCCGACGCAGCGGTGGACGCCGAACCCGAACGACAGGTGCTGGCGGGGCCGCTCGCGGTCGATGATATAGCTGTCGGGGTCAGCGATGACCTCATCGTCGCGGTTGCCCGAGACGTACCACATAGCCACCCGATCGCCCTTCCTGATGGTCTTGCCGCCCAGCTCATAGTCCTGGGTCGCGGTGCGCGCCATGTGGGCCAGCGGCGTCTGCCAGCGGATGGTTTCCGAGACCATGGACGAGATCAGGGAGTGGTCGGCCTTGAGCTTGGCGTACTGGCCAGGGTTGTGGTTCAGCGCATAGACCGAGCCGGAGATCGTGTTGCGGGTGGTGTCGTTGCCGCCGATGATCAGCAGGGCGACATTGCCGTGGAACTCGTGGACGTCCATGTCGCGGGTGTCGGCGCCATGGGCCAACATGGAGATCATGTCGCCCTGCGGCGGGCTGTCCTTCCGCTCGTTCCACATTTCGGTGAAGCGGCCGAAGCAGGCGGAGACCTCGGAGCGCTTCTGGTCCCAGCTGGTCACCGGGCCGTGGCCAGGGGCGTTGGTCATGCAGTCGGACCAGTGGGTCAGGGTCCGGCGCTCCTCGAAGGGGAAGTCGAAGAGCGTGGCCAGGGTCATGGCCGTCAGTTCCTTGGAGACCAGGTCCACCCAGTCGAACACCTCGTCGATCGGCAGACCGTCGAGGATGATCCCGGCCCGCTCGCGGATGACCGGCTCCATGCGGTGCAGGTTGGCCGGCGCGACCGCCGGGCTGACCGTCTTGCGCTGCACGTCGTGCTTGGGCGGGTCCATCGAGATGAAGCTGGGCCGCGCCGGGCGGTTGGCGTTCTGCTCCTTGGCCTCCAGGCTGACCAGGGTGATGCCGTCGGCCGAGGAGAACACCTCGTGATTGGTGTCGACCGCCATGATGTCGTTGTAGCGGGTCACCGACCAATAGGGGCCGTAGGCGCTGTCTTCAGTGAAATGGACCGGAGCCTCGGCCCGCAGGCGCTCGAAATAGGGCCAGAGCTCGTCGTCGGCGAACAGCTCCGGCTGGGCCGGGTTCAAGGTCTCCAGCGGCTCGGCGTAGGCCCGCGCGCGGGCTTCTCCACGGATGTCGACAGCGCCGTCGCTCATAGGTCGTCTCCCTGAGGGGCGCGTCGAAGCGGGCGCGGCCTTCTCGTTGGAGATGAGGACGCCGATCCGAACATTGTTTTGCAAGGGATTTTCCCTGCATGCGCCGCGGGCTTTCGGCGGCCGGTTGACGGCCCGGCCGCATCGCACCAAGTCTGGCCGCAGTTCCGGGGAGCCTTCGTGACCGACATCCCAACCCTCTTCGACTGGGCCGGGGGCGCCGAGGCCCTGCTGGCGCTCACCACCGCCTTCTACGCCAAGGTTCCCGACGATCCGGTCCTGGCGCCGATCTTCGCCCGCATGGACGCCGAGCATCCGCAGCACGTGGCGGCCTTCGTCGGCGAGGTGCTGGGCGGCCCCAGGGCCTATACCAGCGCGGGCGGCAGCCATGCTGGCATGATCGGCCACCATCTGGGCCGCCACCTGACCGAGCCGCAGCGCAAGCGCTGGGTCGGGCTGATGCTGGAGACCGCCGACGAGGTCGGCCTGCCCGACGATCCGGAATTCCGCGCGGCCTTCGTGGGCTACCTGGAGTGGGGCACGCGGCTGGCGGTGATCAACTCCGCGCCGGGCGTCGAGCCGCCCACGGACAATCCGCCCATGCCGAGCTGGAACTGGGGTCCGCCCGGCGGGCCGTTCGTCAGCGGCTGAACACGCCCACCAGCTCGATATGCGGCGACCAGAGGAACTGGTCGACCGGCAGCAGGCGATCGAGGGTGAATCCCCCATCGATCAGGATCCGCGCGTCGCGGGTGAAGGTGGCCGGGTTGCAGGAGACGGCGACGGCGCGGGCGACCTTGGACCTGGCGATCTCGGCCGACTGCTCGGCCGCCCCGGCGCGCGGCGGATCGAAGACCACGGCGTCGATGCGCTTCAGCTCCTCGGCCAGGACCGGGCGGCGGGCCAGGTCGCGATGTTCACCGACGATCCCCTTCACCCCCGGCGCGGTGGAGACCGCCGCGTTGAGCGCATGGATGGCCGGCGCCGAGGAATCGCAGGCCAGGACGGGTGCGACACCCGCCAGCCGGTAGGTGAAGGTCCCCACCCCGCAATAGAGGTCGGCTATCTTGCCCGCGCCGGCGCAGGCCTCCACCGCCAGGGCGGCCATGGCGGCCTCGGCGGCGGGCACCGCCTGCAGGAAGGCGCCGGCCGGCAGGGCGACGGTGGCCGGGCCGAGGCGGACCATGGGCTGGCGGGCCAGGTAGGCCGGCTCCCCGTCCAGGGTGACGCGGGCGAAGTCGCCCTGGGCGGCGATCTCAGCCAGCAGCATGCGGGCGTCGGCCGACAGGCCGCCGCTCTTGCGCTCCACCCCGGTGATGTCGACGTCGATCCCGGTGGCGGTGAGGGTCACGTGCAAGGTCGGCGCGGACTTGGAATGCTCGAACAGCGGTGCGGCCAGGGCGCGCAGGGCCGGCAGGGCGGCCTGCAGGGCCGGGTCGGCGATGGGGCAGACCTCGATGTCGACCACGTCCCAGGACTTGCGCGCCTTGAAGCCCAGGCGCGCAACGCCGCGGCCGCCGGGTCGGGCGTGCAGGGCCAGGCGGCGGCGGCTGGCCGGCGGGGCGGCGACGGCGGGCAGGAAGTCGGTCTCGATCCGCTCACGGGCCAGGGTGCGGCGCAGGCGGTCGACCTTCCAGGCCAGATAGGCGCCGTGCTCCCAGTGCTGGAGGGCGCAGCCGCCGCAAATCCCGAAATGCGGGCACGGCGGGACGACGCGCTCAGCGCTCGGCTCCAGGATCTGCTCGACCTCGCGCCGCTCGCCGCCCGGGGCCAGGCGCACGCGCTCGCCCGGCAGGGTGAACGGCGCGAAGAGCGGTCCTGCCGCAATGCCGTCCCCTTCTCCGCCTACGCTCTCGATGACCACCTCAAGGGCGGGCCCGGACGGAGATTCGGACTGGGGACGCCTCTGGGGCCGGGACGGCCGCCGGGAACTTCGCATGCTCTAGCTCGTTTTCAGGAAACCCGCGTCCAACCCATGTGGATCAAGGCGCGGTGTCACATGAACGAAGATGAACGACGCACTCAAGCGGCGTTCAGGTTCGTTCCACCAATCTCTCTACCGCAGTCGGCGCCCCGACGTCGCCTCACCCAATCTGGAGCCACCCGATGAATCGCGTCCTCGCCCTCTCCGTCGCGGCGGCCGTTGCGGCCTCCACCCTCACCATTCCGACCTTCGCCGCCGCACAGTCCTACGGCTCGGGCGATCCCTGCCGCGCCGAACAGCGCCGCAAGGCCAACCAGGGCACCCTGGCGGGCGGCGTCCTGGGCGCCGTGGTCGGCGGCAGCGTCGCGGGTCGCGGCGCCAAGACCGAGGGCGCGGTGCTGGGCGGGGTGGTCGGCGCGGTCGCCGGTCACGAGATCGCCAAGCGCAACGTCAAGTGCGGGTCCTATCCCAAGCGCGTGTCGCGTAACGCCTACCAGCGCAACAACTGCCGTTGGGTGCAGGAGTATTACGGCGGCCGCAACCACAGCTTCGAAGTCTGCCGCGGACGCGATGGCGTCTGGCGGCCGAGCGGTCGCGGCTAAGCCGTCCAAAAGCATCATCGAGATTTAACGAGGGGATGAACCCATGAACTTCCGCAACAAATTCGCTAAGGGCGCCCTGGCCGGCGTCGCCGGCGTGATGGCCCTCTCGGCCGCCGCCACCGTCCCGACCTTCGCCGCGGCCCAGTCGGCCGGCTATTACGACCAGCGCGAGGGGACCTATTACGACCCCTGCCGCCGGTCCTCGACCAACCGCGGCACGGCCGGCGCCCTGATCGGCGGCGCGCTGGGCGCGGTGATCGGCTCCAACGCCGCGGCCCGCAACGCGCGGACCGAAGGCGCCCTGCTGGGCGGCGCGCTCGGGGCGGTGGGCGGCGCGGCCGTGGGCAAGAACTCCGCGGCCTGCGAATCCTACCGGGCCCCGCGCTCGACCTATTACGACAACGGCTCGCGCTATGGATCGCGCGGCGACAGCGGCTATTACGCGGGCTCCTACGACCGCGACCGCTATGTCGATCGCAGCGGCTATGACGACGACTATGCCTACGACCGTCGCGGCACGCGATACGAGGTCACCCAAAGCCCCGGCGCCGACGGCTGCACCTTGGCCGAAAGCCCGATCTATCTCCCCGACGGCCGTGTGCAGAAGCGCTTCGTTCGCGTCTGCCAGGACGCCTCGGGCAACTATCAGGTCGTCGACTAGTACCGACGCCTGAGCGTGAGAAGGCCGTCGGCTTAATCGCCGGCGGCTTTTTTCATGGCCCAAAGCAGATATTCGCGATTGCCGTCGCCGCCGGTTATGGGGCTCTCGGCGGTGGCCTGGACGGACCAGCCGGCGGCCTCCAGGAAGGCTATGACCTCCGCCAGGGTCCGGGCGCGAACCGCCTCGTCCTTGACCACACCGCCCTTCCCCACCCCTTGCGGCCCGGCCTGGAACTGCGGCTTGACCAGGGCCACCAGATCCGCGCCGCCTCGCGCCAAGCCGAGCGCCGCCGGCAGGGCCTTGGCCAGGCCGATGAAGCTGACATCGGTGACCACCAGGTCGGGCGGAGTCGGGATCAGGCTCGCGTCCAAGCTGCGCGCATCGACGCCCTCGAGGTTCATCACCCGGGGATCACTCGCCAGCCGTGGGTGGAGCTGGCCTCGCCCGACATCGACGGCGAACACCCTGGCCGCCCCGCGCGTGAGGCAGACCTCGGTAAAGCCGCCGGTTGAGGCGCCCACATCCAGCACCGTGCGGTCCGCGACCTCAATGGGCCACAGGTCGAGGGCGTGGACCAGCTTCAGCGCGCCCCGCCCCACATAGGGGTGGGCGGCCACGGCGACGATATCGGCGTCCTCCTCCAGCGGCTCGGAGGCCTTGGCCAGCACCCGGCCGCCGACCGTGACGCCGCCCGCCTCGATGGCGGCGCGGGCCTTGGCTCGGCTGTCGAACAGGCCGCGCTCCACCAGCAGGACGTCGGCTCGTCTGCGGGCCATCTAGGCGGCCATTCCGGCGCGCGGCCCCGCCCCAACCCGATCGTCATCCCCGAGCTCGTCTCGGGGATCCATACGCACCGATCGCCTAAGCAAGTCCTGAGCGACGGAGTTCATGGGTGGCCGGCACAAGAGGCCGGCCATGACGATCTGTGAGGTTTGGGACATGCCCGGACCGTTTACACGCTGGCGGTTTCCTCCTCGAACAGCTTCTTCAGCTCGTTCTTGAGGATCTTGCCGTTGGCGTTCCGCGGCAGGGTCTCGTGCCAGAACTTGACCTTCACCGGCACCTTGAAGGCCGCCAGGTGCTCGGCGACGTGCGCGCGCAGTTCGGCTTCGGTGGCCGAGGCGCCGGGCTTCAGCGTCACCACGGCGCCGGGCTCTTCCCCGAGCGTCCTGTGAGGGATGCCGACGATGGCGGCGTCCATCACCGCCGGGTGGTCATAGAGGACGTTCTCGACCTCGATGCAGTAGATGTTCTCGCCGCCGCGGATCAGCATGTCCTTGGCCCGGTCGATGATGAAGCAGAAGCCCTCCTCGTCGACCCGCGCCAGATCGCCGGTGCGCACCCAGCCGTCGACAAAGGTCTGGGCGGTGGCCTCGGGCTTGTTCCAGTAGCCCTTCACCACCTGCGGCCCGCGCGCCCACAGCTCGCCGACCTGGTTCGGCGCCAGCACGGTCTTGCCGTCGGCGGGATCGCGGATCTCCAGGTCGGAGACCGGCACGGCCGGTCCGCAGCTGTCGGGGCGGTTCGCATAGTCCTCGGCCCCGTGGGTGGTGACCGTGGCGCAGGTCTCGGTCATGCCCCAGCCATTGCCCGCCGCCGACTTGGGGAAGGTCTCCTTGATCTTGCGCACCAGCTCGGGCGCGGAGGGCGCGCCGCCATAGGCGACGGATTCCAGCGACGACAGGTCGTAATTGGCCCGGGCCGGATGCTCGATGAGCTGCCAGGCGATGGTGGGCACCCCGCCGGCCGACTGGACCTTCTCGCGCTCGATCAGCTCGAAAGCGCGGATGACGTCCCATTTGTGCATCATCACCAGCTTGGCGCCCCCGGCCAGGGACGGGTTCAGCACGGCGAAACAGCCGGTGACATGGAAGAACGGCACCGAGATCAGCGAGGACCGCTGCGGGCCATTTGGATCGGGCTGGGGCGGCGCCTCGCCGCGTCGCAGGAAGGCCCTCGCCCCGGAAACCGCGGCGGCCATGATGTTGGAATTGACCGCCCGCTGGGTGGCGAGCGCGCCCTTGGGCTTTCCGGTGGTGCCCGAGGTGTAGAAGATGGTGGCGTCGTCGTCAGGCCCGATCTGGACGTCGGGCAGCGGCCGGTCCGGCAGGGCCGCCCAGTCGTTGGCGCCGCCGATCACGCTCTCCAGCTGGGTCACCAGCGGATGGGCGATCTCCTCGCGGTCGCGGCTGACATAGACGCGGACGAGGTCGGGGCAGTTGGGCAGGTGCTCGGTCATGCGCTCATAGCGCTCGGCGTCCATGATCACGACCTTGGTCCCGGAATCGGTGAGGCCGTATTCCAGCTCAGGCCCGGTCCACCAGGCGTTCAGCGGGGTGACGATCGCCCCCACGGCCGCCGCGGCATAGAAGGCCACCGGCCACTCGGGCAGGTTTCGCATGACCACGGCGACCCGGTCGCCCTTGACCACGCCCTGGGCCTGCAGCTCGGCGGCGAAGGCTGCGACAGCGCGGTGGAAGGCCTCGAAGGTGACCCGCTCGTCCTCATAGACCAGGAAGACCCGCTCGCCATGGGTGCGGCCCAGCTCGACGATGGAGCGGATGGACGGCGGCAGGTTCTTCCAGACGCGGGTCGGGACACCCTGGATGTCGACCGTCTCGATCTCGGCGGGCGAGCCCGGCGCGGTGATCATCGCATTGGCCTGGGCGATGGACATGGCGGGCCAACCGGCGGGCGCAGCCTCGGTCATGGGACGTTCCTCCTGATACTCGCGCGGATTCACGGGCCCGCGTCGTCTCAAGTGAACTGGCATAACCTAGCGTCAGGCGCAAACACCTGTTTGAACCTTTTCCCTCGGGATCGTAAGGCGGTCAGACAACTCCCGCTCCTCTCCCCGCTTGAGGGGAGAGGGTAGGGTGAGGGGTTTGCGGCGCGGAGCGACGCGCTGCGGCCTACCACCAACTTGGTACGGCGGGAACGCCCCCTCACCCTACCCTCTCCCCCCGAAAACGGGTGGAGAGGAGGCGATGCGACCGCCTCGGAGCCAAATGGGCGAACGGCTCAGCCCGCCGCTTCCAGCCTCGACAGGGCGCCTTCCAGCTTGGCCTTTGCCGCCTCGGATTCGGCCAGGCGTTCGCGGTTCTCCTCGACCACCTCTTCCTTGGCGTTCGCCACGAAGGCTGGGTTGCCCAGTTTCTTGTTTACGTGGGCGATGTCGGAGGCGTGGGTGGCGATCTCCTTGGCCAGGCGCGCGCGCTCGGCGGCCAGGTCGATGAACTGCGCCACCGGCAGGGCGAGGGTCGCCCCGTCCACCACGAAGGGGATGGCGCCCTCGGGGATGGCGTCCTCGAAGCGCACCTCGGAGACCCGCAGGGTCTGGGCGATCACCGCGGCGTTGGTCTCGAAGACCTGGCGCTGGGCCGGCGTGGCCTCAACCACCAGCAGGGCGGGCTTGGCGCTGGGCGGAACGTTGAGCTCGGCGCGGACCGAGCGGCCCTCGCTGACTGAGGCGATGACAAGGCCGATCTCGGCGTCGGCGGCGGGGTCGATCAGGCTGGACGGCAGCACCGGCCATGGGGCGGTGATCAGCATGCCCTGCGCGCGTGGGGCGCCCAGGTCGGCGGTCTGGTTCCACAGCTCCTCGGTGATGTAGGGCATGACCGGGTGCAGCAGCTTGAGGATCACGTCCAGCACCCAGGCGGCGGTGGCCTGGGTTTCGCCTTTGGCGGCCTCGTCGGCGCCGTTCAGCAGCGGCTTGGCGAGTTCGACATACCAGTCGCAATAGGTGTTCCAGATGAACCGGTAGAGGCCGTTGGTGGCCTCGTCGAAGCCGCAGCCCTCCAGGGCGGCGGTCACCGTCTGGGCCGCGCGGGCGGTCTCGCCGACGATCCAGCGGTTGAGCACGCCCTTGACCTGGGCCGGGTCGAAGCCCTCGGCGCGGGCGCAGCCGTTCATCTGGGTGAAGCGGGTCGCGTTCCACAGCTTCGTCCCGAAATTGCGATAACCTTCAATGCGCTGGGTCGAGAGCTTGATGTCGCGGGCCTGGCCCGACATCGCCGTCAGCGTGAAGCGCAGGGCGTCGGCGCCGTAGCTGTCGACCAGCTCCAGCGGGTCCATGACATTGCCCTTGGACTTGGACATCTTGGCGCCCTTGGCGTCGCGCACCAGGGCGTTGAAGAAGACGCGCTTGAACGGGACCCCGCCGGTGAAGTGGATGCCCAGCATCATCATCCGGGCGACCCAGTAAAAGATGATGTCGAAGCCGGTGACCAGGGTGTGGGTCGGGTAGAACCGCGCCAGGTCGGCGGTCTTGTCCGGCCAGCCCAGGGTGGAGAACGGCCACAGGCCCGAGGAGAACCAGGTGTCCAGCACGTCCTCGTCCTGGCGCAGGGGCTCGTCGTGGCCGTAGTGCTCGCGCGCAGCGGCCTTGGCGGCCTCCTCGGTCTCCTCGACGAAGATCCTGCCGTCCGGGCCGTACCAGGCCGGGATGCGGTGCCCCCACCAGAGCTGGCGGCTGACGCACCAGGGCTCGATGTTCCGCATCCATTCGAAGTAGGTCTTTTCCCAGTTCTTGGGCTCGAGGACCGTGCGCCCCTCCTCCACCGCCTTGATGGCGGGCTGGGCCAGGGTCTTGGCGTCGACGTACCACTGGTCGGTCAGGTAGGGCTCGATGACCACGCCGGAGCGGTCGCCGTGCGGCACGGCGTGGCGGGTCTTCTCGATCTCGCGCAGCAGGCCGAGCGCCTCGAACTCGGCCACCACCTTCTTGCGGGCGGCGAAGCGGTCCAGGCCCTGATATTCCTTGGGCGCGTTCTCGTTGAGCCGCGCCTGGGGGTCGAAGATGTTGATCAGCGGCAGGTTGTTGCGCTTGCCGACCTGGTAGTCGTTGAAGTCGTGGGCCGGGGTGATCTTCACCGCGCCGGAGCCCTTCTCGGGATCGGCGTAGTCATCGGCGATGATCGGGATCGGCCGGTTGACGATGGGCAGGCGCACGGCGCGGCCGATCAGGTGGGTGTAGCGCGGGTCCTTGGCGTTCACGGCCACGGCGGTGTCGCCCAGCATGGTCTCGGGCCGGGTGGTGGCGACCACGATCTCGCCGGAACCGTCCTCCAGCGGATAGGCGAAGTGGTAATAGGCGCCCTCGACCTCGCGCTGCTCGACCTCGATGTCGGAGATGGCGGTCTGGAAGTGCGGGTCCCAGTTCACCAGCCGCTTGTCGCGATAGATCAGCTTCTGCTTGTGCAGGGTGACGAACACCTTGCGCACGGCGGCCGACAGGCCCTCGTCCAGGGTGAAACGCTCACGGCTCCAGTCGCAGGAGGCCCCCAGGCGGCGCAGCTGGTTGGTGATGGTCCCGCCGCTTTCGGCCTTCCATTCCCAGACCTTGGCGACGAACTCCTCGCGGCCCATGTCGCGGCGCGAGCGGTTGCCGGCCTCGGCGAGCTGGCGCTCCACCACCATCTGGGTGGCGATGCCGGCGTGGTCGGTTCCGGGCAGCCACAGGGCCGCCTTGCCACGCATCCGCTCGAAGCGGGTCAGCACGTCCTGCAGGGTGTTGTTCAGCGCGTGCCCGATGTGCAGCGAACCGGTGACGTTCGGCGGCGGAATGACGATCGAGAACGGCTCGGCGGCCGGGTCGGAGGTCGGCGCAAAGGCGCCCGAGGCCTCCCAGGCGGCGTAGAGGCGCGGTTCGGCGGTCTTGGGATCGAAGTTTTTTTCAAGCATTTCGCTGCGGTGCTTACATTCTCGCTCCGGCCAGCGGAAGCGGGATGAGTCAAGACCGCCCTCCCCGGTTTTCACGGAGAGGGCGGATTGGATTTGGCCTGGTCGATTTGGGTGGTGGCCTACCGCCCGCGGGCGATGCGTTCGACTTCCTGGTCCACCGTCGCCTGGACGATCTGCGGCAGGTTGTCGTCCAGCCACTGCTTGAGCATGGGCCGCAGCAGTTCGCGCACGACGTCTTCCAGGGTGCGGCCCTCGGCCGGCATCTGGATGGTTTTCGAGAGCCGTCCGAAGGCCGAAGCCGCGGCGGCCGCGGCGATGTCGCCGACCAGGCCCTCGCCGGGCGCCACGGGCGGCGGCTCATAGGGCGGCTCGGGTTCCGGCTCGGGCTCATAGGCCGCCAGCGGCTCGGGTTCAGGCTCCGGCTCGGCCGCGCCCGGGGTGTAGACATCGAGATCGCCGACCTTCTCGGTCAGCTCGAGGACGCCGTCATCCTCGGGCTCCGGCTCCGGCTCGGGTTCGGGCTCCGGCAGGGCGGCTTCCGCCACAGCTTCGGGCTCCGCCTCCTCCTCGGCAGGCGCAGCCCCATCCGCGGGTGCGTCATCCTCCGAGATGATGCGCCGGATGGAGGCTAGGATCTCCTCCATCGTCGGTTCTTGCGAAGTCTGGTCGGACATATGCTGGGCCGTCGCTGGAGCGATGAGAGAATCCGTACGCGTCACGGTAGGCGCGTGCAGGTGATCCTGCAATTTCCGCCAAGCTTCGCAAGCGCGTATTCGCCTGTCAGGCGAAGTCTTGCGGCGAATGGCCGCTTACTTCGGCGCGGTCGGCGCGGCTTCCATTGGCTTTTCGACCGGCTTGGGCGTCAGCACGCCGTCCACGATGGCGATCGGCTCTTCCCACGGCACCCAGCCCCAGGTGAAGCGGAGCTTGGAGAAGTTGGTCTTCGGGTCGTAGCGGGTGACTGTCGGGGTGAGATTCGGCGCCTCCAGCCGGCCCATCAGGGCCAGGACATTGGTGGCGGCCACATACTCGTCGCGGCGGGCGCTGACCTGGGCCAGCTCGGCGGAGCGCAGCTCCTGCTCGGCGTTCAGGACGTCGAGGGTGGTGCGCAGACCGACCTGCTGTTCCTGGCGGGTGCCTTCGGCGGCGATGCGCGCGGCGCGGACCTGCTCGTCGCTGGAGCCGATATTAGCGCGGGCGGCGATGAGCTGGCTCCAGGACTGGGTCAGCCCCTGCAGCACGTTGCGGCGGGCGGTCTCGACGCCGATTCGGTCGACGTTGTTGCGCTCGATCTGGGCGCGGACCCGCGAATTGGTCAGGCCGCCGGTGAACAGCGGCACGGTGAGGACCGCCGCGCCGGTGACATCGCGGGCATAGTCCTCGGTCTCGAGCGGATCGGCCTGGCCTCTCCAGCCGACAGTGCCGCGCAGGGCGAGGCTCGGCATGCGTTCGGCGCGGGCGCCGGCCAGGCGCGCGCGGCTGGCCTGCTGGGTGTATTCGGCGCCGCGGATCTGCGGGCTGGAATTCTCGGCCGCGTCGAAGGCCTGGGCCACGTCGGTCGGCATCAGGGCCGCGAGCGAGGGCTCGGGAGCCAGGTCGCCGGGATTCTGGCCGACCACGGCGGCATAGTTGGCGCGGCTGATGGCGAGCTGGGACTGGGCCTGGGAGAACTGGAACTGAGCGGCGGCCAGGCGAGCCTCGGACTGGGCGACGTCGGTGCGGGTGATCTCGCCGACGTCGAAGCGGGCCTTGGATTCCTCGAGCTGGCGCTCGAGGACCCGGACGTTCTCCTGGCGGATGCGCAGGGCCTCGATATCGCGGCGGGTGTCGACATAGGCGGTGATGACATTGGCCAGCACCTGGGACTCGATCCGGCGCAGGTTCTCGCGGCCCGTCAAGATATCCGCCTCGGCGGCGGAGACCGCCGCGGCGGTGCGTCCGCCGGTAAAGAGCGGCTGGGTCAGGTTGAAGGTCGCCGAGCCGGAGTTGTCCTCGATCGGCCCGAACAGCCGCACGCCGCCGCTTTGCGGAACGCCGCCGGGCGTACGGGTCTCGGAGTAGGAGCCCTGGACGCTGGCCGAGAGCGTCGGCCGGTAGCCCGTGCGCGCCTGGACGTAGCCTTCGTCCAACGCCCGCTGCGTGGCGCGCTGGGCCTGCAGGGTCGGGTTGGAGTCGTAGGCGAGCGCGATGGCCTCGGCCAAGGTTTCGGCGAAGGCGGGGGCAGCGCAGCCAAGGCCCGCGAGACAGACCGCGGCGAGCAAAGCTCCGCGACGACTATTGAACATGCTTATCCCCGAAACGGCGTAGAGAGACCGCGCCCTATATGACCGGCGAAACCGTCGCGGACTAGAGGCCGCGACCTTAAGCTTTTTTCACGCCAAGGTTTCGGGTGTGTTTCACAACCTGGTTAGAAGGCGAAACCATGTTGCGGTTCAAAGCCTTCGAGGAACGGGGCCATGGCGTCGAACAGGGTCCGGCGCCCCACGCCGTCCTCGGCGCGGACGTACAAGGCGGCCTTTGCGGTCACATTTTCACGCTCGATCACACCCAGGCGACCGCCCAGGGCCAGGGCCCGGGTCCAGGCCTCGGGGGCCTTGGTCACCGCGCCCTCGACCACGACGATGTCGTAGTTGGCGCCCGAAACGGCGGTGAGGTCGGCGCCGTCAAGATGCTCGACGCTCAGGCCCATGGCCTCCAGCACGGCGCCGGCATAGGGCGCGGCGATGGCCAGAGCCCGTTCGCCGGCCTTGGGCTTGAGCGCCTGGAGCAGCTTGGAGACCTCGCGCGGACGCAGCAGGAATCGGCCCGGCGCATAGGGCAGGTCGGCGTCGGTATAGGCCTGGAAGGCCTTGTCCGGCGCGAACTGCTCGCGGGGGATGGCCCGCATGGCGTCATGGATCCGGACATCGGTGACGTCGTTGGTGCGAACCTGGCTCTCGACCATGTTCAGCCGTGCGGCGGCGAAATCTGCGGCCATGGGTCCTCGGACGATTCCTGGCGGGTTGAATTCGAAGTGCGCTTATAGGTCGCCGCCCTCGGCGAAGGCAATGCGACGGGTCCGCGCTTAACCGTAACGCAACACGCTTGCGGCAGAGATTGCCCCCGGCGGGACGTTCTGTTAGCGATCCGCCCTCTCCGGCGAACAACCGGCGGCGGCCTGATGGCGGAGTGGTTACGCAGCGGACTGCAAATCCGTGCACCCGAGTTCGATTCTCGGTCAGGCCTCCAAATTTCCTCGACGACTTAGAGCGCCACGTGCGTCAGTGCTTTCGGCGCGTCAGCGTTTCGTTAGTCCGCCGGGAGCTTCGCGCCAGCATGCGGGCGAATCGAGGCCCTGCCCTCTGACGCATTCTCCCATCGCGCCGAACGGCTAAAGCCGCCCCGCCTCCATGAGCTTCCTCTGGATATAGCTGGCGAAGGCGACCTCCTCTGGGTCCAACTCGCCGTCCGCATCCACCACCTTGCGGAGAGAGCGCATCAAGGTGCGGGGCTCGCCGGAGCCTGCGCAGAGGCGAGCCAGCGCCACCTCGAAGGCGCGCTCGTCTGGGACGAGGCTCCGAACGCGACGCGCTTCCAGCGGCCAATTCGCGGTCCCGAATTTGATGACGACGCACCGAGGCGTGAGGATCGTTTCGGCGGCACCGGTCGAAACTGCCCTTCCCGCCCGACCTCCCGCTTCACGACGCGGCGAAGGCCGAGCGGGCGGTGGCCAGATAATCGGCGCGCGATTGAGCGGGATCAAAGTCGCGGGCCCGATGATTGTGTCGTTGACGGAGAGCCCCGGAGCCGCACCATGCCCAGTCCAACGACCGAGACCGACCCCACAGCAGCCCTCGCCGGAAAGGCGCTCCAGGAGGGCTTCGAGCTCTGGAAGTGCGGCTGCGACATCTGGCTGGAGTATCTGGCGGAGCTACCGGACCTACGCACGCCGGCCGAACTGTTCGAGGCCAACGCCAAGGTCCTCGCCCGCAGCCTGGATATCTGCGGCCTGGCCACCGGCGCGCTGTTGAAGGACGAGGGCCTGCGTCGCCCGGTGCTCGACGACCGATAGCCGAGGTCCGGCGATTCAGTGCGCCTGTAGCGTCGCCTTGGGATTCTCCCGACGGCCGCCGCGCAGGGTGGTCACCTGGGTCGGGTTGATGGGCTTGGCCTTGTTGCCCCAGGACACGCGTACATAGTTGAGGATCGTCGCGATCTGCAGGTCCGTCAGCTCGTCCTGGAAGGACGGCATGCCGCCGCGCCCGTGCAGCACCCGGCCGATCGGCTCCTTGGGATCGCCCTGCACGAACTTGCTGCCGGCCAGCGCCGGGAAGGCGCCGGGTATCCCCTGGCCGGTCGGGCGATGGCAGGCGGCGCAGTTGTCCTTGTAGAGGCTGGCGCCGTCGGCGGCGGCGGCCGGCTGGGCGCAGAGGTTGGCGGCGACAAGCGCGAGCACGGGAACAACACGCATGGCTCCCCTCACGCCGCGTGCGCCCGGGCGTGCAGCTTGGCGATCTGCTGCCAGGCGCTCTCGATCCCGCCGGCCTGCCAACCGGTCATGTAGCTCATGTGCTCGCCGGCCAGGTAGAGCCGGCCATCGGGCTCGCAGAGGATCGGATAGGCGCTGGCCCGCGCCTCGTCGCTCCACTGGGCCCAGCCGCCCAGATTGTGCTCGATCAGGTGCCAGGAGGCGGAAAAGGCGCTGTCGATGTTGTCGGAATAGCCAGGGAACACCCGGTCGCCGGCCCGGCCCGCCAGGGCGCGGCGCTCGGCGGGCGAAAGCGCGCTGACCTTCGCGGCCTGGGCGCCGAAATTGTAGTAGCCCAGCAGCACGCCCTTGCGGCCCTGGAAGCCCGTGGACGGCAGGGTCATGGAGTTGATCTCGGGGTCGTCGAAATAGACGTGACCGCCATAGATGTGATGGTCCTCTTCCCAGAACCGCCGCTTCATCTGCAGGCCGATCTTGCCGACCAGGGCGTAGGAGACCTGCCCGATCGCTTCCTTGAACGGCTTGGAGGCCTGCACGTCGAGCTGGCGCAGGACCGAAAGCGGGATGGTGCAGATGCAGTAGTCGGCCTTCAGCGTCCCGGCCTTGCCGTCGCCGTCGACGAAGGCGATCTCCACGCCCTTGGGGTTCTGCTTCAGGCTCTTCACCTGGGTCGAGTACTTGATCAACTGGCCGATGGCGGCTTCGAAACCCTTGGCGATCCGGTCCATGCCCCCGACCGGCTGGAACATGGTGCGCTGCTGCTCCCAGCCGCTGACCGAGGCCAGGGTGCGCCAGGCGCCGGAGTGCAGCACGTCGGTGAAGCTGTTGGGGGTGGACGGCTTGCCGGGGCCGGGATCCATCAGGGGGCCGGGCGGCAGGTCGAAGCCGCGGCCCTCCGTGCCCCTATAGGCCAGATCCTTGGTCAGGTAGCCCTCCTGGACCACGTAGGCCAGGAACTGCTCGCGGTCCTCGGCGGTCATCTGCTGGTCGAGCGCGCCCTGCTTGATCGACTTGGCGAGGATTTCGGCGGCCCCGCCGCGGATATCGGCGGCCACCTGGCCCTTGCGGATCGGCTTGCCGGCCAGCGGCCCCGTTCCGCGGCCGAACATCAGGTAGGAGGCGTCGTTGTCGTTGACGAAGACCTCCAGCGGAATGTTGAATTCCTTGGTGTAATGCAGGGTCGACTGGTGGTGGTACGGAATCCGCCAGGGGCCGTGGTTGATGTAGTTCCCGTCGTCGAAATCGCAGACCTGGGTCTCGCCGCCCAGCTCGGTCAGCTTGAAGCCCTTGCGCGCCGTCTGGCAGCGGCCGCCGGCGAATTCGCGGGCCTCGATGACCGTGACGTCGTAGCCGGCCTTGGAGAGTTCATAGGCCGCCGTCAGGCCGGCGACGCCTGCTCCCAACACCGCGACCTTCTTGCCGCCGCCCCCCGACAGGACTGGCGGCGCGGCCTGGGCCGAGGCGATCCCGAATCCCAGGGCGCTCATCCCGGCCAGCAGCAGGCTGGATCCGCCCACCCCGCCGAGGCCCTCCAGAAACGACCGGCGCGAAACGCCCAGCCCGGCGGCCAACAATCCACGATCCATAATATCCCCACCCGCATTGCAATGGGACGCAGGGAGCAGAGGAGCACGCCGAGCGGACAATCGCTATTTCATTAGATTTGGATCTGGACGGTGGATTGGCGCCCCGGCGCCCAAAGGCTGGGCGGCGGCGGTCGCGGCTTAGGCGCGCATATAGTCCCGCGTGATCGGCAGGGCGTCGACGCGCCGGGCGAGCTGGATCTGGAAGACCATGTGGCCGCCGTAGCGGAAACCCATCTCCGCCGAGGCCAGGTAGAACTCCCACATGCGGCGGAAACGCTCGTCATAGAGGGCGGGGATATCGGGGTCGGCCAGGAACCGCAGCCGCCAGTTCTTCAGGGTCTCGGCATAGTGCAGGCGCAGGATCTCGATGTCGGTGATCCAGAGGCCCGCGTCCTCCACCGCCGAGACGATCTCCGACAGGCCCGGGATGTAGCCGCCCGGAAAGATGTACTTGTGGGTGAAGGCGTTGGTCAGGCCTGGTCCGCCGGCCCGGCCAATGGCGTGTATCACCGCCGTCCCGTCGTCGGCCAGCAGGCGTTTGACGGTCTCGAAATACTCGCGGAAATGCGGCTCGCCCACATGCTCCAGCATGCCCACCGAGACGATGCGGTCGAAGGGGCGGTCGAGGTCGCGATAGTCCTTCAGCTCGAAGGCGACCTTGTCGGCGAGGCCAGCCTCCTGGACGCGGCCCCGAGCCAGTTCCAGTTGCTCGACTGAGAGGGTGACGCCCGTCACCTGCGCGCCGTGGTCGCGGGCGAGCGTCATGCCCATGCCGCCCCAGCCCGAGCCGATGTCGAGGACGGAAAGGCCGGGTTTGAGGTTCAGCTTGCCCGCGATATGCGCCTTCTTGGCCGCCTGGGCCTCTTCCAGCGTCATGTCGGGCCGGGCGAAATAGGCGCAGGAATACTGCATGTCCGTATCGAGGAAGCGCCGGTAGAGGTCGTTGGAGAGATCGTAGTGATGGGCGACATTGCGGCGCGCGGCCGTGCGGTCATTGGCCTGCTGGATCTTGCGCTTGACCGCCCGCCGCGCGCGCTTGAGCCACGAGCCGCGGCCCTTGAGCCCCCGGCTGCCGCCCTTGCCGACGATCTCCAGCAGGTCCCACAGGGTCCCCTGCTCGATGACCAGGTCGCCGTCCATATAGGCCTCGGCCAGACCCAGGCTGGGATTGGCCACGGTCCGCCGCACGCCCCGGCCGGTGAAGCGGATCACCACCGGCGTCCCCGTCCCGTCGCCGGCTCGCTTGGAGACGCCACCGGGCAGATGCACGGTGAGGTCGCCGACCTTGATCATGCGGTTGAGCAGGGCGTCGATCATGCTCAGAGCGCCGTCCGGACCTTGAACAGTTCCGGGAAGAACGAGCCCTCCAGGGCCTTGGCCAGGTAGGCCGCGCCGGCGCTGCCGCCGGTGCCCTGCTTGAAGCCGATGATGCGTTCGACGGTCTTCAGGTGGGCGAAACGCCATTGCTGGAAGCGGAACTCCAGGTCGACCAGCTTTTCGGCCAGTTCGTAGAGGTCCCAGTAGCGATCGGGATCGCGATAGACGGCGATCCAGGCGGCCTCGACCGCAGGGTGTTCAGCGTGGGGTTCGCGCAGGTCGCGTTCCAACAGGTCGGCCGGCAGGTCGAAACCGCGGCGGGACAGCAGCCGGACGCACTCGTCATAGAGGCTGGGTGCGGCCAGGGCTTCGGCCAGCAGGCCATGGACCTCGGTCCCCTCGTGGACACGCAGCATGGTGGCGTCCTTGGCCCCCATCAGGAACTCCAGCATCCGGTACTGGAAGGACTGGAAGCCCGAGCTCTGGCCCAGGTGCGGGCGCAGCGCGTGGTAGTCGCTAGGCGTCATGGTGCCCAGCACGTCCCAGGACTGGATGAGCTGACCCTGGATGCGGCTGACGCGGGCGATCATCTTGAAGGCCGGGCCCAGGTCGTCGTCGCGGATGTGCTGGCGGGCGGCCGACAGCTCGTGGATCGATAGCTTCAGCCAGAGCTCCGAAGCCTGGTGGATGATGATGAACAGCAGTTCGTCGTGCTCGGACGAACGCGGGCGCTGGGCCGACAGCAGGGTGTCGAGGCCCAGATAGTCACCGTAGCTCATCGGCGGCGGGGTGTGCAGTTTGTCGTTCATGTCACCGCCGCGATCTCATGGAACCGCGCTTCGCGCCACTGCTCATTGGCCATGATGTCGGCCAGGATCTCCACGGCGTCCCAGACATCGGCATAGCCGACATAGAGCGGGGTGAAGCCGAAGCGCAGCACGTCGGGGGCGCGGAAGTCGCCGATCACCCCGCGATGGATCAGGGCCTGCATGATCGGATAGCCGTGGGGATGGGTGAGCGCCACCTGGCTGCCGCGCTGGCGGGCGTCGCGGGCGCAGCCAAGGCCGAACTCCGGACAGCGGGCGAGCGCCAGGTCGAGGAAGAGGTCGCCCAGGGCCATGGACTTGGCGCGGATCTCGGCCATGTCGACGCCGTCGAACACGCTCAGCGCCGCCTCCAGGGCGGTCAGACCCAGGACCGAGGGCGTGCCGCAGAGGCCGCGCAGGACGCCCCTGGCCGGGGCGTAGTCGTCGCCGAAGGCGAAGGGCGTCGCATGGCCCATCCAGCCGGTGAGCGGAGATTGGAAACCGGCCTGCAGGTGTCTGGCGACGAACAGGAAGGCCGGCGCCCCGGGGCCGCCGTTCAGGTACTTGTAGCCACAGCCGACCGCCAGGTCCGCCCCGCAGCCGTTGAGATCCACAGCCAAGGCGCCGGCCGAGTGGCTGAGGTCCCAGAGGGCCAGGGCGCCGGCCGCATGGGCCTGGGCGGTCAGCCGGGCCATGTCGTGGACCCGGCCGGTCTTGTAGTGGACATGGGTCAGCAGCAGCAGGGCCACCTCATCGGTGAGCGCGGCCTCCAGGCCGCCCGGCTCGACCACCCGCAACTCGACGTCGCCCATCAGGTCGCGCAGGCCTTGCAGGATGTAGAGGTCGGTGGGGAAGTTGCCGGGCTCGGTGACGATGACCTTGCGGCCGGGCCTAAGCTTCAGCGCCCCGGCGGCCAGCTTGAAGATGTTCACCGAGGTGGAGTCGGCGGCGATCACCTCGTCGGGCGCGGCGCCGATCAGGGGGGCGATCCTGGCCCCCACCCGCGCCGGCAGATTGATCCAGTCGGCCGTGTTCCAGCTCTTGATCAGGTCCCTGCCCCACTCGGCCTGGACGGCGGCCTCCAGTCGTGGCTTCACGGCGCGCGGCAGGGCGCCCAGGGAATTGCCGTCGAGATAGATCTGGCCCGGAGTCAGGTCGAACAACGCCCGGCGTCCGGCCAGGGGATCGGCGCGGTCCAGGGCCTCGCAGGCGGCGCGGTCGGCGATCATCGGGCGGGTTCGGGGGCGTAGTTCGGCTGGTCGATGGCGATCTGCTCGACGATGTTGGCCTTCAGCGCCGCCAATAGGCCCGGGGTGTCGCGGTCCATGGCCCCGTCGCGCAGCCTGGCGCAGAGTTCGGCGTTGAGTTCGGCCAGCGTGCCTTCGTGGCCCAGCAGGCCGGCCAGGCGCGCGGTGGCGGCGGCCTCGGCCTGCGGCCCCAGGGTCAGCTCGCGCTTGACCACGCTCAGCACATTGGCCGCCACCCGGGCGAGGAAGGCGTCGCGGGGCGGCAGGCCCGGCCGCACGGAATCGATCCAGCGGGCCACCGCCTCCACCAGCTCGTCGGCGCGGGGATTCTCGATCACAGGCCGTTCTCCATGAGTATGACGAGGTCGATTTCGGTCTCCGAGACGCGGCGCCCGATCATCGGCCGCTCGACCGAGGACTCGGCTCCGGTGGCGTAGCTCGCATACATCATCAGGCACATCACCCCCCATTTGAGCGAGCCCAGCGCCTGCCATCTGAGAACGCGCGAGAGCGGGATCTCGGCCCCGCCGCCGGCCGCGTAGCCGTCCAGCAGCTCGGCGTAGTGGCCGAAGCCGCCGACCGGTAGCTCGGCCTTCCCGAACCGCCAGGAATTGACGCAGATCCAGGAGAGGTCCTCGGCCGGATCGCCGTAGTGGGAGAGTTCCCAGTCCAGCACGGCGGCGACGCCCTTCTCCGGGTCGACGATGAGGTTCCCGTTCCTGAAGTCGCCGTGCAGCAGCACCGGTTCGACCGGCGGCGGGGCGTGCTTCTTCAGGTGCTGGAAGGCCAGCTCCAGGATCGGCCGCTCGGCGCCCGACTGGCGGTAGACCGCCTCGTAGCGCTCCAGCTCGCCCAGGAAGTCGACGGTCTTCAGCGGCAGGTCGGCCTTGGCCGAATGGATCTGGGCCAGGATGGCGCCGCACTGACGCGCCAGGCTGGGCCGCACAGCCTCGAACTTCGGATCGGTGACGATCTTGCGGCCCAGGGTCTCGCCGGCGATCCGCCTGGTGATGTGGGCCTCCCCCAGGCCGTCGTCGGGTCCGGCCAGGTGGACCAGGGGTGCGACCGGCGCGCCCGTCCCGTGGGCCGCAACGATCAGGGCCGCCTCGGTGGCCAGCGAGACCGAGCGCGAGGCGTCCTCGTCGATGGGACCGCCCGGCCTGCGGCGCAGGATCATCTCCTCGCGGCGGCCCGGCCCAGCCACCGCGAAGGCCCAGGTCTCCATGCTGGCGCCCCCGGAAAGGCGCTGCAGATCCTCAATGGTTTCACCGCCCTCGACCAGCTGGGGAGCCAGCCGCGAAAGGCTTGAAAAAATGGTGTCTTCCATGACGCCGGGGAACCTTTGACGTGATCTAATCCAACGATCTGCAGCGTTCGGCGCCGGCTTGTAAACGGCCAAAAAGACGTCGGCCCGTATCGGAGGAGATACCCATGGATTTCAGCATCAGCCCGGAACTCGAAGCTTACCTGGGGGAACTGGACGCCTTCATCGAGGCCAAGATCAAGCCGCTGGAGCAGAAGGACGACAACATCCGCTACTTCGACCATCGGCGCGAATACGAGCGCACCGACTGGGACGCCGGCGGCCTGCCGAAGAAGGAGTGGGAGGAGCTGCTGGGCCAAGCCCGCAAGCTCGCCGACGAGGCCGGGCACCTGCGCTACGCCTGGCCCACCGAGATGGGCGGCAAGGGCGGCTCGAACCTGGACATGGCGGTGATCCGCGAGCACCTGGCGGCCAAGGGGCTGGGCCTGCACAACGACCTGCAGAACGAGCACTCCATCGTCGGCAACAACCCCTTCATCCTGATGTTCAAGGAGTTCGCCACCAACGCCCAATATGACCGCGACGGCGCCAAGCTGCTGGCCGGCCAGATGCGCACGGGCTTCGGGCTGACCGAACCCAATCACGGCTCGGACGCCACCTTCATGGAGACCACCGCCGTCCGCCAGGACAAGGACGGCAAGCCCGGCTGGCTGATCCGCGGCGAAAAGATGTGGACCACGGGCATGCACGTGGCGACCCACGTCATGGTCTTCGCCCGCACCAGCGGCAAGGACGGCGACGCCACCGGCATCACCTGCTTCATCGTCCCGGCCGACACCCCCGGCGTGAAGGTCGAGGAGTATCTCTGGACCTTCAACATGCCCACCGACCACCCGCGGGTCAGCTTCACCGACGTCTGGATCCCCGAGGACAGCTACTGGGGCCAGATCGACCGCGGGCTGGGGCTGGGACAGAGCTTCGTGCACCAGAACCGCATTCGCCAGGCGGCGTCGTCGCTGGGGGCGGCGGTGTTCTGCATCGAGGAGAGCGTGAAATATGCCCGGGCCCGCAAGCCGTTCGGCAAGCCGCTGTCCGACAACCAGGGCATCCAGTTCCCGCTGGTGGAGCTGGCCACCCAGTGCGAGATGCTGCGCCTGCTGATCCGCAAGACCGCCTGGGACATGGACCGCATGGAGCACAAGGAGATCGAGCGGACGATCTCCGACAAGGTGTCGATGTGTAACTACTGGGCCAACCGCCTGGTCTGCGAGGCCGCCGACCGCGCCATGCAGGTGCACGGCGGCATCGGCTATTCGCGCCACAAGCCCTTCGAGCACATCTACCGCCACCACCGCCGCTACCGGATCACCGAGGGCTCGGAGGAGATCCAGATGCGCAAGGTCGCCGCCTTCCTGTTCGGCTATCTCGGTCCCAAGCGGGCGCAGTTCAAAGAGGCCGAGGCCGCCGGCGGAGAGTATGTGCAGCCGATCCCGGCGCGCCACTGACCGCAACGACGCGGTGAGGTCGACTATTCTCTCGGCCTGATGTCGGGTCGGGGCGTCCCCGCTCGTCGTTCCGGTGTAACCCAGACCGGAGGACCGTGGATGAAACCGACACCGCAAGGCTCCAGCCGCCGGCTGATGCTGGCCGGGGGCGCATCGATGGCCGCCGGCCTTGCCATGAGCGACAAGGGATTTGCGATGGAAACCAAGACAAAGGCCGGCGGCCACGCCGAGGTCGACGGCCTGAGCGTCTATTACGAGCTGCACGGCGGATCGCCGACGTCCGGCAAGACGCCGATGGTGCTGCTACCCGGCGGGGTGATGGCGATCGACACCGCCTTCACCGCCGACATCATCCCCCGGTTCTCGAAGACCTGGCCGATCATCGCCATCGAGCCGCAGGGCCATGGGCACACCGGCGACCGCGAGGGCCCGTTCAGGCTCGAGCGCATGAGCGACGACGTGGCCGGTGTGCTCAAGCATCTGGGCGTCAAGCAGGCCCACCTGTTCGGCCACAGCCTGGGCGGGATGATCGCGACCGGCGTGGCGATCCGCCATCCGGCCCTGGTCGCCAGCCTGACCGCCGTGGGCACGACCTTCAATCTCGACGGCATGCTGCCGGAACTGGCGAAGCTGCAGCGCGGCGAGATCAAGGAACCTTCGGCCGAACTGGTCCCACTGCTGCCGACCGAGGCCGACTTCGCCGCCTGGCAGGCCAACTACAACAAGCATAATCCCAAGCCGGAGACCTTCTTCCCGGTGCTGGAGAAGCTGAACGCCATGCTGGGTTCCTGGGAGGGCTGGACCCCGGCCCAGCTGGGCGCCATCCGCGCCAAGACGCTGCTGGCCATCGGCGACAACGACTTCACCCGCATCGAGCACGCCGCGGAGATGAAGCGGCTGATCCCCGGCGCGCAACTCGCGGTCCTGCCGGGAACGACCCACATGGGCATCATCGAGCGCGGCGCGTGGCTGGAGCCGCTGATCGCGGCTCGGATCGCTGCGGCCTAGGCGGCGACGGCTTCCCCGTACAGCCTGTCCAACACCGGCGGCAGGCTGTCGGGCAGACCCAGCAGGGGGCCGGAGGATAGCAGCAGGACGGCCTCGTCGCCGTGCAGTTCCGAGAGCGCGGCGATGACGTCCTCGGCGGTGGTCACGCCCTGGACCGCCACGCCGGCGCCGGCAGTGCGCGCGACGATCTCCTCGTGGGTGGACTGGTGATGGCTGGCCGCCCCGTGGGTGGGCGGTGGGATCATCAGCACCTGGGCCGCACCGGCGAACACTGTGTCGTACCAGCTGAGCGCGTCGCGGGAGCGCCAGGAGAAGGTGTGGGGCTCGAAGACCACGATCAGCGGCCGGTCGGGATAGTGCAGCTGCATGGCCTCGATGGCCGAGCGGGCCTTCTCGTACGACGAGCCGAAGCCCTCGATCAGCGGCACCTTCGAGGCCGTGGTCAGCCGGTCCAGCCGCCGGCGGATGCCTCCGAAGCTCTCCAGGGCGCGGGCGAGCTGGTCGGGGCTCACCAGGCCGCGCTCCAACAGATAGGCCGCCACGCCGACGATGTTCTCCACATTGTGGGCGCCGAGCAGCTGGGTGCGGAGGGCGATCTCGCCGCCGTCCGGGGCGACCAGGACGAAGCTGGTGGTCTCGCCGAACGTGACGTCGCGGCTGAACCATCCGTCGCACGCGGCGGTGTCGTACCAGACGATGCGAGCCTTCGTGTGATGGGCCACCGCGCGGATCGCCGGATGATCCTGCAGCACGGCCAGGCCGCTCATGGGCAGGCCCTGCAGCAGCTCGAGGAAGGGCGCCTCGTAGTCGGCGATGGTCGGGAAGACGTTGACGTGGTCGTGGATCAGCGAAGTCAGCAGCAGATGGTCGGGATGGTAGAGGGCGAACTTGGACCGGCGATCGGCGCCCGAGACGATGTACTCATCGCCCTCCAGCACCACCTGCCCGCGCCCCCAATGGCCGGTCTCCGGGAGGGACGGCGAGATGGCGCCGACCATCCAGCCCGGATCGTTCCCCGCCTGGCGCAGGACATGGGCCATCAGCGCCGTGCAGCTCGACTTGCCGAAGGAGCCGGCCACCACCGTCACCTCGCGGCCCAGAGTCGCCTCCCCCAGCATCTCGGCGAAGGTGGTGACCCGCACGCCGCGAGCGCGGGCGGCGATCACCTCGGTATTGGTTTCGGCGCCCAGCTTGGCGCTGGTCCCCAGCACCAGGACGTCCAGCTCGGCCGGGAGATTCGCGGCGTCGAACCGACGATGGAAGGGAAAGCCCAGGGCTTCCACATAGGTCGACATGGGCGGGAAGACGTCCTCGTCGGAACCCGAAACCTCGTGGCCGGCGTCGCGCATCAGCAGCGCCACGGCGCTCATCCCGGCCCCGGCCACGCCCGTGAAATGGATACGCATTTCCGTCTGCTCCCGGACCGCACGCCGCGCCGATCCTGACTAGCGGAGATCGCCCCGCCGCCTCAAGGCCCGCCCGCTCCGACGCGGCGTTTTGGAGCAGGCTGCTCCGGGCGTTAATTCTCACTTAACCATGTTGGCGGAACCTGACGCTGTCTTCTCCGGAAGGCACCCCACCATCACCGACTTCGTAAAGCTCGGCCTCGGCCGGGCTCTTTTTTCGAGCCCTTCCTGCGACACGTCGAACACCGGCTTGCGCCGTCGCCCGACGCGACGTATATCGCCGCCTCCAAGGTGATCCCCGATAGCTCAGCTGGTAGAGCAGTCGGCTGTTAACCGACTTGTCGCAGGTTCGAGTCCTGCTCGGGGAGCCATTGGACCTTCAGGCCGCCGCAAGGCCGCCGTCCTTCTCCCAAAACGCGCCTACAGCGGCTTGAGTTCGCCCAGTATGGTCGGGATCAATTCCGACACTGTCGGGTGGATGTGCACCGCGCGTTGCAGCACCGAATAGGGCTCCCTGGCGTACATGAGGTCGAGGACGGCGTGGATCGCCTCGTCGCCGGAAGTCCCCAGGATCGAGGCCCCCAGGATCTCGCGGCTGTCGGCGTCGACCAGGATGCGCATGAAGCCCGCGGTCTCGCCCTTCTCCACGGCCCGGCCGACCCGGCTCATGGGCCGCATCCCGACCAGGACCTTGCGCCCGGACGCCCTGGCCTCGGTTTCCGACATGCCCACCCGGCCCAGCGGCGGGTCGGTATAGAGGGCGTAGGCGGTGATGCGATCGCTGACCCGGCGCGGGTCGTCGTCCAGCAGGTTGGCGGCGACGATCTCGAAGTCGTTGTAGGCGGTGTGGGTGAAGGCTCCCTTGCCGTTGCAGTCGCCCATGGCCCAGATCCCCTCCACATTGGTGCGGAGATGGTCGTCGACCACGATGTAACCGCGCGGGTCGAGGGCGACGCCGGCCTTGTCCAGGCCGAGGTCGTCGGTGTTGGGCTTGCGGCCGACGGCCAGCAGGGCATGGGAGCCCAGCACCTCCGGCTCGCCATTCTCGCAGTCGACGCCGACGGCGATGTCGGGTCCGTGCTGACGGAAGCTGATGCACTCGGCCTTCAGCCGGAAGGCGATCCCCTCGCCTTCCAGGATCTCACGGATGGCCTCGGAGACGTCGGGGTCCTCGCGGCCGATGAGGCGCGGCCCCTTCTCGACCACGGTGACCTGCGCCCCGAAGCGGCGGTACATCTGGGCGAATTCCAGCCCGACATAGCTGCCGCCGACGACCACCAGGTGGCGTGGCAGGACATCCAGGGCCAGCATCGAGGTGTTGGTCAGGTAGTCCACCTCGTTCACCCCCGGCATGTCGGGGACCAGGGCGCGGCCGCCGACATTGATGAAGATGCGCGGGGCGGTCAGAACCTCGTCGCCGACCCGCAGGTCTCTGGGCGATTCGAACCGGGCGTGACCCTGGAAGACCGTGACGCCCTTGGCGTCCCTCAGCCAGGTCTCCAGGCCGTCGCGGGCATCGGTGACCACCTTGTCCTGGCGGGCCTTCACCCGGGCCATGTCGACCCCCACCTCGCCCTGCAGGACGACGCCATAGTCGGCGGCGCAGCGGGCCAGATGGGCGGCGTAGGCGCTGGCCACCAGGGTCTTGGTCGGCATGCAGCCGGTGTTGACGCAGGTGCCGCCGAACAGTTTGCGCTCGACCAGGGCGACGCTCATCCCCGCGCCGGCCAGCCGCACAGCCAGCGATGGACCGGCCTGGCCCGCGCCGACGACGATGGCGTCGAAGGCCGGCATCAGGCGAGCGAGGTCACGATCAGGCAGGCGCCGCCGATCGCGACGGCGTCTTCCAGCAGGGCGATGGGGAAGTCCCGGCCGCCGATCGCCCTGACAAGCCGGGAACGAGCCTCGTAGCCGCCAAGGGTTCCGATCACCGCGCCCACGGCGCCGGCGATCAGGCCACCGACCAGCTGCCCCTGGCTGGCGCCGATGGCGGCGCCGCAAAGGCCGCCCATGAGAATCCGGGCGCCGAACTGGACCGGGACCTTGCGGCTTGGGGTCCTGGGCAGCTGGTCGCTGACCAACTCGACGACGGCCAGGGCGGTGAAGACCCAGGGTGAGTACTTGAAGCTCAGGAAAGCCAGGGGCGTGCCGTCGAGCGACAGCCAGCCGAGCGCCGCGGCCCAGCTCACCGCGGCGGGCGCGGTCATGGCGCGCAGGCCGGCGATCACGCCGATCAACAGGGCGAACACATAGAGGCTCATGGCGCGATCTCCGCTGAGATGGCGCAGCTTCTCACCGGATTGGCGCGCGGCATAGGCGCCATCGCGCGGTGTGGTCGAGACGCTCCCGCAACCCTGGCGACGCCCCGCTTCCGGCAGATAACGGCGGCTTGATCGCGGCGTTCGTCGAAAGGAATTGCTTTTTTTCTCAGTAGATGGTCTACGACCGTATCGAATATCGTTTTGGTTCGGCCGCTATCCCAGTTCGAGTTTACTCGAACATCCGGACCTGCCCTCGACCCCATCCGAAATTTTGATCCCTCGGCCGCTCTTGGCGCGAGGTAATATTAAGACCCGGAAGGGGACTTCTCATGGCTACCGGTATTGTTAAGTGGTTCAACGGAACCAAGGGCTTCGGCTTCATCCAACCCGATGATGGCGGCGCCGACGTTTTCGTGCACATCTCGGCCGTTGAGCGCGCCGGCATGGGCACCCTGAACGAAGGCCAACGCGTCGCCTTCGAACTGGAGCGCGATCAGCGCAGCGGCAAGATGTCGGCTGGTCAGCTGCAATCCGCCTAAGGCCTTTGCGGGCGTAAGCCCGCCACTGCCAGACGGGCCGGCTCACGCCGGCCCGTTTTTCATTTTTCACGACCTCGCCGGACGTCCCGGCGGAGAGGAGGCCTCGTATGGCCAAGGAAGAGCTGATCGAATTCGACGGCCTGATCGTCGAACTGCTGCCGGAAGGCCGGTTCCGCGTGAAGCTGGACAACGACCACGAAATTCTCGCCTACACGGCGGGCAAGATGAAGAAGAACCGCATCCGTTCGCTGGTCGGCGACCGCGTCATCGTCGAGATGACCCCCTACGACCTGACCCGCGGCCGCATCACCTACCGCCACAAGACCGACGGCCCCCGGGTCGGCGGCGGCGCGCGCCCGACGTTCCGCAAGCGCTAGTACATATGCTCACGTCCCTTCTCCCCTTGCGGGAGAAGGTGGCCCCGCGAGAGCGGGGTCGGATGAGGGGTCGATGACCCTATCCGTCCGACTTCTGAGTTGACGCTAGGCCGAACACCGGCCGGCGAGTTCTGAGAGACCCCTCATCCGACCTTGCTCCGCAAGGCCACCTTCTCCCGCAAGGGGAGAAGGGATTCGCGATCAGTCCTTGGCCCGCTCGAGATAGCTGTTGTCCTCGGTGAGGATCACCACCCGGGTGCCGACGGCGATGTAGGGCGGCACCGTGGTCTTCACGCCGTTCGAGAGAATCGCCGGCTTGTAGGACGACGAGGCGGTCTGGCCCTTCACCGACGGCTCGGTCTCGACGATCTCCAGGGTCACCGTGCGCGGCAGGGTCAGCGAGATCGGCACGTCGTTATGGGTGGCCACCTGGATGGTCATGCCCTCCTGCAGGAACGGCGCGGCGTCGCCCACCACCTCGGCCGAGGCGGTGACCTGGTCGTAGTTCTCCGGGTTCATGAAGTGGAAGCCGTCGCCATCCTGGTACAGGAAGGTGTGGTCGCGCTCGTCCACGAAGGCCTTCTCGACCTGTTCGGTGGTGCGGTAGCGCTCCGAGACCTTCACCCCGTCGGAGATGCGTCGCATGTTGAGCTGGGTCACCGGCGTGCCCTTGCCGGGATGGATGTTCTCGGCGTTCAGGACCACATAGAGCTTGCCGTCCATGTCGACGACGGAGCCTTTGCGCAGAGAGCTGGCGATTACCTTCAAGTCGGTCTTCCTCAAGTTCGCGGCGGATTCGACGGCCGCGTCGATGATGCTTTGCCCGCCCCTATAGCGAACCTTGCCAGGATCGCCATAGCTCTCCCGCTTCGCGCGCGGCCTGCGACACCGTAAACAGCCTCATGCCGAGCCCCCTACCCTCGCCCTGGTGGCGTCCCGACAGCCATCGCGACCGCCGCCCGTTCCTGACGGCGCGCAACGCCATCAAGCGCAGGCTGCGCGCCTGGTTCGAGGCCGACGGCTTCACCGAGGTGGAGGCCGCGGCCCTGCAGGTCTCGCCCGGCAACGAGGCCCACCTACACGCCTTCGCCACCGAGGCGATCACCACCGACGGCCGACGCTCGACGCTCTATCTGCACACCTCGCCGGAATTCGCGGCCAAGAAGCTGCTAACGGCCGGCGAGACTAAGATCTTCGACTTCGCCCGGGTGTGGCGCAATCGCGAGCGCGGGCCGCTGCACCATCCGGAATTCACCCTGCTGGAATGGTACCGGGCGGGCGAGACCTACGAGGCCCTGATGGCCGACAGCGCCGCCCTCATGGCGCTCGCCGCCGAAACGGCCGGCGCCAAGGCCCTGACCTGGCGCGGCAGGACCGCCGATCCCTTCGTCGAACCGGAGCGGGTGACCCTGGCGGAAGCCTTCGAGCGGTTCGCCGGGATCGACCTGCTGGCCAGCGTTGGGCCGGACGGCTCCACCGACCGCGACGCCATGGCGCAGGCGGCGGCCGCGGCGGGGATCCGGGTGGCCGCCGACGACACCTGGACCGACGTGTTCAGCCGGGTGCTGGTGGAGAAGATCGAACCGAACCTGGGCATGGGCCGGGCGACCATCCTCTGCGAGTACCCGATCTGCGAGGCGGCCCTGGCGCGGCCCAAGCCGGGCGATCTCCGGGTGGCCGAGCGCTTCGAGCTCTATGCGTGCGGGGTGGAGCTGGCCAACGCCTTCGGCGAACTCACCGACCCGGCCGAGCAGCGGCGCAGGTTCCAGATCGAAATGGACGAGAAGGCCCGGGTCTATGGCGAGCGCTATCCCCTCGACGAGGACTTCCTGGCGGCGCTGGAGCACATGCCGCAGGCCTGCGGCATAGCGCTGGGCTTCGACCGGCTGGTGATGCTGGCGACCGGGGCGAGCCGGATCGAGCAGGTGCTGTGGACCCCTGTGGCCGGGACCGACTGATTGCCGGAGGCGGCGCCTTGGGCCATATGCGGCCCATGACCTACCAGACGACCCTGCGCAGCGCGGCGGCGCTCGCCGAGGCCAAGCTGATTTCGCCGGGCCAGCTGCCGAACCTGGAGCGGGTGGCCGCCCAGTACGCCGTGGCCATCACCCCCGCCATGGCCGAACTGATCGAGACCGCCGACGACCCAATCGCGCGCCAGTTCCTGCCCGATATCCATGAGTTGGACGTCCATCCCGACGAGCGCGCCGATCCCATCGGCGATGCGGTGCGCAGCCCGGTGGAGGGGATCGTCCACCGCTATCCCGACCGCGTGCTGCTGAAGATCACCCACACCTGCGCGGTCTATTGCCGGTTCTGCTTCCGCCGCGAGATGGTCGGGCCGCAGGGCCTGGGCGCGCTCACGCCCGCCGAACTGGACGCCGCCCTCGCCTATATCGCCGCGCGGCCGGAGATCTGGGAGGTCATCGTCACCGGCGGCGATCCGCTGGTGTTGTCGGCCCGTCGGCTGCGCGACCTGATGGACCGGCTGGACACCATCGACCACGTCAAGGTGGTCCGTTTCCACACGCGCGTGCCGGTGGTGGAGCCGGCCGCGGTCACCGAGGCGTTGGTCGCGGCGCTCCGGCGGCCCGACAAGGCGGTCTATGTGGCGATCCACGCCAACCATCCGCGCGAACTGACACCGGCGGCGCGGGCGGCGTGCGCACGGTTCGTGGACGCCGGCATCCCCCTGGTCAGCCAGAGCGTGCTGTTGCGCGGGGTCAATGACGATCCGTCGACCCTGGGCGCGCTGATGCGCGCCTTCGTGGAGACCCGGATCAAGCCCTATTACCTGCACCAGGGCGACCTGGCGCCGGGCACCGGCCACCTGCGGACCACGATCGCGCAGGGCCAGGCGCTGATGAAGGCTCTGCGCGGCGACTATTCGGGCCTCTGCCAGCCGACCTATGTGCTGGACATTCCCGGCGGCCACGGCAAGGCCCCGGTGGGGCCGAACTATCTGAGCGCCGATGGCGCGCGGGTTGAAGACCCGAGCGGGGCGCAGCACGCCTATCCGCCGCTCCCTTTCGACTAGCCCCTGAGTGTCATCCCGGAAAGCGCGAAGCGCTTATCCGGGTTTGGGCGCCTATCCGCCCCGCGATGACCCGAACCTCGCCACGAGGTCATAGGCCTCGCCCGGGAAGATCTGGCGGACCTGGGTGACGTGGACAGGGCCGCGCCAGGTGCGGCGGTCGACGGCCAGGCAGGCCGCGCCGCGGGGGATCTCCAGCAGCTTGGCCGTGGCGGCGTCGGCGCCGACGGCGCTGATCCGGTGCTCGGCCTCGGTCCAGGGGACGTGCTCCAGCAGCCAGGCGCCAGGCGGATCCTCCGAGAAGTCGACCTCGGCCGCCTCCGGCGCGACGTTGAGGCTGATCAGGCGGTTCTCGACGGCCAGGGGCCGGCCCGCGGCCAGGTGCAGGCCGCGCAGGTCCAGCAAGGCTCCGCCGCCCGCCAGCTCGATCTCGGCCGGTCCCTTGGCCGCGCGGCGGCGGCTGGAGATCAGCCGGAAGGCGTAGGTCTGGCCGCGACGGGTGACCTCCGAGCGCAGGTCCGGGATGTCCAGCACCGCCGAATGGACCTTGGGCCGGGCCACGAAGGAGCCCGCCCGGCGGCGTCGTTCGATCAGTCCGGCCTCGGCCAGGGCCGTCATCGCCTTGTTCACGGTCATGCGCGAGCAGCCGTGGCTGGCCATCAGCTCGTGCTCGAACGGGATGCGATGGCCCGGCGGCCAGGCGCCGGAGAGGATCTGGGCTTCGATCTCGCGGCGGATGCGCTGATGTAGCGGCGCGCTCATGCGAGCACGCGGGCCAAGGCCTTGCGGTAGTGGCCGGCGATGGCGTCACGGGCGCGGTGGCGACCGCCGCTGACCAGCTTGACGCCCGCGCGCCAGACCCCGTCGACCACGCCCTGACGTCCGGCGAACACCCAGCTGTCGATCAGGGCGTCGCCGCGCCGGGCGGCCAGGGCCGGATGGCCGGCGTCAAGGGTGACGATGTCGGCGGGCTCGCCCACCGCCAGACGCGGCGCCCCGACCCCGAGCGCCTGGGCGCCGCCCGTGAGCGCCGCGCGATACAGGCCCGCCCCGGTGGAATCGCCCGGCTCCGCAGCCATGACATTGCGGTTCCGCCGCGCCAGGCGCTGGCCGTATTCGAGGGTCCGCAGTTCCTCGGCGACATCGATCAGCACGTTGGAATCCGAGCCGATCCCGAATCGCCCGCCCTGCTGGCGGAACTCCGGCGCCAGGAAGAGGCCATCGCCGAGATTGGCCTCGGTAATCGGGCAGAGCCCCACCACAGCCCCGGCGCGGGCCATGTCGGCGATCTCCTCCAGAGTGACATGGGTGGCGTGGACCAGGCACCAGCGCGGATCGACCAGCGCATTGGCCATCAGCCACTCGACCGGGCGCTGGCCCGACCAGGCCAGGCAGTCCTGCACTTCCTGCGTCTGCTCGGCCACGTGGATGTGGATGGGCCCTTCGCCCGCCAGGCCGGTGAGCGCGCTCAGCTCGCCGGGGGTCACGGCGCGCAGGCTGTGCGGCGCCAGGCCGACCACGGCGCCGTTGAGGCTCACGACCGCCCCGCGGCTGGCCTCGAGCAGGCGCGCGAAGCCATCGATGTCGTGGATGAACCTGGCCTGGCCAGGGGTCGGGTCCGCGCCGCCGAAGCCCGAATGGGCGTAGAACACCGGCAGCAGTGTCAGCCCAATGCCGCTTTCGCCGGCCGCCGCGGCGATCCGGGCCGCCATCTCGGCGGGATCTGTGAAAGGCGATCCGTTGCGGTCGTGGTGCAGGTAGTGGAACTCTCCCACCCGCGTGAAGCCGGCCTCCAGCATCTCGACATAGGCCTGGGCGGCGATGGCCTCGACCTCATCGGGGCCTAGGCGTTCCAGGAAGCGGTACATGACCTCGCGCCAGGTCCAGAAACTGTCGCCGTCCGGACCACGCACCTCGGCCAGGCCCGCCATCCCGCGCTGGAAGGCGTGACTGTGCAGGTTCGGCAGGCCCGGGACCGCGGGGCCGTTGGCCGACTCATGCGGCTCGCGCGGCACGCCGTCCTGGACGCGGACGATACAGCCATCCCTCAGGGTCAGGCGAACATTGTCGACCCAGCCCGTCTCCAGCAGGGCGCTTTCGAACCACAGGGTCGTCGTCGGATCGGTCACTGGACAAGCCTCCCGTCTCGGACATATGTCTATACATATTCGACGACCGAGGGAAGGAGGCGGCCATGCGCTGCGACAGGGTCTGGGCCCGCGCCCGCCTCGCCACGCTCGCCTCCGGGCGGCGGGGGCTGGGCGAGGTGGACGACGGCTGTGTCGCCGCCCGCGACGGCCGGATCGTCTATGCAGGGCCAGCCTCCGGGGCGCCGGCCTTTGTGACCGACGAGACGATCGACTGCGAAGGCCGCTGGATCACGCCGGGCCTGATCGATCCCCACACCCACCTGGTGTTCGGCGGCGACCGCGCCCACGAGTTCGAACTGCGCCTGGCCGGCGCCTCCTATGAGGAGATCGCCCGGGCCGGCGGCGGCATCGTCTCGACCATGGCCGCGACGCGGGCGGCCAGCGAGGCGGAGCTGGTCGCCAGCGCCCTGCCCCGCCTGGACGCCCTGATCGCCGAAGGAACGACCACCGTCGAGGTGAAGTCCGGCTACGGGCTTTCGCTGGAGCACGAGCTGAAGTCGCTGCGCGCGGCCCGCGCGCTCGGCCGGCGCCGCCCCGTGACCATCAAGACCACCTTCCTCGGCGCCCACGCCTTGCCCCCCGAATTCAAGGGCGATCCCGACGGCTATATCGACCTGGTCTGCCGCGAGATGATCCCGGCCGTGGCCGCCGAGGGCCTGGCCGACGCCGTGGACGCCTTCTGCGAGGGGATCGGTTTCACCCTGGCCCAGACACGGCGGGTGTTCGAAGCCGCCCGGGCCCATGGCCTGCGGGTGAAGCTGCACGCCGAACAGCTCTCCAACCTGGGCGGCGCGGCGCTGGCCGCCGAGTTCGGGGCGCTGTCGGCCGACCATGTGGAACATCTCGACGAGGCGGGAATCGCCGCCATGGCCCAGGCCGGGGTGGTCGCCACCCTGCTGCCCGGCGCCTACTACTTCGTCCGCGAGACGAAGCTTCCGCCGATCGAAGCCCTGCGCGCCGCCGGCGTGCCGATCGCGCTCGCCACCGACTGCAATCCCGGCACCGCGCCGCTCACCTCCCTGCTGCTCACCATGAACATGGGCGCGACCCTGTTCCGGCTGACGGTCGAGGAGTGCCTGGCCGGCGTCACCCGCGAGGCGGCCCGCGCCCTGGGCGTGCTCGCGGAGACCGGGACCCTGGAGGCCGGCAAACGCTGCGACCTGGCCATTTGGGGCATCGAGCGCCCGGCCGAACTCGTCTATCGCATGGGGTTCAACCCGCTCCATGCCCGCGTCTGGAGTGGACTATGAACGACGTCGTCATGCGGCCTGGTGAGGTGAGCCTCGCCGAATGGGCGGCGATCTACCGTGGCGCGGGGGCGAGGCTCGACCCGGCCTGCGCCCCGCTGATCGCCGAGAGCGCCGCGGCCGTGGAGCGGATCCTGGCCAAGGGCGAGCCGGTCTATGGAATCAATACGGGCTTCGGGAAGCTGGCCAGCGTCCGCATCGCCGCCGCGGACCTGGAGACCCTGCAGCGCAATATCGTGCTGTCGCATGCCGCGGGCGTCGGTGAACCTTCCCCTATCGCGGTGATCCGGCTGATGTTGGCGCTGAAGCTGGGCAGCCTGGCCCAGGGCGCCTCCGGGGTGAGGCCCGCCACGGTCGCCCTGCTGGAAGCCATGCTGACCAGGGGCCTGACGCCGGTCATTCCAGGTCAGGGGTCGGTGGGCGCCTCGGGCGACCTTGCTCCGCTGGCCCACATGGCGGCGACCGTGATCGGAGTCGGCGAGATCTTCGTCGGAGAGGCGCGGCTGCCGGCCGCCGAGGCCCTGGCCCAGGCCGGGCTCACGCCGCTGACGCTCGGGCCCAAGGAAGGCCTGGCCCTGCTGAACGGCACCCAGTTCTCCACCGCCAATGCGCTGGCCGCCCTGTTCGGGGCCGAGCGGCTGTTCCAGACCGCCCTGGTGACCGGAGCCTTGTCGACCGAGGCCGCCAAGGGGTCTGACACCCCCTTCGATCCGCGCATCCACGCCCTGCGCCGCCATGCCGGCCAGATCGAGACCGCCGACGCTCTGCGCGCCCTGATGACCGGCTCGGCGATCCGCGCCTCGCACCTGCAGGGTGACGAGCGGGTGCAGGACCCCTACTGCCTGCGCTGCCAGCCCCAGGTGATGGGGGCGACCCTCGACGTCCTGCGCCAGGCCGCCAGCACCCTCGCCACCGAGGCCAATGGGGTCACAGACAACCCACTGATCTTCCCGGAGAGCGACGAGGCCCTGTCCGGCGGCAACTTCCACGCCGAGCCGGTGGCCTTCGCCGCCGACATGATCGCCCTGGCGGTTTGCGAGATCGGCTCCCTGGCCGAACGGCGCATCGCCATGCTAGTGGACCCGGCCCTATCGGGCCTGCCGGCCTTCCTGACTCCCAAGCCGGGGCTCAATTCCGGCTTCATGATCCCGCAGGTGACCGCCGCGGCCCTGGTCAGCGAGAACAAGCAGAAGGCCTATCCCGCCAGCGTCGACTCCATCCCGACCTCGGCCAACCAGGAGGATCACGTCTCCATGGCGGCCCACGGAGCGCGGCGGCTGCTGGCCATGGTCGACAACGCCACCGCCGTGATCGGGATCGAGCTGTTGGCGGCGGCCCAGGGCTGCGACTTCCACGCGCCGCTGGCCTCCAGCGCCGTGCTGGAAGCCGCCCGCGCCGCCCTGCGCGCGCAGGTCCCGCACCTCTCCGACGACCGCCACTTCCATCCGGACATGGAGGCCGCGATCGCTCTCGTGCGCTCGGGCGCGGTGATCGACGCCGTCCAGGCCGTCAGCCTTCCGGCGGTGTCGTGATGGAGTGGCTGGAGGTCCATCGCGGCGCGGCGCCCCTGGTGGTCAGCTTCCCGCACACCGGGACCATGATCCCGCTGGAAATCGAGAAGCGCCTCGCCTCGCCCTGGCTGGCGCGCAAGGACGCCGACTGGTGGATCGATCGGCTGTACGGCTTCGCCCGCGACCTGGGAGCGACCACCGTGCGCACCGCCATCAGCCGCACGGTGATCGACGTGAACCGTGATCCGTCGGGCGCCTCGCTCTATCCGGGCCAGGCAACCACCGAACTCTGCCCGACCACCACCTTCGACGGCGAGCCGCTCCACGCGGACGGCGGCCCGGACGGCGCCGAGATCGCGCGGCGGCGGGAGACCTATTTCGCGCCCTATCACGACGCCCTGCAGGCCGAGCTGACTCGCCTGCGCGACGTCCACGACAGGGTGGTGCTCTACGAAGCCCATTCGATCCGCTCGGTGATCCCACGCCTGTTCGAGGGCGAACTGCCGAACTTCAACCTGGGCACAAGCTCAGGCGCGAGCTGCGATCAGGCCCTGACTGCCGCCGTCGAGGCGGCCTGTGACGCCAGCGGCTTTTCCCGGGTCACCAACGGCCGCTTCAAGGGCGGCTGGACCACTCGCCACTACGGCCAACCGCAGGCGGGAATCCACGCCATCCAGATGGAACTCGCCTGCCGGGGCTACATGGACGATCCGGCCGAGCCGCCGACCCCGGCCACCTGGCCCGCCCCCTATTCCGCCGCCCAGGCCGCCCCCATGCGCGCGGCCCTCACCGATGTCCTGAAGGCGTGCCTCGCCTTCGCCGAAGCCTGAGTTCTCCATGACCCGCCTCGACACCACCCGCGTCATCCGCCCCGCTACCGGAACGACGCTCACCGCCAAGAGCTGGCTCACCGAAGCGCCGCTGCGCATGCTGATGAACAACCTGCATCCCGACGTGGCCGAGCGGCCCGAGGAGCTGGTGGTCTATGGCGGCATCGGCCGTGCGGCGCGGGACTGGGAGAGCTTCGACAAGATCGTCGAGACCCTGCGCCGGCTGGAGGACGACGAGACCCTGCTGGTGCAGTCGGGCAAGCCGGTCGGTGTGTTCAAGACCCACACCGACGCGCCCCGGGTGCTGATCGCCAACTCCAACCTGGTGCCGCGCTGGGCGACCTGGGAGCACTTCAACGAGCTCGATCGCAAGGGCCTGGCCATGTACGGCCAGATGACCGCCGGCTCCTGGATCTATATCGGGGCCCAGGGGATCGTGCAGGGCACCTATGAGACCTTCGTGGAGATGGGCCGCCAGCACCATGGCGGCGACCTATCCGGCAAGTGGCTGCTGACGGCGGGCCTGGGCGGCATGGGCGGGGCCCAGCCCCTGGCCGCGGTGATGGCCGGCGCCTCGTGCCTGGCCATCGAGTGCAATCCCGCCAGCATCGCCATGCGGCTGCGCACCGGCTATCTCGACCGCTCCACCGAGGACCTCGACGAGGCCCTGGCCTGGATCGAGCGGTCCTGCCGCGACAAGACCCCGATCTCCGTCGGCCTGCTGGGCAACGCCGCCGAGCTGCTGCCCTTGATGTTCGCGCGCGGGATCCGCCCCGACCTGCTCACCGACCAGACCTCGGCCCATGACCCGATCAACGGCTACCTGCCGAAGGGCTGGAGCCTGGAGCGCTGGGCCGCCATGCGCGACCAGGACCCGAAGCAGGTGGAGGAAGCCGCTCGGGCCTCCATGGCCGTGCACGTCCAGTCGATGCTGGACTTCCAGGCGGCGGGCGTGCCGACCGTCGACTACGGCAACAACATCCGCCAGATGGCCAAGGAAGAGGGCGTGACCAACGCCTTCGATTTCCCGGGCTTCGTACCGGCCTATATCCGCCCGCTGTTTTGCCGCGGGATCGGGCCGTTCCGCTGGGCGGCGCTGTCGGGCGACCCCGAGGACATCTACAAGACCGACGCCAAGGTGAAGGCGCTGATCCCTGACAACGCCCACCTGCACAACTGGCTCGACATGGCCGCCAAGCGGATCAAGTTCCAGGGCCTGCCGGCGCGGATCTGCTGGGTGGGACTGGGCGACCGGCACCGCCTGGGCCTGGCCTTCAACGAGATGGTGGCCTCCGGCGAGCTGAAGGCCCCGGTCGTGATCGGCCGCGATCATCTGGACTCGGGTTCGGTCGCGTCCCCCAATCGCGAGACCGAGGCCATGCGCGACGGTTCCGACGCGGTCTCCGACTGGCCGCTGCTGAACGCCCTACTGAACACCGCCTCGGGCGCCACCTGGGTGTCGCTGCACCATGGCGGCGGGGTGGGCATGGGGTTCTCGCAGCACGCCGGCATGGTCATCGTGGCCGACGGCACCCCGGCCGCCGCCAAACGGCTGGAGCGCGTGCTGTGGAACGACCCGGCCAGCGGGGTCATGCGCCACGCCGACGCAGGCTATGAGATCGCCCTCAACGTCGCCCGCGAGAAGGGCCTGGACCTGCCGGGCATCCTCCCATGACACGCGTCCTGCGCGCCGGCGACCAGATCGCGGTCCCCTGGAAGAACGGCGGCGGGATCACTCGCGAACTGGCCGTCCAGCCCGCCGGCGCGCCCATGGACGCTTTCGACTGGCGGATCAGCATCGCCGAGGTGGCGGAGGGCGGGCCGTTCTCCAGCTTCCCAGGGATCGACCGGGTGCTGACCGTGATCGAGGGCGCGGGCCTCAGCCTCAGCATCGACGGGCGGACGGCCGTGACCATGGACGCCACCTCCCCGCCCCTGGCCTTCCCCGGCGAAGCGCGGTGCGAGGCCAGCCTGAAGTTCGGACCGATCCGTGATCTCAACATCATGGTCCGGCGCGGCGTCTCCCGGGCCCACGTCCGGCGGCGCTCGCTGGACGCCGGCGACGCCCTCACCTGCACGAGCGAGGCGACCCTGCTGCTGGCGCTGGAAGCCGTCGCCGCGTCCTGGCCGGGCGGCGAGGCGGCCCTGGCGCGCGAGGACGCCCTACTGGCGCCCGCCGGGACGCAGGTGGGCTTCGCCACCGCCGTCCGCCTGATCGTCGCCGAGATCGATCTCTAGCGTAGAGCGTGACGGTCGCCTGAACCGGTATCCGCTTCAGGCTGTCACGCCCTAGTCGACCGGCACCGTGTAGTTGAGCGCCAGCCGTCCGCCGTCGGGATAGATGGTCTGGCCGGTCATGTAGGAGGCGTCCTCGCTGGCCAGGAACACGGCCACCCGGCCGATCTCCTCCGGCTCGCCGAAGCGCTTGAGCGGCGTACGCTGCAGGACCCTGCGGCGCGCGTCGTCGTTTTCCATCACGCCCTTCAGGATGTCGGTGACGATGGTGCCCGGGCCGATGGCGTTGACCCGGATGCCGTAAGGAGCGAGGCCCAGCGCCATGGCCTTGGTCAACTGGCCGATGCCGCCCTTGCTGGTCACGTAGGCGACCTGGTTGGGGATCGCCAGGATGGCGTTGATCGAGGACATGTTGATGATCGAGCCCTTGATCTTGGCGTCGACCATGTGGCGCGCCACGGTCTGGCCGATGACGAACGGCGCGCGAAGATTGATCGCCAGCACCCGGTCGAAATCGGCGAGCTCGGCGTCGAGGATGTCACCCGGGGCGAGGACCCCTGCGTTATTGACCAGGACATCGATCCGTCCCAGCAGGGCCGCGGCCTTGATCACCGCGGCGCGGGCGGCGTCGGCGTCGGCGACGTCGCAGGTCAGCGCATGGACCTTGCGGCCCGACCTCTGGGCCAGGTCCACGGCGGCGGTGGCCAGCCGCGGGCCGTCGATATCCATGAGGACCAGATCGCAGCCCTCCTTGGCGAAGGCCTCGGCGCAGCCCAGGCCGATGCCGCCGGCCGCCCCGGTGATGAGCGCGCAGCGCCCCTCCAGACGACCACTCACCACACACCCACGTTCGGCATGGAGGCCCAGGGCTCGGCCGGCGGCTTGGCAGGACCGGCCTGCAGCAGCTCGATGGAGATGCCGTCCGGCGAGCGGACGAAGGCCATGCGTCCGTCGCGCGGCGGGCGGTTGATGGTCACCCCGCCGTCGGCCAGCCGCTGGCAGGTCGCGTAGATATCGTCGACCGCATAGGCCAGATGGCCGAAATTACGTCCGCCGCCATAGTCCTCGGGGTCCCAGTTATAGGTCAGCTCGACGGTCGGGGCCTTGCGCTGGGCGGCTGTCTCCGCGTCGCCCGGGGCGCACAGGAACACAAGGGTGAAACGCCCCCCGGGGTTTTCGGTGCGCGAGACCTCCATCAATCCGAGTTTGTCGCAGTAGAAATCGAGCGAGGCGTCGAGATCGGCCACGCGGACCATGGTGTGCAGGTATTTCACGACGTGGGGGCTCCCTTCGAAGACTGGCCGCCGTGGTGTGCCGCCAGGTTAAGGTCTACGCAAGGCTGTGCTGCGAACCTATGGCGTAAAGGGTACAATATCCGCCGAACCACTTACCTGTCCGCGATTTCATTTGCGCTCGCAGAACGGTGGAATAACAAGGCGACGCAACCTATTTGGTGAGCTGGGGCGTGCGGCCGGATTGGGACGGTCGCGACATTGCTGCTGCGCTCGGGGAACGGCTGGATGCGCTTAAAACCACAGTACCTCTTCGCCTTGATCCTGGTCGGGGTGCTCGTCCTGGCCTTCGTGGTCGGGACGACCATGAACGCCGCGGGCAAGGCTGGAAAGGCCGAGGCCAAGACCGCGGTTCAGACCAAGGCGGCCGATCCGACCGTCCAGGCGGTGCTGACCCCCGAGGTCGCCAAGCCCTATATCGTCACGATCCGCGGCCGTACCGAGTCGGCTCGCAGCGTCGTCGTCAAGTCCGAGAGCGCCGGCGTGGTCGCCGCGACCCCGGCGGTGGAAGGCTCCTATGTGCGCAAGGGTACGGTGCTCTGCCGCCTGAACGTCGACGCCCGCCAAGCCACGCTCGACCAGGCGCGCGCCAACGTGCGTTCGCGCCAGCTGCAACAGAAAGCCTCGGCCGATCTCGCCGCCAAGGGCTACCGCTCCCAGACCCAGGTCCTGCAGGACCAGGCCAACCTTGACGCCGCCGCCGCCGCCGCGCGCCAGGCCGAGATCGGGGTGGAGCAGATGAACATCCGCGCGCCCTTCAACGGCGTGTTCGACAAGCGCGAAGCCGAGATCGGAACCTATCTGGCGCCCGGCCAGGCCTGCGGCACCATGATCGAGCTGAACCCGCTGCTGATCGTGGGCGACCTGCCGGAGACCGAGGCCTCCAAGGTCCGGGTCGGGGCCAACGCCACGGCTCAGCTGACCTCGGGCGAGAGCCTCTCGGGCCGCATCCGCTACGCGTCGCGCGAGGCCGACCCCATGACCCGCACCTATCGGGTCGAGGTCACGGCCAACAATCCCAACCTGATCCGCTCGGGGCTCTCGGCCTCGGTCAAGATCGGCACGGGTGTTGGTCCGGCCCACCTGATCCCCCTGTCGTCCCTGGTGCTGGACGCCAAGGGCCGCCAGGGCGTCCGCTACGTCCTCGACGACAACCGCGTGGCCTTCTCCCCCGTCACGGTGCTGGAGGAGACCCCGCAAGGCATCTGGGTGACGGGCCTGCAAGGTCCCGTCCGCATCATCACCGTTGGCCAGTCGTACGTGGCCGAGGGTCAAAAGGTTCGCGTGGGCGTCGCGCGCTAAGCGCGATCCCGCGGTAGGAGACTGGGCAGATGATCGGACCTCTGATCGACGGCGCGATCAAACGGCGCAAGGTCGTGCTGGCCGTCACCCTGATCGCCAGCATCTTCGGCCTGTTCGCCTATCTGGCGATGCCGCGGGAATCCAACCCGAACATCGACTTTCCCTTCATCTCGGTGGTGGTGCCCTATCCCGGCGTCAGCCCCGAGGACGCCGAGCGGCTGCTGGTGCGACCGCTGGAGACCGAACTCCAGGCGATCGAAGGCATCAAGGAGATGAACGCGGTCGCCCGCCAGAGCATGGCGATCGTCAATCTTGAGTTCGAGGCCGACTTCGACAAGGACAAGGCCCTGGGCGAGGTCCGCGCCAAGGTCGACCTGGCGCGCGGCGAATTCCCGCCGGACGCCGAAGAACCGATCATCGAAGAGGCCAATTTCACGGGTGAGCCGATCATCGGCATCGTGCTGTCGGGCGCCGCGCCCGAGCGGACCCTGTTCCAGATCGCGCGCTCCCTACAGGACCGGCTGGAAAGCGCCCCTGGCGTGCTGGAGGTTTATCTGAACGGCGGTCGCGAGGAGTTCCTCGAGGTCACCATCGACCCGGCGCGGATGGAGGCGGCCAACGTCACCACAGGCGAGCTGGCCCAGGTGATCGGCCGCAACAATCAGCTGGTCCCTGCCGGCAACCTGGAATCCACCACCGGCAAGTTCGCCGTGAAGGTGCCCGGCGTCGTCGAGAAGCCGGAAGATATCCTGGCCCTGCCGATCAAGAAGAACGGCGATCGGCTGATCACCGTTGGCGACATCGGCGACGTGCGCCGGACCTTCAAGGAAGCGACCCTCATCACCCGCTTCAACGGCCAGCCCGCCTTCTCGGTGGACGTGGCCAAACGCTCGGGCGCCAACATCCTCGACACGGTGAAAGAGGTCCGCAAGGTCGTCGCCGAGGAGCAGAAGCGCTGGCCCGAGACGGTCAAGGCCAACTATATCTTCGACGAAAGCGACTTCATCGGCCGCACCCTGGTGGTGCTGGAGAGCGGCCTGCTGACCGCCACCATACTGGTCATGCTGATCATCGTGACGACGCTCGGCATCCGCCAGGGCCTGATGGTCGGCGCGGCGATCCCGGCCTGTTTCCTGCTGGCCTTCCTGATGCTGAACGCCAACGGCGTGACCCTGAACCAGATGGTGATGTTCGGCCTGGTGCTGGCGGTCGGCATCCTGGTCGACGGCGGCATCGTGGTGGTGGAGTACGCCGATCGGAAAATGGCCGAGGGCATGCCCAAGGAGGAGGCCTTCGCCGCCGCCGGCAAGCGCATGTTCTGGCCGGTGCTGAACGGCACCCTGACCACGCTCTGCGCCTTCCTGCCGTTCCTGTTCTGGAACTCGATCCCCGGCAAGTTCATGAGCTTCCTGCCCATGACCCTGTTCTACGTGCTGGGCGCCTCGATCTTCATTGCGCTGATCTTCACCCCGGCCCTGGGTTCGATCTTCGGCCGCAAGGCCGCGGTCGACGCCGATCACCTGGCCGAGATCGAGAAGTCCGAGCGCGGCGACCCGCGCCAGATGAAGGGCTTCATGGGCTACTACGCCCGGATGATCGACGTGCTAGGCCGCCACCCCGGCCGCACGGTGCTCGGCACCATCGCGATCATCGTCGTCATCGTCTTCGCCTTCATCAACGCCAAGAAGCCCTCCGAATTCTTCCTGCAGCAGGACCCGGAATGGGTGAACGTCTATGTGAAGGCCCGCGGCAACCTCTCGCCCCAGGCCCAGGACATCCTGGTCAAACAGGTCGAGAGCCGCCTCCAGGGCATCAAAGGCGTCAACTCGATCTTCGCCCGCACCGGCACGAGCAGCCCCGGTGGCGGCCCCAACTCCGCGCCCAACGACACAATCGGTCGGCTGAACCTCGACTTCGCGGAGTATGAGGAACGCCAGGCCTTGGGCCTGGTCGGCAAGGACATCGCCAACGAGGTCCGCAAGCGCGTCACCAACCTCCCCGGCATCGAGGTCGAGGTCCGCGAGCCGCAAGGCGGGCCGCCCACCGGCAAGGACGTGCAGGTCGAACTGCGCGGCCAGGATCCGGTCGCGCTCAACGCCGCGGCCGACATGATCAAGGCCAAGTTCGCCAGCGACCGCCAGCTCTACGAGATGGAGGACAACCGCACCTCCCCCGGGATCGAGTGGAACCTGGCGGTCGATCGCGAGGCCGCTGGCCGCTACGGCGTCGACGTCCTTTCGGTCGGCCAGGCCATCCAGTTCGTGACCGGCGGCGTGCTGGTGGGCCGCTTCCGCCCCGACGACGCCGACGACGAGCTGGACATCCGCGTCCGCTTCCCGCCCGAGGCGCGCAACGTGGCGGCCTTCGACACCCTGAAGATTCCGACCGCCAGCGGCCCCGTGCCGGCCAGCTACTTCATCAAGCAGATGCCGGCCCAGCAGGTGACGACCATCCAGCGCCGCGACGGTCAGCGCCTGGTGGTCATCCAGGCCAATACGATCGAAGGCGTCGACGCCAGCCCGAAGATCGAGGAGCTCCGCCCCTGGCTGGAGAAGGCCACCATTGACCCCTCCGTCCGATGGAAGTTCACCGGCGCCGACGAGGAAGGCCGCGAGGCCGCGGTGTTCTTCATGACCGCCATGGCCGTGTCGCTGTTCCTGATGGGCGTGATCCTGCTCTGGCAGTTCAACTCCTTCTACGGGGTGGTGGTGACGCTCTCGGCGGTGGCGCTGTCCACGGTGGGCGTGCTGCTGGGGGTCGTGGTCAATCTCGGCCACACCTTCGATTACATCTCGGTGATCATGCTGGGGACCGGGGTCGTGGCCCTGGCCGGCGTGGTGGTGGGCCACAACATCGTGCTGGTGGACACCTACTATCAGCTCCGGCGCCAGGGCTTCCCGGCCGATGAGGCCGCGGTGCGCTCGGCCGCCCAGCGGTTCCGGCCGGTCATGCTGACCACCCTGGTGACCGTGGTCGGCCTGCTGCCGTTGATGTTCCAAGTGCACCCGAACTTCCATGGCATGCACATGGAGTACAAGGCTCCCGGTTCGGAATGGTGGGTGCAGCTCTCCGGCGCGGTGGTCTGGGGCCTGTCCTTCGCCACCCTGCTGACCCTGATCCTGACCCCGACCCTGCTGGCCGCGCCCAAGGTGGCCTCGCGCCGGTTCGCCTGGTTCTGGAGCAAGACTGGGGCGAAGGTGTTCAAGCCTCGCCAGACGCCGTCGCGGAAGCCTTCGGTGGTGTTCGGCGACGACGACAGCCTGCCCAAGGCCGCGGAGTAGGGACTTTTCCCTCCTCCTTGTGGGGAGGGAAGAGAGGGCGCCTCAAACCTCCCGCGTCTGCCGGCGCCAGAGGGCGGCGTATTCGCCGGCGTTCTCCAGCAGCTCGGCGTGGCGGCCCTGCTCGACGATGCGGCCGCGGCGCAGGACCAGGATCAGGTCGGCGTCGACCACGGTGGAGAGTCGGTGGGCGATGACCAGGGTGGTGCGCCCTTCCCTCACCTTGCGCAGGGTGGCCTGGATCGCTTCCTCGGTGGGGCCGTCGAGGGCGCTTGTGGCCTCGTCCAACACCAGAAAGCGTGGATCGGCCAGCAGGGCGCGGGCGATGCCCACCCGCTGGCGCTCGCCGCCTGAGAGCTTCAGGCCGCGCTCGCCGACCAGGGTCGCCATGCCGTTCGGCAGGCCGTCGATGAAGGCTCCCAGCTCGGCGGCCTCGGCCGCGGCGCGGACGTCGGCGGCGCCGGCCTCGGGTCGGGCGAAGGCGATATTGGCCGCGATGGTGTCGTTGAACAGGGCCACGTCCTGCGGGACCAAGGCCACCGCCCGGCGCAGGGCCAACTGCCGGATCTGGCGCAGGTCCACGCCATCGAGGGTGATCCGGCCGCTCTGCGGATCGATCAGCCGCAGGGCCAGGCGCACCGCCGTGGTCTTGCCCGCGCCGGAAGGACCCACCAGGGCCACCGTCGAGCCCGGCGCGGCGCGGAAGTTCATGCCGATCAGGCCGGTGGAACGCGCGTCGTGGCGAAACTCCACGTCCTCGAACACGATCTCGGCCCCGCGGCCGGTGGCGGGCGGCAAGTCCCGCGCGTTGGCCGCGTCGACGATGTCGGGCTTCAGCGCCGTAAGCGCCACCATCTGTTCCATGTCGATGAAGGCCTGGCGGATCTCGCGATAGTTGAAGCCCAGCATGTTGAGCGGCCCGTAGATGCCGATCAGCAGCAGGATGGCCATGGTGACGTCGCCGATCCGCATGCGGCCTTCCAGCACCTCGTAGCCGGCCATAACGGTCATCAGGGCCAGCCCGAGGTTCAGCACCACCGACTGGATGGCGTTCAGCAGGGAGAGCGAGGTGTTGGCCTTCACCCCGGCCTTCACATAGTCGCCCATGGCCGCCTCGTAGCGGCCGACGGTGCGGACCTCGGAGCCAAAGGTCTTGACCGTCTCGTAGTTCAGCAGGGCGTCCACCGAGAGGCCCGCCGTGCGGCTGTCGGCCTCGTTCAGCTCGCGCCGATGGGCCAGCCGCCAGTCGGTGATCTTGAAGGTCAGCACCGTGTAGACGACGATGGTGGCGAAGGCGGTGAGCGCAAAGCGCCAGTCCAGCCGAGTGGCCATGACGATCATGGCCAGGACCAGTTCGATGGCCGTGGGGCCCAGGTTGAACACCACACTGCGCATTAGGAAGTCGGTGGACCGCGCGCCGCGGTCGATGATCCGGGCCATGCTGCCGGTCTGCTTGCCCTGGTGGAAGTCCAGCGAGAGGGCAAGCGCATGGGCGAAGGTCTCGGTGGCCGCCTTGGCCATGGTCGACTGGCTGACCACGGTGAATATGGCGTCGCGGGCATAGGGCGCGCAGGCCGCGACCAGGCGCATGCCGACGAAGGCGAGCGCGAAGGCCACGAAGCCCACGCCGACCTCGGCCGCCGGGGCGCCTGCCCCAGGCGCCAGGGTGTTGATCGCCTCCCCCAGGGCCACGGGCGCGCCCACCCCGGCCAGCTTGCCGACGAAGACCAGGGCCAGGGAGGCGCTGACCCGCCATTTGAGACCGGGCGCGCCCGAGCGCATGACCAGCCGGCCGAGATCGGCCATCGAGCGCCAGAAGTCGAACTTGACCGAGGCCGGGGAAATCGCGCCGGGAACGGCGAAGCCGCGCGCCGTGCTGGGATGGGCGAAGGTCAAGTCAGGACGCTCATTTCAGCAACAGGGTGGACTGGGCGCCGCCGCCCGGCGTCATCCAGTCGACCCGCAGGCCGGAGCCCGCCTGGATGGCGCGGAACGGCCCTTCGGCCAGCGGCGGCGCGGAGGTGGCGTCGACCGTCACGGAGTTCTCGGTGGCGTCGCCGAACACGTCGACCTGGTGCGCGCCCGGCGGCAGGGGCTGGGTGAGCGCTATGGCGTAGCGGCCCGTCGAATCGGCGCGACCGTCGGCGGTCTGGCGCCCGTCGATATGGACGCTGAGCGCCGCCCCGGCCGGAGCACGGCCGGAGACCACCGCCCCGCCCTCCCGGTCGAAGTCCACGGCGTCCAGGCCGTTCTGGCCGCGCGGACCGATGCGCAGGGCCCCTGCCCCGGCCCTCAGCAGCACGGGCTCGCCCTGGGGCGTGAGCAGAAGATAGCCTTCACCCTGGGCGGTGCGAGGGCCGCTGGCGGCCGAGATCCCGTAGATTCGCGCCTCGGTCGAGGCCGGCAGGGTGACCCGCCAGACGCCCTTAGGGTCGGCGTTGGCGAAGACCGTGTCGCCGGCGGGCGTGGCCAGCCGCACCCTGGCCCCGGCCGGCGCCGCGCCGGACAGCACGAGGCTCGCCCCCTGGAGACGGGCGGCGGTGACGGTGGGGGGCGTCAGATAGGCGGTCTCGGGCAGCGCCTGGGGCGCCGTTCCGGGCACGATGACCGGCGAGGTCCCCTCGCCACACCCGGCGAGCGGAGCCAACAGGGCTGCGAAGATAAGAAACGGCGCGCGGAACACGACTTGCTTGAAACTCCTTAACCCGGATCATAGCTAATTGGACCTTCCAGGCGCATCCGCAAGCGCGCCCGGAACGGAATATTCTCCCGGAGCCTAAGCGAATGGGGCCAAAGCCCGCCCATCTTGAATCGGTCTGTGTGTTCTGCGGCTCGTCCGACGCCGCCGAACCGCAGCTGCTGGCCGACGCGGCGACCCTGGGCCGGGGCCTGGCGGCCGAGGACCTGACCCTGATCTATGGCGGCGGCGGGGTCGGCCTGATGGGCGCCTGCGCCATCGCCGCCCACGAGGCCGGCGGCCGGGTGCTGGGCGTCATTCCGCACTTCCTTAAGGAGCGCGAGCGCCGGTTGGACGTGGTGGAGACCATCACCGTCAGCTCGATGCACGAACGCAAGCAGATCATGTTCGAACGATCCGACGCCTTCGTGGTGCTGCCCGGCGGTATCGGCACCTTGGAAGAGGTGGTGGAGCTGCTGTCCTGGCGGCGCCTGGATCTGCACGCCAAGCCAGTGGTGTTCTTCAGCCCGGACGGCTTCTGGGAGCCGCTGTTCCAGCTCTTCCAGCACACGGTGGATCACCGCCTGACCCCCGCTTCGTTCATGCAAAGCTGGATCTCGGTCGATCGGATCGAGGATGTCATCCCGGCCCTGCTCGAAGCGCCGGGCGACGTCGAGACGCCGCCCGTCGCCGCCCAGATGACCTGAGGCCTAGAGGCCATTGTCGCCGGACTGAAGAATGCGGCGAGGATCAGGTCCCGAACGTCACATAGCCTTCGGCGGAGATCGGCCAAGCCGAGTTCCAGGCGACCTCCCACGCATGATCGTCCGGATCGGCCACATAGCCTCGGAACCCGCCATGGGTTGGCGCGTCCCCCCCCTCAGAAGCCGCCCGCCGGCTGACACCAGCCGGGCGATGACCTCATCCACCTCCTCCGCCGATCCGACATTGTGCGCGAGGGCGAAGGCGCCAGGCGTCGCCAGGCCGGAACGCCCCATATCGCCTTCCAGCGCGCCCTTCAGCCACGTGCCGAGCACGAAGCCGTTCATCTGGTAAAAGGCGATCTCGTCATTCTCGAACACCGGAGACCAGCCGAAGCCGTCGCGATAGAAGGCCTTGGATCGGTCGAGGTCTGTGACGCCAAGGGTGATGACGGCGATCTGTTGTTGCATGTTGGATCACTCCACGAATGCTCGCTGGGACCGGCGCGCTCACAAGCGAACCCTTGGCCGAAACGCTCTAGCTGTGGAGCCTCAATAGGTTGTCCTGATCCAAGCCGAGTCGGCTGATGGGTGTCTGGGACTTTATCGCGCCGTGCGGTCGATGCCAGTTGTAGCGATGCAGCCAGAAGGGCAGCTCGGCGGTGCGGCGATCTGAGGTCGGGTAAGCCTGGGCGTAGGCCCATTCCCGTAGCGCGGTTTGGATGAAGCGTTCGGCCTTGCCGTTGGTCT
>NZ_JAUYOJ010000165.1 GCF_030697925.1 Phenylobacterium sp. | reverse complement strand
GCGGGCCACGCCGTTCTGGCGTCGGGCGCGTCGTCCCTCCCGGGCCGATAGAAGCAACGCGGATGGAACCGCAGCGCCGCGCGGGTCCGAAGATCCGCGATGCCCCGGCTGCGCAGATAGGCCTCCGCGATCGTGCCCGAGATCGGCTTCGACATGGCGAACAGGCGTTGCGCCGCCTGCGGCGATCCCGTTGACGCCTTGGCATGGCTGGGGCGTGGCGCTGCAGCGGGTTCTGGTCTGGGCAAGGCGAGGAACCGGCGCGCCTCGTCCAAGGTGTCGCGCAAACGGTGGAGGCCCTGGTTCAGGGCGATAAGGTCGAGCAGATCGCCATGCTCACCCGTGGCCGCGTCGGTCCATTTGCCCACGGCGCCCCGCCCCTCGTCTGAGCCCCGCAGACGGACATAGAGACTGCGTCCCGGCGTATTTCGAGCATCACCGACCAGCCAGTAGCGGCCTTCGCGTTGGCCCTCGGAGAGATAGTGGCGGCACACGGCCTCGGCGTGATCGGCAAGGCGGTGCGCCAGATCGGACGCGGTCGTGCGCATGACACGGCTCCCAAAGAAGAAGGGACCCGCCGCGAGGACGGGTCCCTTCCAGGTCGACTAGGGCCTCGACCTATTCGGCGGCATGGGCGTGGGGGTCTGCCTGCCGACCGCCAGCATCCGCATCGTCCGGTGCGGCGTCGATAGCCTGTTCGCCGCCGATCGCCGCCGACGGCGCCTTGGCCTCATCGACGGGCGGCCGTTCGGCTTCGACCACCGGGTCCGCCGATTGGGCGCGCGGCGTGCGCAAGGGCTCCGGAAGCCAGCCCGATCCCGCCAGCACCTGTTCGGCCTCGGTCGCCATGTCGCCCTTCTTGAGATGGTCGATCCGCTGGGCGGCGGCCTCGCCCCTGGCGTCCTGGACAGCCAGAAGAATCCGGGCCTTGGTCACCCGGCCCAGGAAGTTGTCGACGGTTGGCGCCCACCCCACCGCCGCCATGTCGAGACCCAGGGCCTCAGCCAGACGGTCGGCGTGAGCCAAGGCCTTCGGCCGGCGGTTCCAGGCTTCCTGGACGGCGTTCAGCGTCTGACCGACGCAGTGGGCGAACAGCGCCTGG
>NZ_JAUYOJ010000013.1 GCF_030697925.1 Phenylobacterium sp. | reverse complement strand
GGCGGCCTATATCAACTGCCCGATGGACAAGGCCCAGTACGAGGCCTTCATCGACGCCCTGCTGGCCGGCGAGAAGTCCGAGTTCAAGGACTGGGAGCACGTCCCCTATTTCGACGGCTGCCTGCCCATCGAGGTGATGGCTGAGCGCGGCCGCGAGACCCTGCGCCATGGGCCGATGAAGCCCGTGGGCCTGACCAACGACCACGATCCGCAGACCAAGGCGTACGCCATCGTCCAGCTGCGCCAGGACAACGCGCTGGGGACGCTCTGGAACATGGTCGGCTTCCAGACCAAGCTGAAACACGGCGCCCAGACCGATATCTTCCGCATGATCCCGGGCCTGGAAAAGGCGGTGTTCGCGCGCCTCGGCGGACTGCACCGCAACACATTCCTCAACAGTCCCAAATTGTTGGACGCCCAGCTTCGCATGAAGTCTAAGCCACGCCTGCGGTTCGCAGGCCAGGTGACCGGGGTCGAGGGCTATGTGGAGAGCGCCGCCGTCGGCCTACTGGCCGGCCGTTTCGCCGCCGCCGAGCGCCTGGGCCGGCCCATTGAGGCGCCGCCCGCCACAACGGCCTTGGGCGCCCTGATCGGCCACATCACCGGCGGCCACATCGACGGGGGTAAGGGCAGCTTCCAGCCCATGAACATCAATTACGGCCTGCTGCCGCCGCTGGACGACGCCGTGGTCAAGCGGCGCGAGGACGGCAGCCGGATCGGCTCGAAGGAACGCGGCCGGGCCAAGAAGCTCGGGATGGGCGAGCGCGCCCTGGCCGACCTGGACCGCTGGGCTCAAGACCCGACAGCGCTCGCGGCCGAGTAGAGATCAGGCGCGCGCGGCGTTCGCCGCCTGGGCCGCCAGCCGCGCGCGCAGGCCGTCCAGGATCATCGCCAGGCGGCCATGGCGCGGGCGATGGCCGCGCCGCTGGCCTGCGACTTCTCCCATATCTATGCGACCGGCGAGCACGAGATCGTCGCCCTGCCCGCCACCTCGGAATGGGCGACCAAGTACGGCTGCGCGCCGCGGGTGAAGCGGGCCGACATCGTCGATACGAAGGCGGGCTATGTCTACGACACCAGCCGCCAGGACCCGGCGACCAAGTCGTGGGGGCGGCCCGCCGCGCCTGGCCGCACCGAGGCCTTCGTCTATCCCAATTGCAAGGACGGCCGGGTGGTCGCCGACCTGGTTCGCATCGACAAGGGACATACCGAGGGCCTGGAGCCGAACGTGGTCGAGGAGATCGTCAAGCTGGTGGTGGCGGCGAAATAGTCAGACCCGGCCGGTCAGCACGGCCCAGAGCAGGCGAACCCGCGCCGCCAACTCCGAGGGGCGCGCGCCCCTGGCCCTGATGCGAGCCAGGGTCGCATGGGCCACGGCCGGGAAGGCCGCGGGCGACAGGCCCCGCGCGCCGGAGCGCGCCGTGTCCAGGGCGGCCTGGGCGCCCTCCCCCGTCATGCCCGCCGTGCCCATCAGCCGCCCGATCGCCCAGGCCCGGCCGCCGCTGGCCGCCTTGGCGGGATCGGCTGAGGGGTCGAGGATGCGGGCGACCAGTATCGCGGCCGCTCCGCCGGTGTCGTCCGCCCAGGCCAGGGCGTCGGCCAGGTTCATGGGTTCTGGCGAGAGCTCGCGGTAACGCGCGTCGATCATCGCCTCCAGCGGCTCGCGCGGCAGGCCGTGGGCGGCGACGGCCGCGGCCAGGGCCTGGGCGGCGGGGTGATGACGGACGGGACCGCCCGCGAACACCTCGTCCAGCACCTCGCGCCACCAGGTCAGGCGGATCTCGCCCATCAAGGCGTTGGAGGCGACCTTCGGCGCGCGCGCCAGCTCGTAGTCATAGGCGTAGAGGGCGATCACATGGGCGCGCGCGCCGGCGTTGGCGACGAACCGGCTGGAGAGCCAGCGATCGGGGTCCACCCGGGCGATCAGGCCGTCGAGGTCATCGGAGAGGTCTTGGTCTGGCATGGCTCAAAGCAAAAGGCCCGCCGGTCCGGCGGGCCTTCCGATCCTATTGGATTTCGGCGGTCAGCCGAAGATGGTCTGGCTCATGGTCATGGTCACAAGCATCGGCACCGAGAGAAGGGTGTTGGTGCGCGAGAACAGCATGGCCAGGCGGCCGGCCTTGGCCTTGGCGTCCGCGTCGGCCTCGACCAGGCCCAGCGCGATCTTCTGGTTCGGCCAGATGAACACCCAGACGTTGAAGAACATGATGGTCGCCAGCCAGACGCCGACGCCAAGCAGGGTGGCGCTCTGGTCGCCGGTGGCGTCGAAGCCGCCGAACATGCCCAGGGTCACCACTTCCATGAAGTAGCCGCGGCTGACCAGCAGGATGACGCCCATGACCCAGGTCGCCAGCGCCGCCCAGCGGAACCAGAACAGAGCCTCGGGCGCGATGTACTTGGAGACTGCGGGTTTCAGTTCGGCCGGGATTTCCGGCATTTTGCGGATCTGGACGAAGTTGAAATAGTACAGCAGCCCAATCCATAGGATGCCGAAGAAGACGTGCAGCCAACGGAAGACGCCCTGCCAGAACGCTGGTCCCGTGCCTTGCGGACCGGCCGCGTAGGCTACGACCATGATGATCGCGAGAATGAAGCTCACGATCATGGTGTTGCGGAAATTTGAAAGCAGTCCGGCCATCGATGAGCCCCTCACGATTCCTACCCAGGGAGTCCGGTATAGGGCGTTTCCACTGATGCGGGAAGGCGCGAGCCTCAGATCGCGATGAGGGCGGCGGCGAGCCTGCGGCCTTCGGCGGTCAGGACATTGTAGAGCCGCGCCGCGGCGGCCGTATCCATGAATTCCAGGCCGATTCCGGCCTTCTGCAAGGTCTCGCGCACCGCCTTGGGCGGGAGGGCGTTGGTCGCCCCCACCCCCAGCAGCACGAACTCCACCTCCGCCCGCCCCGCCGCCAGGACTTCGGCCAGGCTGTCGGGGGTGAGCTCGGCCAGCGAACGCACCGGCCAGGCCGTCGGCTCGTCGCGCAGGATCAGCAGCGAGCCCTGATGCCGGCCGGTGGAGAGGCGGAAGCCGCCGTCGCCATAGGCGTCGATCTGGGGCGCGTCGCGGGCCATCGCGATCCTAGGACCGCATGGCCGCGGGCTTGATCGGCTCCGGCGCCTCGTCGTCGCGCCGCACCCCCCACAGCAGGATCACCGGCGCGCACACATAGATCGACGAATAGGTGCCGACGATGATCCCGAAGATCATGATGATGGAGAAGGCGAACAGGGTCGGTCCCCCGAAGATCGCCAAGCCCGCGAGCGCCAGCACCGCCGTCAAGCCGGTGATGACGGTCCGCGAGAGGGTTTCGTTGATCGACAGGTCGATTACCTCGCCCAGGGGCATTCGCTTGTATTTACGCAGGTTTTCCCGCAGTCGGTCGAAGACCACGACCGTGTCGTTCATCGAATAGCCGATGATGGTCAGGATGGCCGCAATGGTGGTGAGGCTGAATTCCAGCTTGAATCCGGCGATTACGCCGAAGGTCAGGATCACGTCGTGGAACAGCCCCACGACCGCGCCCACCCCGAACTGAAGCTCGAAGCGGAACCAGATGTAGAGCAGCATCAGCCCGATGGCGAAGCCTAGCGCCAGCATGCCGCTGGTGAACAATTCGCCCGACACCTTGGGGCCCACGACGTCGGTCTTCGCGAAGGTGACATCGCCGAGGGCGGCCTTGAGCGCGGCCTTCACGCCGCCAACGGCCTCGGCGGGGGACGTGCCCTCCGGGGTCTGGAACCGCACGAGCGCCGACGTCGGCGCCCCGAAGGCCTGCACCTGCACGTCGCCCAAGTCCTGGGCCGCGAGCGTCTTGCGGACCACGGCGAGGTCCACCGCCTTGGGCTCGGTCGAGAGTTCGATCAGCGTCCCGCCCTTGAAGTCGATGCCGCAGGCCAGGCCGCCGCAGGGCGGCTCGAAGGGATACAGGGTGAGCCCAAGCGAGATCACCACCGCGATGGCCGAAATGACCGCCGCGAGCTTGGCGAATGAGACAAACCTGAAGTTCGTCTTGACCGGAAGTATCTTGATCAAAGGCCACATGGCGCGCCCTCCCTAGACGATCGGCAGGGTCTTCGGGCGCGCGGTGCGGAACCACAGCGCCAGAAGGAATTGGGTGATCAAGACGGCGGTGAAGACCGAGGTCACTACGCCGATGGAGAGCGTCCAGGCGAAGCCCTTCACCGGCCCGGCACCGAACTGGAACATGATCAGGGCGGCCAGGATCGTGGTCACGTTGGCGTCGATGATCGTGGTCATGGCCCGGGAGAAGCCGGCGTCCATGGCCGATATCACCGAGCGGCCCGAGCGCAGTTCGTCACGCATCCGCTCATAGATCAGCACGTTGGCGTCCACCGCCACGGCTAGAGTCAGGATCAGGCCGGCGATGCCAGGCAAGGTCAGGGTGGCCTGGAACAGCGACATCACCGCGACGATGAGCAGCGCATTGGCCAGCAGAGCGATGACGGAGATGCCGCCGAACAGCAGGCCATAGGACAGCAGCATGAAGATCAGGATCGCAACGAAGCCGACGATCGTCGAGATCATGCCGGCCCTGACGGCGTCCGCGCCGAGTTCGGCGCCCACCGTGCGCTGCTCTTCGACGTTCAGCGGCGCGGGCAGAGCGCCAGCGCGCAGCAACAGGGCCAGGTCGTTGGCCGACTCGGTGGTGAAGTTTCCGCTGATCTGGCCCGAGCCGCCGGTGATCGGCTCGTTGATGCTGGGCGCGGAAATCACCTTGCCGTCGAGGATGATGGCGAAACGGCGGTTGACGTTCTGGGTCGTGGCGTCGGCGAAGCGTCGGGCGCCCTGGCCGTTGAACCGGAAGGAGACCACCGGTGCGCCGGTCTGCTGTTCGAAGCTCTGCTGGGCGTCGGTCAGCATCTCGCCGGTGACCAGGGCCCGCTTCTTCACCAGCAGTATGGTGGAGTAGCCGTCCTCGCTGGGCAGCAGTTCGGAACCTGGCGGCACGCGCCCGGCCGCGGCCTCCTCGAGGCTGACGCTGTCGTCGACCATCTGGAAGGTGAGCTTGGCCGTCTGGCCGATGATGGCCTTCAGCCGCTCAGGATCGCTCTCGCCCGGGGCCTGGACGACGATGCGGTTGACACCTTGCCGGATGATCGTGGGCTCGCGCGTGCCCAGTTCGTCGATCCGGCGGCGAATGATCTCGATGGACTGCTCAACCGCCTTGCCGGCCTCGGCGTTGAGGGCCTCGGGTACGAAGGCCAGCCGAATTCGGCCGCCGCCGGTCGATTCGACGATGGTGTCGCGGCCGCCCGCCGCGCCGACGAGCGGGCCGGCCACCGACGTGCGCAGGGTGTTGACCGCGGTGTTGACCTGGGCCGGGTCGGTGATCAGGACGCTGACCTCGCCGTTCGACTGGCGGAGGTCCCCGAACACGATCTTCTCGTCGCGCAGCGTGGTCCGCACGTCCTCCACCAGATTGGTCAGCTTTTCGACCCGCAGGGCGTCGGTATCGACTTCCAGCAGGAGATAGGACCCGCCCTGCAGGTCGAGACCCAGGTTGAGGGTCTGCCTGGGCATGAAGGCAGGGAGCGCGTCGCGCGCGCTCTGAGGCAGCGCAACGGGAAGGGCGAACAGCACGCCGAAGATCACCGACACGATGACGGCGATGACCTTCCAACGCGAAAGATTCATCATGGGAGAACTGGACCCTAGGCCTTGGAGTCGTTGGCCGGAGCCGGTTCGCCGCGCACGCGGACCTCGGAGATCATCCCCTTGACCACCTTGACGGTGACGCCCTGGGCGATCTCGACGCCGATCTCCTTGTCCTCGACGCGGACGACCTTGCCGATCACGCCCGAATTCAGGACCACGGTGTCGTTGCGCTTCAGGTTGGAGATCATCTGCTGATGCAGCTTCATCCGCTTCTGCTGCGGGCGGATCATCAGGAAGTAGAACAGCACGACCAGGCCGACCAGCGGTAGGAACTGGATCAGCATGTCCTGCGGGCCGGCGCCTGCGGCGCCTCCGACGGTCTGGGCGAAAGCGGGGGTGGCGAACATGGCGCTCCGAAGTCCGTATCCGGGCGCATGGTTCACGCCCTGTTTTCAAGTCGGCGGAAGCTATGCGTTGCGACCGCCTTTTGCAATGGAACGGCTTGGCGGCTAATCAGCCAAGTCATGGATGACGCATTGAAACCGGTTCTCGAACGCATCGCCGACGCCCTGGAGCGCCTCGCGCCCCCCGCCGGCGTACCTCCGGTCTTCGATAACGCGCGACTGTTCCGGCACGATCCCACCGCCAACGCCTTCCATCCGGCCCCCGACTACCCCCTGCCCCTGGAGGCCCTGGTGGGGGTCGAGCGACAGAAGGAGCGCTTCGTCGAGAACCTGGAGCGCTTCGCCGGCGGCCTGCCCAGCAACCACGCCCTGCTCTGGGGCGTGCGCGGCACCGGCAAGAGCTCGCTCGCCAAGGCGGCCTTCATGGACGTGGCGGGCAAGGCGCCGGTCCTGAAGCTGGTCGAGGTCGACCGCGACCAGGTGACCGAGCTGCCGGCCCTGTTCGACACCCTGCGGGACCGGTCCGAGCGGTTCGTGGTGCTGTGCGACGACCTCTCCTTCGAGGAGGGCGCGGCTGCGGCCAAGGCGCTCAAGTCGGCCCTGGAGGGCGGGGTCTCGGGCCCGCCCCGCAACGTGCTGTTCGTGGCCACCTCCAACCGACGCCACCTGATGCCGCGCGGTCATGGCGAGGATCGCGGCCTGATCGCCACGGCCGAGGACGCCGAGGAGGAAGTCAGCGTCTCCGACCGCTTCGGCCTCTGGGTCGGCTTCCCGCCCATGGACCAGCCGACCTACCTGGCGGCGGTGACGACCTATGCCGAGCGCTTCGGCCTGAAGACACCGGACCTTGATCGCCGCGCCCTGCAATGGGCCCAGCTCCGCGGCGCGCGGTCGGGCCGCGTCGCCTGGCAGTTCATCCGCGACCTGGCGGGCGAACTCGGCAAGGACCTGCCGCTCTAGCTATCTCGGCAGCACAAGTTTCGGATCGATCGGCCGGGCCCGGTCCTGCGGGGTGGGCGCGTAGCGGACCTCGAAGTGGACCTGGGTCTCCGAGACGCCGCCGGTGGAGCCGGCCATGCCGATCTGCTGCCCCTGGACGATGTCCTGGGTCATCTTCACGTCGACGCGGCCGAGGTGGCCATAGGCGGTGACCCAGCCGTCGGCGTGCTTGACCAGCACCAGGTTTCCGAAGCCGGGCACCTGGTCGCCGGCATAGACCACGTCGCCGCCGGCCGCCGCGCGAACAGGTTCGCCGACCTGGGCGCGGATATTGATGCCGTCATTGCGCTGGCCGGTGCCCTTGGGGCCGAAGTCGGAGAGCAGGTCACCGCGCACCGGCCAGATGAAGCGGCCCTTGCCCAGGCTGGAGATGGTGCTGTCGGCGACCGGGCCGGAGCTGGGCACGATCGGGGTGGTCGGCGGCCGGGTCGCCGCCGGCGGCGTGGGACGAGCCGCGGGTGGGGGCGGCAGCGGCGTGTAGGGTTGCGGCGTCGGGCGGGCGGCCGGCGGCGGGGTCGGTTGCGGCGTGACGACCGGAGGCGGCGCGGCCGGCGGCGGCGTCACGGGCGGCGGTGTGTAGGCAGGTGGCGGCGCGGCCGGGCGCGGAGCCGGCGCCTCGGGGCGCGGCGGGGCGGCGACGGTTTCGCGGATCGGGCCGCGGTCCTTGTAGCCGCTGGGCAGGGTGAGCTTGCGGCCCTCACGCAGGGTCGCGCCGACCTTCATGTCGTTGGCGGCGGCCAGCGCCTTGGCGGTGACGCCGAACCGCTTGGCCACCAGGGCCATGGTGTCGTCCTCGCCGACCACATAGGCCTTGGCCGTGGTCTTGGGGCCTTTCAGCTTCTGGCCAGGCTGCAGGGCGTAGGGCGCCTTGAGCTTGTTGTCATCGGCGAGCTGCTTGCGGTCGGTCTTGAGCTCGCGGGCGATGGCGTCGAGGTTGTCGCCCTTCTTGACCGTGTAGCTGACCGGCGGACCACTGACCTCGACCACCTTGCCGGTGACGCGCCGCACCGTGACGGTCTCGCGTTGCGGCTCCGCGGCCGGGGTCTCGATGCGGGCGGGCGGGCGGCGGCCGGGCACGGTAGAAGCCGGCGGCGCCCGGTCGACAAAGGCCCCGGGCAGAATCAGCCGGCGACCTATGGCCAGGGATTCGTTCACGCCCATGCTGTTGGCCTCTGCCAGGGCCTGGGGGCTCACCCCAAACCGGCGGGCGATGGCGTAGAGGGTGTCTCCTGAGCCGACCACATAAGCCGTGGCCGTGGCGCCGGTCAGCGGCGCCTTCAGCACCTGGCCCGGACGCAGGGCATAGGGTGGGGCCAGATCGTTCTCTTCGGCCAGCCGCTGGAGGCTGACGCCCAGGGTCCGGGCGATTGCGGCCAGGTTGTCGCCGCGCTTGACGGTGTAGGTCTGGGCGGCGACCGGCGTCTCCACCAGGCGACCCGCGTCGGCCGGGCGCGTGGTCGGCGGCCGAGTGGGCGCCGGCGCGGGCGGCAGCTCACGGGCCGGCGCGATATAGGGCAGGTTCTGGCTCTCGACCGGCGCCGTCGGCCGGGCGGACGGCGCCTGCTCCGCGACGACGGGCGGCGGCGGCGGGACAGCCGGGGTGGTAGCAGGCGGCGCGGTGCGCACGGGATAGTTCGGCGAGGTGGCCTGGGGCAGGCTCTCGCACGCAGCCAGCGCGCTGCCCGCCAAAAGAATCAAAGCCGTTCGCGAAAGGAAAAGCGTCATCGCCGCTCCGGGAGACAGGGTTCGGAATCAGTCGAGGCGTCTAGGGTTAATGATGGGTTACGGCCGACGCCCAGGCCACCCCACAAAGTCGTCAGCTCGGGTCGTCTAAGGTTCCTTGGCCACGCCATCGAGCAGGGGGACGAAGCGGACATCGGTCAGGCTTTCGACCGTGAAACCGCCCTTCCCGTCTCCCGTGTAGCGCCGCAAGCTCTGAACCGGTCCTCTGCCGATGGGCGCGACCAACACGCCCGTGGGTTTCAACTGCGAAAGCAGGGCCTTGGGCTCGTCCGGCGCCGCCGCCGTGACCAAAATGCGGTCAAATGGCGCCTGCTCGGGCCAGCCCTGCCCACCGTCGCCGAACCGGGTGATGACGTTGGTGAGGCCGAGGTGTTTGAACCGCGACTCCGCCTCGGCCATCAGGGTGCGGTAGCGCTCGACGGTGTAGACCAGCCGGGCCAGCTTGGAGAGCACGGTGGTCTGGTAGCCGGAGCCGGTGCCGATCTCCAGGACCCGGTCGCGCTTCTCGACACCCAGGGCCTGGGTCATCAGGCCGACGATGAACGGCTGGCTGATGGTCTGGCCGCAGGCGATGGGCAGGGCCGAGTCCTCGAAGGCCCGCTCCTTGAACAGGTCCGGCGTGAACATCTCGCGCGGCGTGCTCTCGATGGCCTTGAGCACCGCGGGTTCGCTGACCCCTTGGGAGCGCAGGGACATGATGAGGCGCGCCATCCGGACGTCCGGCCCGTCCCCCTCCTTGTCCGCGTCGTGCTTGGCCATGGGTCGCCTCAAGCCTTCGGCGGCGCGCCGCCCAGGACGCTCTTCAGGCGATGCACCGTTTCGGCGTGAGTCAGGTCGATGTGCAAGGGGGTCACGGAAATTCGACCTTCATAGATGGCGGCCAGGTCGGTGCCGGCGGCAGGCTTGGAGCGCTCCTGCCGGAACCCCATCCAGTAATAATCCCGATTGCGCAGGTCAGTTCGCTTTTCGGCGTGACGAACCGCCACATCCCGGAAGGTCTGCCGCGTCACCTCGACCTCGACGATCTCCTCGATCGGCCGCGCCGGGAAGTTGACGTTCATGATCACGCCGGCCGGCCAGCCGGTCTCGAACAGCTTGCGCACGATACCCGGGCCGAAGTGCTCGGCCGGGGCGAAGATGTCCTGGTCGTCCACCGGCCAGTTGGTGGCCGAGAGCGCGATGGAGGGCACGCCGAGCGCCATGCCCTCGATGGCCCCGGCCACGGTGCCCGACAGGGTGACGTCCTCGGCCAGGTTGGCGCCGCGGTTGACCCCGGACAGCACGAGGTCGGGCTTCAGGCCCCCCATCAGCTCGTGGATGGCCAGCATGACGCAGTCGGTGGGCGTGCCGGTGGTGGCGAAGCGGCGCGGGTCCAGGGTCCGAACCCGGATCGGGTCGGACAGGGTGAGCGCCCGGCTGGCGCCGGACTGTTCGTATTCCGGGGCGCAGATCCAGATGTCTTCGGTCAGGACGCGGGCGATCTTCTCCAGCGCCACCAGGCCCTCGGCATGGATCCCGTCGTCATTGGTGAGCAGGACGCGCATCAGACCCCGCCGATGTGGGTCATGCCCGGCAGGTAGGGGTGCAGGGCCTGCGGAATGGCGATGCGGCCGTTCTCGTCCTGATAGTTCTCCATGACCGCCACCAGGGTCCGGCCGACGGCCAGGCCCGAGCCGTTGAGGGTGTGGACGTAGCGCGTGCCCTTCTCGCCGGCGGCCTTGGTACGGGCGTCCATGCGCCGGGCTTGGAAGTCGCCGCAGTTGGAGCACGAGCTGATCTCGCGGTAGCGGCCCTCCGAGGGCAACCAGACCTCGAGGTCGTAGGTCCGGCGCGCCGAAAAGCCCATGTCGCCGCTGCAGAGCTTCATGGTGCGGAAGGGCAGCTCCAGCGCCTTCAGCACCGCCTCGGCGCAGCCGACCATGCGTTCGTGCTCCTCCTCGGACTTGTCCGGAGCGGTGATCGAGACCAGCTCGACCTTGTAGAACTGGTGCTGGCGGATCATGCCGCGGGTGTCCCGGCCAGAGGCGCCGGCCTCGGCCCGGAAGCTGGGGGTCAGAGCGGTCAGCCGCAGCGGCAGCTCTTCCTCCGGGGTGATCTGCTCGCGCACGAGATTGGTCAGGGAGACCTCGGCCGTGGGGATCAGCCAGCGAATTTCGGGCATCGCCTCTAGCTGATCAAGCGTCAGTTCGCTCACGCTAATTCTATGCTTCTCCAACCCCTCGAGACCTGGAAGCACGACGAACTGGTCGTCGGAGAACTTGGGAAGTTGGCCGGTGCCGAACATCGCCTCGCTACGCACCATCAAGGGCGGCGAGACCTCGGTGTAGCCGTGCTCGCGGGTCTGCATGTCGATCATGAACTGGCCGATCGCCCGCTCGAGCCGCGCCAGCTGGCCCTTCAGCACGACGAAGCGGGCGCCGCTCATGCGGGCGGCGGCCTCGAAGTCCATCAGGCCCAGGCCCTCGCCGAGGTCGACATGGTCCTTGGGCTTGGCGATAGCGAAGGGCTCGCTCCAGCGACGGACTTCGACATTGTCGTTCTCGTCGGCGCCGATTGGCACGTCGGGCGCTGGGATGTTCGGCAAACTGGCCAGCAGCTCAAAGAGCTCGGCCGCCGCGACCTTTTCGGCCTCGGCCTGCTCGACCAGCACGCCCTTGACCGCCTCGACCTCGCCCATCAGGCGCTGGGCCTCGGCCTCGTCCTTCTTGGCCTTGGCCTGGCCGATGAGCTTGGAGGCGTTGTTGCGGACGGCCTGGGCCTCCTGCAGCGCGGCCTGGGCGGCGCGCACCTTGGCGTCCAGCGCGATGGCTTCGGCCGCGGCTCCGGAACGGCCCTTCGCAGCCCAGGCTTTTTCGTAAAGCTCGGGGTTTTCGCGAATGGCTCGAATGTCGTGCATGGGTCCGCCGTCGGTGGGGTTAGGCGGCTTTCTCTAGAGCGCGTTGGCTTGGCGGGAAAGCCCTAGCGGCCGTGCCGCGGCCAGATGGGCGAGCTGTCGGCCGATTGGCCGACTGAGGGGGACTTTGACTCTTGCTTGGGGCTTCACCCCCTCCACCGCGGAGCCTGTCCTCGGGTCGACCGTCGGTCGATCCCGGGGGCGGTCCCCCTCCCCCAAATCGCGCTGCGCGCTGGGGGAGGAATTGGGCGACGCTAGACCGGAACGATGTCGGATCCCGCCTCGTCCTCACGGCGGCGGGCGCGTTCGATGAGCCGCACGCACCAGATCGAGATCTCGTAGAGCAGGACGATCGGCAGGGCGAGCATGGTCTGGCTGATCGGGTCGGGCGGGGTGACCACGGCGGCGACCACGAAGACCGCCACGATCGCGTAGCGACGCCCGGCCTTCAGCATGTCGGACGAGACGATCCCAGCCATGCCCAGCAGGGTCAGGACCACCGGCAGCTGGAAGCAGAGGCCGAAGGCCAGCAACAGGGTGGTGACCAGGCTGAGATAGTCCGAGACCTTGGGCAGAAGCTGGACCGAGACCTGGGCGTCGACGATCTGCTGGCTCAGCGAGAACCAGAGAACGAACGGCAGGATGATGTAATAGACCAGACCAGCCCCCATCAGGAACAGGGTCGGCGAGGCCAGCAGGAACGGCACGAAGGCCTTGCGCTCGCGCTTGTAGAGGCCCGGCGCCACGAAGCCGTAGACCTGCCAGGCCAGGACCGGGAAGGTCAGGACCACCGCCCCGAACCCGGCCAGCTTCAGCTTGGTGAAGAAGAACTCCAGCGGGGCGGTGAAGATCAGGTTGAGCTTGTCGCCCTCCGCCGAGGCCGGGACCTCGCGCGCGCCCGCCAGGGCCAGGAACAGGTCCCGCGTGCCGGCGAAAAACTTCACGATGTCGAAGCCGCCCGCCTGTTCGGCGTGGGCCACCTGTTCGGCGGCCAGGAGTTGGGAGGCGATGGCGAAGGGGTGCAGCAGGAACCGGTAGATCGGCTCCGAAAAGCCGAAGCAGACCGCGAAGCCGACCAGCAAGGCGGCGACGCAGATGATCAGCCGCGATCGCAGCTCGACCAGATGATCGAGCAGCGGCGCGCGCGAGGCTTCGATCTCGTCGTCATAGGAATCGGTCACGCCTTGGCTCCGGCCTTGGCGGTCTTGCTCGGCGCGGCGGTCTTGGTCGCGGCCTTGGGTTTGGCGACCGCAGCCGTCTTGGGCTTGGCCGCCGCCTTTCGGGCCCGCGGCTTGGCCTCCTCGACGATCTGGGTCATCTCGACCGGCTCAGACGCGGAGACCGTGGCCGGCGAGAAGCTCACGCCGGAGCCGTGCAGGCTGTTTCCGATCTCGTTGAAGACCTGGTCGACCTGGGCGTTGGACGCGTCCATCGCCGCGGTCGTCTCCGTGAGCTGGCCCTTGCGCATGGCCTCGACCTCCTTGCGCAGTTCGTCGAGCTCCGACTGGCGGGCCATCTCGTCGAAACTGGCGCGGAACTCGTTGGCCATGCCCCGCAGCTTGGCGGTGAACTGGCCCAGTTTACGCAGCATGAGGGGCAGGTCCTTGGGACCCACCACGATCAGGGCGACCGCGGCGATGACCAGGAGTTCCAAACCGCCGACTTCGGGTAGCATCAGACGTCGCCTAAACAAGTAAGCCCGCGCCGATCAAGACCGGCGCGGGCGATTTCTGCGGATCCCGCCCGATCAGCCGCGGGCTTCGTCCTTCTCGGTCTTCGGCAGGGGCTTGGAGGCGTCGGCCGTCGTCGGCTCGTCCTTCAGCCCGTCGCGGAAGGCCCGGATGCCCTTGGCGGCGTCGCCCATGATCCCCGACAGCTTGCCGCGGCCGCCGAACAGCAGCGCGACCACCGCGATGACGATGACCCAGTGAATCCAACTCATTGCGCCCATGGCGACAAAACTCCTTCACGTCGGCGACCGACCCCGGCCGCGCGCCCGCCCTTCGTTCGGCGTGAATATAGTCAGTCGCGTGGCAAAGCGCCAACGCGTCCTAACGCCCCGGCTCTTCCTGACCCAGGAAATCTGTATGAAATTCGGGCGCCTCGCCGTCGTCCAACGGATCCTCATCCGGAATCCCCACGCCGGGCGCGGGCACAGCGAAGTCCGGCGGCAGGTCGAGGCTGAGCAGGCCGGCGGCGCGCATGTCGGCCGCGCCGGGCAGATCGGCCAGGCTGGCCAGCCCATAATGCTCGAGGAAGGCGTCGGTGGTGCCGTAGGTGACCGGACGTCCCGGCGTGCGGCGGCGGCCACGCATCCGCACCAGGCTGAGCTCCAGCAGCACGTCGAGGGTGCCGCGGCTGGCCTGCACCCCACGCACGGCCTCGATCTCGGCCCGGGTCACCGGCTGGTGGTAGGCGATGATCGCCAGGGTCTCCTGGGCGGCCTTGGAGAGCCGCCGGGGCTCCTCGCGCTCCTCAGTCATCAGGAACGCCAGGTCGGCGGCGGTCTGGAACCGCCAGCGGTCGGCCACGCAGGCCAGTTCCACCCCGCGCCCCTCATAGGTCTTCTGCAGGGCGGCGATGGCGGCCTCGATGTCGGAGCCCTCCGGCAGCCGCTTGGCCAGGTCGTCCAGGCTGAGCGGGCCGGCGGCGGCGAACAGCAGCGCCTCGACCTGGCGTTCGGTGGCGCTGGTCATGCGGCGGCTCGCTTGCGGGCGCGCAGATAGAGGTCGGCGAAGGCCTCCATCTGGCGGACCTCCATGGCGCCTTCCTTGACCAGCTCCAGGCCGGCCGAGAGGGTCGAGGCGGTATAGGAGGCCTGGCTCGGCCCCTCGCCCGAGGGCTTGAGCGGGGCGACGCCCGACAGCGGGGTCCAGCGGTCCAGGTCGGGCAGCATGTGGCGCAGGCGGTCGCGCGCGTCCTCCAGCGGATAGGCCTGGGGTGCGCGGGGTGTGTAGTGGCGGCCCTGTTCCTTGCGGCGCTGGTCGATATAGGCGCTCATCAGGCCGTAGAGGTCGCCTTCCAGCCGGGCGGACGGAATCACCTTGATGGCCTCGGGGTCGCCGCGCACGAAGACCTCCTGGCGCAGCTTGGGCCGGTCACGCAGCTCCTCGGAGGCTTTGCGCATGGCGTCCAGCTTGGCCAGGCGGAAGGCGAGCTGTGCGGCCATCTCCTCGGCTGGCGGCTCCTCGGCCTTGGGGCGGTCGGGCTTGGGCAGCAACAGGCGCGACTTCAGATAGGCCAGCCACGAGGCCATCACCAGATAATCGGCGGCCAGGGAAAAGCGCACCTTCCGGGCCTGCTGGACGAAGGACAGGTACTGCTCGGCCAGCTTCAGGATCGACAGCTGCATCAGGTCGACCTTCTGGGTCCGCGCCAGGGCCAGCAGCACGTGAAGCGGCCCTTCATAGCCGTCCAGGTCGATGATCAGGGCCTCGCCATCCTCGGCGGCGGTGGCGGCGGCCTCGAAGTCGAGATTGGGCTGGAAGGTGTTGCTCATGCCGCCCACCGACCCTCGAAGGCGGCGTCGAAGCGGGCGCGGGCTTCCCGCACATCGAACGGCTCCGGCGACCGGGCGACGCGCCCGAGGGCGGCCTTGGCGCGGCGCAGGGCCTGGCCCGCCAGCGCCTTGGTCCCGGAAGCCACCGCCTTCATCTCGGCCATGTCGCCGTTGCAGTGCAGGACCACGTCGCAGCCGGCGGCCAGGGCCGCCCGCGCCCGATCCGCGAAACCGCCGCCCAGGGCCTTCATCGAGAGGTCGTCGCTCATCACCAGGCCGTCGAAGCCGATGGCCCCGCGGATCACCTCGCGCATGACCGTCTTCGAGGTGGTGGCGGGCCGCTTCGGATCGATCGCCGCGTAGACCAGGTGGGCGGTCATCGCCATCGGCATGTCCGACAGCATCCTGAACGGCGCGAAGTCGCGGGCTTCGAGTTCTTCATAGGCGGCGTCCACCACGGGCAGGTCCAGGTGGCTGTCGGCCATGGCGCGGCCGTGACCGGGGATGTGCTTGATCACCGGCAGCACCCCGCCGGCGATCAGGCCCTCGCAGCCCGCCCGCCCCAGGACGGCCACCCCCTCGGGGGTGCGGGCATAGGCGCGATCGCCGATCACCGCGTGGGCGCCCTCCACCGGCACGTCCAGCACGGGCAGGCAGTCGACATTGATGCCGAGGGCGGACAGGTCATGGGCCAATAGGCGCGCGCCCAGGCGGGCGATCTCGCGGCCCAGCAGGGGGTCATTGGCCGGCAGCTCGCCATAGGCGCGGCCCGGCGGATAGCGCCGCCAGTGCGGCGGGCCCAGGCGCTGTACGCGTCCGCCCTCCTGGTCGATCAGCACCGGGGCGTCGGGACGATCGACCGTGGCGCGCAGATCGTCGACTAGGCGACGCACCTGGTCCGGGCTCTCGATATTGCGCGCGAAGAGGATGAACCCCCAGGGCGCGACGTCGCCGAAGAAGGCCCTCTCCTCCCGGGAGAGGACCTTGCCGGAACAGCCGAGGATCGACGCGCTGGTCACTATCTCACGAAGCAGTTCTTGCCCGCGGCCTTGAGTTGATTGCAGAAATCCGTCGCCGCCTGGCGGGAGGCGAAGCCGGTGACGGTGGTGCGGAACAGGGTCGAGCCGTCCTTTTGGATCTGCTCGACGCGCTTGCCCTTCCCGGCGGCGAGGCTCGGCGCGACCTTGGCCGCGTCGTTCCAACCCTTGTCGGCCAAGGCCTGGGACGAGAAGGCGCCGATCTGGACGGCGGCCCCTCCCGTCGTGGCGGCGGGCTTGGGCGCGGGCGCGGCGGCCTTTGGCGGCGGCGCGACCGCGACGACCTTGGGCGCCGGAGCCGCGGCCTTGGGCGCTGGGGCCGGCGGCGGCGGGGCGATGGCGGGCTTCAATGCGGGCGCCGACGGCAGGGCGGCCACGGGGCCGGAGGTCACCGGCAAGCTCGGCGCGGGTTTCGGCGGCGGCTGGATGACCACGGCCTCGGGACGCGGCTGCGGCGCCTCCGGAGGATCGATGAAGGTGGGGCCAGCGGTGTCGGGCGGGCCGTCCTCGGCGCGATAGATCTGTAGTCCCGCCGCCGGATCAGTGGGCTGGGCCTCGGCGGGCGGCGGGGCCTTCAGCTCGCCCAGCGGCGCGCCCACGGTCTGCGGCGGCGCGCCGGCCTCGCGGACGCCGGAGCGGTAGAACAGCACGATGGCGATCACCAGCAGGATCAGCACGATGGCGCTGATGATCAGCATCAGGGGCGCCGGCTTGGATCCCCGCACGGGCTGGCGCGCGTCGAAACTCAACGGTGCGTCGGTCGGGGGGGCGTAGGCGCCGCGGTCGGGATCGGACATCGAAGGCCTCGAATAGTCTCGGCCGGGTCGCGAATCGCGCCCGGTTTCGGATCAGTCTACCGAAGGCGACCCGACTCCGAACCTTTCGGAACAGCTAGTTCCAGACGTCGAGGTGGAAAAGTCGGCGATGCTCTTCGATGGCGTAGCGGTCGGTCATGCCGGCGATGTAGTCGCACACCACCCGGGCGCGGCCGGTCTCGTCGCGGCTTTGCGACCGGGCGAACCACTCCGTCGGCAGGACGTCGGGTTCGGCCATGAACAACTGGAACATCTCGGCCAGAATACGGCGGGCCTGGCTGCGCGTGCGATTGACCTTCCAGTGGCGGTACATCCGGCTCATCAGGAATTCGCGCAGGCGCCCCAGATCCTCCAGCATGTCGCGGGAAAAGGCCACCAGGGCATGGTCGAGATTGCGCACCTCCTCGGCGGAGGAGACCTTGGACGCCGCGGCGCGACGATTGGTCTCGGCCAGCACGTCCTCGACCATGGCCCCGATCATCCGGCGCACCGCCTCAAGGCGGACGATGCCCGGATCGAGGTCGGGATAGTCCTTGTAGACCCCGGCCAGGGTCGGCCCGATCAGCGGCACGTCCAGCAGTTCCTTGAGCTCGAAGAGGCCCGCCTGCACCCCGTCGTCGACGTCGTGATTGTTATAGGCGATGTCGTCGGCCAGCGCGGCGACCTGGGCCTCCGCCGAGGCCCAGGTCCCGAGACCCAGGTCGTATTCGGCGTCGAACTCGGTGATCGCCTTCCAGGACGGCCGGTCCAGCTTCTCGGTCACCGGTCCGTTGTGCTTGATCACGCCTTCCAGGGTTTCCCAGGTGAGGTTGAGGCCGTCCCAGCGCGGGTAGCGGCGCTCCAGCTTGGTGACGACCCGGAATGTCTGCACGTTGTGGTCGAAGCCGCCGAACCGCTCCATCTGCACCTGCAGCTCATCTTCCCCCGCGTGGCCGAAGGGCGGATGGCCGAGGTCGTGGGCGAGCGCGATGGTTTCGGCGAGGTCGGGCTCAAGCCCCAGGGCCGTGGCCAGTGAGCGGGCCACCTGGGCCACCTCGAGGGAATGTGTCAGGCGGGTGCGGAAGTGGTCGCCCTCGTGGGCCACGAAGACCTGGGTCTTCTCCTTTAGCCGGCGGAAGGCGGTGGCGTGGATGATGCGGTCGCGATCGCGGGCGAACGGCGTGCGGGTGCGGCTCTCGGGCTCGGCGATCTTGCGCCCCAGCGACAGGGCGGCGTCTTCGGCGTAGGGAGCGCGGGCGACCATGTTGTCTCTGCGTGAAGCCGGCCCCTTGGTGGAAGCCCTTGGCGAACTCATATAGGCAGGGCAAAGGTTTGCCAAAGTCATGACCACAACCGACCTGACCCTGTCCCCCGCCGCCGCCAAGCGGCTGCACGATCTCGGCGCGGCCGAGGGCCGGCCCGTGATGCTGCGCGTCGCTGTCGAGGGAGGCGGCTGTTCAGGCTTCCAGTACCAGTTCGACCTGGTGGATGAAGCCCAGCCCGACGACCTGCGGATCGAACGCGACGGCGCCGCGGCCCTGGTGGACGAGATGTCCCTGGTGCTGCTGAAGGGCTCGGAGATCGACTATGTCGACGAGTTGGCCGGCGCCGAGTTCAAGGTCCGCAACCCCAACGCCAAGTCCAGCTGCGGCTGCGGCGTCAGCTTCTCCATCTAGGGTTTTGACGGCGCAGGCGCTGGCGCCTGGGTGAAGTTGAAGCCCTTGGGCCGTTCGAAAAGCGACATGTCGGCCGGCAGGCCGATCTCATAGGTCAGGTAGCGGATCACCGATTTCGGCTGGTCATTCACGTAAAGTCCGACGGAATAGACCTTTCGTGTCGCGCCGCGGGCGGCGGGCGGACGCACCAGGAACTCGATCCGCTGCGCGCCGATGGTCATCTGGTGCCGGACCAGCTTCGCGCCGCCGACGACCACCTTGGCCTGCGGCGTCGGCGCGTAGGCATCGATGAAATCGAGCTCGCAGCCCAGTTCCAGTTCCCGGAACAGGGTCGGCAGATCCGGGCCCTGGAAGAGCGGCGCGCGGACTTCGAACACCGGACCCGGGTCCTGCACGTGCTGCCCGGTCTTCGAGAACCGGTTGACGATCCAGATGTCCGGCTCGCGGATCACGGTCACGCGGTGCATGCTGTTGGCGGGATCGGGGCCCTCGTCGATCCGCGCGAACAACCCGCCCAACCGGTGGACCATGCGCGGCCTAGCCAAGGGCGAGGCGGGGTCGAGACCCGGCGTCGCGTTGACCGAGCCCACGCGCACCATGTTCTGCGGCGCGCACACCGCGGCGAGGGCCGGCGAGCCTAACGAGACCGCCAGGACGACGACAAACCACCGTAACATTTCAGATGCCCCCCGCTCAGGCGTCCGCGAGGGCTTGAGCGCCTCCCGCAGGACTTCTAGCGTCCCGGTCCGCAAGGGAGCCGTCAATGCGAATCGCCACCTGGAACGTCAATTCGGTGAATGCGCGGCTGGAAACCGTGCTGCGCTGGTTCGAGGAGGCCTCGCCGGACGTCGCCTGCCTGCAGGAGATCAAGTGCGTCGACGAGAAGTTCCCGGCCGAGGCCTTTGAGAGGCTGGGCTACAACGTCGCCGTCCACGGCCAGAAATCCTACAACGGCGTGGCCATGCTCTCGAAGACCCCGCTGGAGGACGTCCGCAAGGGCCTGCCGGGGGAGGACGAGGACGAGCAGGCCCGCTATCTGGAGGCGGTGGTCTCCGGGCCCACACCGGTGCGCGTGGCTTCCATCTACCTGCCCAACGGCAACCCCATCGAGAGCGACAAGTTCGGCTACAAGCTGCGCTGGATGGCCCGGCTGAACGCCCACGCCCAAGAGTTGCTGGCCTACGAGGAGCCGCTGGCCCTGGTGGGCGACTACAACGTCATCCCCGAACCGCGCGACGCGGCGTTCCCCAACAACTGGCTGGGCGACGCCCTCTTCCAGCCGGAGAGCCGCGCGGCGTTCCGGGGCCTGAAGAACCTGGGTCTCACCGAGGCTTTCCTGATGATCGACGGCTCCCCGGAGGCCTACACCTTCTGGGACTACCAGGCCGGCGCCTGGCAGCGGAACAACGGCATCCGCATCGACCACGCCCTGCTCTCCCCCCAGGCCGCCGACCTGCTGCGCGGCTGCGTGATCCACCGCGACGTGCGCGGCTGGGACAAGCCCTCGGACCACGTGCCGGTGGTGGTCGAGCTGGATCTGTAGACGCCCGTGGGCGCGATCGAACTGATGGGCGTCGCGGCGAGCCTCAGCCTTCTGGCCGGCTGGCGGCTCTATGCCTGCGTCGTCGCTGTCGGGATCGCCATGCGGGTCGGCCTGCTGGACCTGCCCGACAAGATCGCGGCCCTGGACGTCCTGGCCAACCCTTGGGTGATCGGCGTCGCCGCCCTCGGCGCGATCGCCGAGCTGTTCGCCGACAAGGTCATGTGGCTCGACACCCTCTGGGACGGGGTCCACACGCTGATCCGGCCGCTGGGCGGCGCGCTGCTGGCCCTGGCGGTGGTGGACGCCTCCGATCCCGCCTGGCAGGTGGCGGTCTTCCTGCTAGGGGGCGGAGCGGCCCTGCTCAGCCACGGCGCCAAGGCCGGCGCGCGGGCGGCGGTGAACGCCAGTCCCGAGCCGTTCAGCAACATCGCGGTCAGCACCGCCGAGGACGTGGCGAGCCTCGGCGGCCTGTGGTTGGTCCTGACCCATCCCACCGCGGCCGTCGGCGTGGCCGCGGTGCTAGCGGTCGTCGCGGTCGTGCTGCTGATCGTCGGCTGGCGGATGCTGGCCGCCCTGCGGCGCTGGATCGCGCCTAACGGCTAAGGCTTGAGCCCGGCTAGCAAACCCCGCTAGCGTGCCGGCATGGATGAACTCCCCCGGCTTTTGCTGCTGCTGGCGCTCGTAGGCGTGGCCGTGACGCTGCTGGGATCGGCGGTCATCTGGTACATGGACGAGGGCCGCCGCGTGCGGCGCGCCCTGCGCAACGTGCTCAAGAGCCCGCCCGAGGCGGTGGTCGTCGCCCGCGGGCGCGGCAAGGGCGCGGGGTTCAGCTTCACCTCGGGCCTGGCGGCCGTGGCCTGGGACAGCGGCGCCTGGTGCCTGGTCTACCGGATCTACGAGCTGGTAGGGGTTGAGATCATTGTCGACGGCGAGGTGGTGGCCCGCGCCTTCCGCGGCGAGCCGCGCAAGGCTCTGGATCATCTGGCCTCGGAAGCCTCGCGGGTCACCCTGCGGCTGATCTTCGACGACCCGAACCACGCCGATTTCGAGCTCGACCTCTGGATGGCCGGCGACGAGCTCAGACGCAAACCCTCGACCCCAGCCGAGGCGATCCAGGAGGCCAACCGCTGGCTCGCCCGCGCTGAGGCGATCCTACGCCGACCCAATGCGCCCCGCGCGCCGGAGCCTGTCGTGGCTGTCGCCGCGCCCCCGCCGCCGCCCGCCGTGCCGCCCTGGGCGCCGGAACCGGACGACTTCGACGACGACGAACCGCCCTTCGACGAGGACGACGAGCCCGATCCCGAGCGTCGTTGACGGCTCGCCACCCCTAGCGCAGGCTCCGCCACACCTGGGGAGGCCTCGCCCATGACCAGTCTGCTCGCCGCCGCGGCGTTCTTCGTCCTGCTGCACCTGCTTGTGTCCGGCACTCGCGTACGCGACGCGATCACCGGCGCCATCGGGCAAGGCCCCTATACGGGCCTCTTCGCCCTAGCCTCGATCGCCGGCCTGACTTGGCTGGGCTTCGCCTTCGCCGCGGCGCGCGCCGACCCCGGCAACGCCGCCTACTGGCAGGTCACGCCGGTCACCCGCCACATCCAGCTCGGCCTGCAGCTCCTGGCCATGCTGCTCATCGTCCCGGGCCTGACCACCCCCAACCCCACCGGCGTACGCCAGGAGGGGGCGCTGGAGCGGCCCGACGTCGTGAAGGGCATGCTGCGCATCACCCGCCATCCGTTCCTGTGGGGCGTGGCGATCTGGGCGCTGGGCCATCTGCTGGTCAATGGCGACCGGGCGAGCCTGGTGCTGTTCGGGTCGATGCTGGTCCTGGCGCTGTTCGGGACCTCCAGTATCGACGCCAAGCGCAAGCGGGCCCTGGGCGCCACCTGGGACGGGTTCGCGGCCCAGACCTCCAACGTCCCGTTCGCCGCGATCCTGGCGGGCAAGCAGTCCCTGAAGCTCGGCGAGATCGGCTGGTGGCGCATCCTGCTGGCGGTCGCCATCTGGGCCGCCCTGGTCTGGGGCCACCCCTATATGTTCGGCGTGGCGGCGCTTCCCTAGCCTAGCATGAAATCGACGCCGGCCTCGACGTGGACCAGGGTCGAGTCGATCACCGGCAGCGCGATATCCGCCTGCGACAACAGCAGCCCGACCTCGGTGCAGCCGAAGATGACGCTGTCGGCGCCCTGCGCCTTGGCGATCATCGCCAGGGCTTCGCGCTTGGACCCTGGATCCACCACGCCCTGGCAAAGCTCGTCATAGATGATGGTGTGCAGGCGGTCGCGGTCGGCCTGGTCCGGGACCAGGGCCCCCACGCCGTGGCCGTGCAGGCGGTCCTTGTAGAAGTCCTGCTCCATGGTGAAGCGGGTGGCCAGCAGCAGCGGCCGCGAACAGCCCCTGGCTCGCACCGCCAGGGCCGTGGCGTCGCCGATATGGATCAGCGGTATCCCCACCCGCGCCTCGATGGCTGGCGCCACCTTGTGCATGGTGTTGGTGCACAGCAGGATCGCCTCGGCCCCGGCGCCTTCCAGGCGCGCGGCGGCCTCGGCCAGCGCCGCGCCCGCCCCGTCCCAGTCGCCCTCGGCCTGCATCGCGGCGATGGGCGCGAAGTCCACCGACCAGAGCACGAGCTGCGCCGAATGCAGGCCGCCCAGCCGCTCGCGCACCCCCCCGTTCAGCGCCTGGTAGTAGGTCGTGGTCGACTCCGCGCTCATCCCGCCCAGAAGGCCGAGCGTGCGCATGGTCAGAGGTCCGCGTAGACGTGGGTCTCGGCCGCCGCCCCCGGATGGGTGAGCGCACCCAGGTGGGCGGGCCCCACGATCTGGGCGTACTTCCAGAGCGCGCCGGACTGGTAGTTGGTCACGCGCGGCTTCCAATCCTTGCGGCGAAGCTCCAGCTCGGCGACGTCGACTTCCAGTTCGATGGTTCCGGCGTCGGCGTCGATGGCGATGATGTCGCCGTCCTTCACCAGGCCGATCGGGCCGCCCATCTGGGCTTCGGGACCCACATGGCCGACGCAGAGGCCACGCGTGCCGCCGGAGAAGCGGCCGTCGGTGACCAGGGCCACCTTGTCGCCGCGGCCCTGGCCGGAGATCGCCGCCGTGGTCGACAGCATCTCGCGCATGCCCGGTCCGCCGCGGGCTCCCTCATAGCGAATGACCAGGACGTCGCCGTCCTGGTAGTCGCCGGCCTCGACCGCGTCGAAACAGGCCTGTTCCCCGTCGAACACCCGGGCCGGGCCGCGATGGCTGCGGTGGCTGGTCATGCCGGCCACCTTGACGATGGCGCCGTCGGGGGCGAGCGAGCCCCACAGTCCGACCACGCCGCCCGTCGGCGACAGTGGTTCGGAGGCCTTGCGGATGACCACCTGGTCGTCGCGCCACTTCACGTCCTTGAGGTTCTCGGCGAGGGTCTTGCCGGTCACCGTCATGCAGTCGCCGTGGATGTGGCCGTTCTCCAGCAAGGTCTTCAGCAGCATGGGCATACCGCCCGCCTCGCCCATGTCCTTGGCCACGAAGCGGCCGCCGGGCTTGAGGTCGGCGATGTAGGGGGTGCGCTGGGCGATCTCGGCGAAGTCGCGCAGGGTGAACTCGATCCCGCACTCATGGGCCATGGCCGGCAGGTGCAGGCCGCCATTGGTCGAGCCGCCGGTGGCCGCCACCACGACGGCGGCGTTCTCGAACGACTTGCGGGTGACGATGTCGCGGGGACGAAGCTGGGTCTCGATCAGCCGCATGACCGCCTCGCCCGAGGCCACGGCGTATTCGTCGCGGTTCAGGTAAGGCGCCGGCAGCGAGGCCGACAGCGGCAGGGCCAGGCCGATAGCCTCCGACACGCAGGCCATGGTGTTGGCGGTGAACTGGCCGCCGCAGGCCCCGTCGGACGGACAGGCGTGCTGTTCCAGCGAGCACAGGTCGTCCAGGCTCATCTTGCCGGCCGAGTGCATGCCGACGCCCTCGAAGACGTCGACCACGGTGACGTCCCGGCCCTGCCAGGAGCCCGGCAGGATCGAGCCGCCATAGAGGAACACGCTGGGCACGTTGAGCCGCAGCATGGCCATCATCATGCCCGGCAGGCTCTTGTCGCAGCCGGCCAGGCCCACCAGGGCGTCATAGCCGTGGCCGCGCATGGTCAGCTCGACGGAGTCGGCGATCAAGTCTCGGCTGACCAGGGACGAGCGCATGCCCTCATGGCCCATGGCGATGCCGTCGGTGACGGTGATGGTGCAGAACTCGCGCGGCGTGCCGCCGGCGTTCTTGACGCCGACGCTGACCGCATGGGCCTGGCGCATCAGGGCGGTGTTGCAGGGGGCGGCTTCGTTCCAGCAGGAGGCTACGCCCACGAACGGCTGGGCGATCTCACGGCTGCCCAGGCCCATGGCGTAATAATAGGACCGGTGCGGCGCCCGCGCGGGCCCCTCGGTCACGTGACGGCTGGGCAGGTTTGACTTGTCCCAAGTCCCGTCCGGCTTCCTGGTCATGACGACGCCTCCAACGAAGAGGCGTCTTCCCTAACGGCGGAGGCTGGCGGCGCCAAGGGTTGGGGCAAGACTTCCTCAAATGACGACCATATGAGCGGCCCTACCGCACGTCGCGGTGGCGAGACGGGGCGCCACGACAATATCCTTTCGTGCGCGCCTAGGACGCCCCGAGCGTCCGAAGCGCCGCGACCAGGCGGTCGATGTCGGTGTCCCTGGTGAAAATCGCCGGCGTGACCCGCACGCAGGCGCCGCTGGCCAGGCCCGTGCGCGCGACGGTGAAGATGCCGAACCGGTCCAGCAGCGTCCGCGCGAGCTGTGCATTTTCCGCGGGGCTCGATCGGCCGCGCAGTCGAACCGCGCCAATCGCGCTCGCCAGCCGCGGATCAGGCGGCGTCAGGATTTCGATACCGCCAGCCTCGCGCAGGGGATCGGTCCAGCGGGCGCGCAGTTGGGCGAGCCGAGCAGCCTTGGCGCCTACGCCGACCTGCTCATGGAAGTCGAGCGCATCGGCGACCGCCAGGAAGGCGGCGAAGTTCGCCGTGCCGGAGTGGATCCGGTCGCGCACGTCCCCCTCGGGATAGTCGGCGCTACCCATATAGGGGTCGATGTCCACGGCCCGGCCTTGGCGGATGTAGAGCACCCCCACGCCCACCGGCGCGCCGATCCATTTGTGGGCGTTCAGGCCGACGAAGTCGGCGCCGAGGTCCGGAAGTTTGAAATCAAGCTGTCCCCAGGCGTGGGCGCTGTCGACGATGGCGTCGACGCCGCGCGCCCGCGCCATGGCGACGATCTCGGCGACCGGCGCCACCAGACCCGTCCGGTGGCTGACCTGGGTCAGCAGGATGAGGCGGATACGCGGATTGTCGGCCAGCGCCTTGGCGTAGGCGTCGATCAGGCCCTGATGAGTGGCCGGCTCCGGCAGGCCGATGGCGATCGGCTGGACGCCCCGGCGCGCTTTCAGCCACCGCATGGCCGATTGCATGCTGTCATAGTCGAGGTCGGCATAAAGCACGGCGTCTCCCGGCCGCAGCCGGTTGTAGCCGCCGATCAGCGCTTGCAAGGCCTCGGTCGCGCCGCGAGTGAAGGCGATCTCGGCCTTGTCGACGCCCAGTGAGGCCGCGACCCGGTCGCGGACCCGCTCCAGATTCGGGCCGTACAGCCGGCGCGAATAGTACGAGGTGCGCCGATTGACCATCTCCTGGTGACGGCCATAGGCCTCCAGGACCGGTCGGGCCATCATGCCCCAGTTGCCGTTCTCCAGCTGGACGACCTCGCGGGTGACGTCGAACTGGGCGGCGACCTTGGCCCAGGGATCTCCATCGGCCGCGGCGGCCGCGACCGGCCCCAAGGCCAGCCCGGCGCCCATCAGCCCCCTTCGCGTGAAGCCGGTCACGCCGCCCTCCCTAGAAGCTCGCGTCCACCCGCAGATAGTACTGCCCGCCATTGGTGTCGTAGGGAGCGTTGCGGGAATAGACCAGGCCGCGGCTCGCCTGGAACACCGCCTCGTCGGGATAGGCGTCGAACACGTTCTCCGCGCCCATGCGGATCGAGATGTTCTCATTGGCGCGATAGGTCACCGCCAGGTCGACCAGGGTGACGCCGCCGAACGCCTGGAAGATGTCGCCGGTGGCGTTGCCGGTGGAGTCCGTCCACTTGCCGTAGTAGCGAACGCGGCCCAGCAGTTCGACCGGGCCGATAGCGTAGGTCGCCGAGCCGGTGAGGTTCTGCTTCGGGCGGGCCTCCTCGAACAGTCGCTTCTGGGTGGCGCTGGCGGCGATTGAGCCTGAGGTCACCGTCGTTTCGTTGAAATTGTAGGCCGCGGTCAGGTCGAGCCGGCCCGCGCCCACCTCCCGTCGATAGGAGCCGACCACATCGATCCCGCGCGTGCGGGTGTCGAAATCGTTGGTGAACCAACTCACCGAAGTGAAGGCCGAGGCGCCCGAGACGCCCAGGGCCACGAGCTGGGCTCGAATGGCCGGCGTCACGGTGATCGAGGGCGAGGTGCTGAAGCGCTTGGTGACGTCGATCTGGTAGGCGTCGATCGAGCCGGAGAAGCCGAAATCCGTGCGCCAGACCAGGCCGCCGGTGAGGGTTTCGGACTCCTCGGGCTGCAGAGGCTTGGCGCCCAGGAAGGCGGCCACGGGGTTCAGCGGCGACAGGCGTCCGGCGGTGAACAGCTGGAGCGTGACGGTGTCCAGTCCCTGCGAGGTGCTGGTAGAATTGAGCTGGCCCGGCGTCGGCGCCCGGAAGCCGGTCGAATAGGAGGCGCGGACAGCCAGGTCGGGCGTGAATGCGAAGCGTGTCGCGAGCTTGCCGTCCAGAGTGTCGCCGAACTCGGAGAAGTCCTCATAGCGCAGGGCGCCGCCCAGCGACCATTGCTCCGTGAGCTGGCTTTCGATGTCGACATAGCCAGCATAGCTCTCCTGCTCCCACTCGCCGGCCTGCTGGGGATTGTACCCGGGGAAGCCATTCGAATTTGGGGCCAGGCCCGCCGCGGCGCCGGGCCCGACCGCATAGGACGCCGGATCGCCCGTCTCGATCTTGAAGGTTTCCAAGCGGCGTTCCGCGCCGAAGGCGACATTGACCGGCTCGGGGAGCCCGGCGATCTCCAGCCGATAGACGGCGTCGGCGTTCAGGTTGAACTCTCGCTGGATCAGGCGGCCGAGGTCGAAGGCGGTCGGGCTGTTGGGACCCAGCGAGGCGTTGATCGAATTCTCAAGGAAGAAGCCGCTCTGATTGCGGCCGTAGGAGGCGCTGAGGTCCCAGGTGAACCGCTCGCCGGCGCTCTGCCGAAGGCCGCCCACGGCCTGGTAGTCCTTGGCCTCGATGCCCTCGTGCGGCGTGAAGCCGCCCGGATAGATCGTCTTCAGGTCGAATCCGGGAAAAATCGGCGTCGTCTTGAAGATCGCCGGGTTGGTCGCCGGATTGCGCCAGTTGATGTCGTTGACCCCGTCCGTCTCGGCGTAGGTCGCGAAGCCATAGACCTCGCCCATGGCGCCTACCGGCAGTGCCGCGTCGAGGGCCAAGTGATAGGTTTCCAGGTCGGGGTTACCCCAGCGCTGGACCGGGTTGTCGATCTTGACGGTCGGGTTGGCGGCCTGGAAGGCGATGGCGTCGGGACGCTGGCGGGTGCGCGAGGTGGCGTCGGCCTTTGACCACTCGGCGGTGGCCGAGACATGCCCGCCCTCGCCGATCGCAAAGCCCGCGCGGGCGCCCAGTCGATAGCTCCGGCCGTCGCCTTCGTAATACTGCCCGCCCTGGCCGAAGGCGGAGAAGCCCGGCTGGTCGTTGAGGATGATGTTTATGACCCCGGCGATGGCGTCGGAGCCGTACTGCGCCGAGGCGCCGTCGCGCAGGACCTCGATGCGCCGGATCGCGAGGGTCGGGATCTGCGCCAGATCCGGCGCCTGCGATCCCCGCGACCCCAGGAACGCCGAGCGGTGAAAGCGCTTGCCGTTCAGCAGGACCAGGGTTTCGTCGGGCGAGAGGTTGCGCAGCGTCGCCGGGCGAACGAACTGCAGGCCGTCGGAGGTCGGCAGCTTCTGGACGTTGAACGACGGGACGAGCTGGGCGAGGCTGTCGCCCAGTTGGCTGGACACCGAGGCCCTGATCGCCTCCTCCGACAGCACATCGACGGGGGCCAGGGTCGTGAACTGGGTCCGCGTCGTGTCGCGGGTGCCGGTCACGATCACCTCGTCAACGACGCCGTCCTCAGCCGCGGCCGAGCCGGCCACAGCCATACCCAGGATCGAAACGGCCGCCGTCGCCCAAAGCCGACGCTTGAAACCCGCAAACCACATGACGCCCTCGAACCCTGATTTTCTCGAAGGCGTGGCTCTGGACTAGGCAGGTGACGGTGTTGCAAAGCTCCGATGAAGTTTCAGCGCGGGTGTCGCCCTACAGCGCCGCCTCGATCGCCCCGGTGAGTTCGTTGTCCAGGGGTTCGGTTCGCGGGCCGAAGCGGGATTGAGCTTCGTTGGGTTGAGTAGGTGAAGCCTTAGTGCGCCGCCTTGCTCCCGCGCCGGGACAATGCGCGAACGACCAAGCCGACGCCGCCACCCACGCCGCCGATCACAAAACCTGGAATGGCGATCAACATGAAGGGAAGCACCGGCCCTGAGTACGGAATGACCTTTGGCGGATGCCTGATCTCATGGATGAAGACGTAGACACCAAGGCCCAACCCTATCGCCGGGCCGGCGGCTAGCGCCGCGAGCAACCCTCTAGAGCCCCACCGAAACGTCGCGATTGATCCGATAAACATCGGCGCGATCACCAAGATCCAAAACATCGATCCCAAGTCCACGGCCACGTCGACGCCTTAGAGCGCCGCCTCGATCGCCCCGGTGAGTTCGTTGTCCAGGGGTTCGGTTCGCGGGCCGAAGGCGCGGATCAGCTTGCCGTCCTTGCCGACCAGCAGCTTGTGGAAGTTCCAGACCGGTTCGGCGGGTTCGCCGAGGGTGTCCTTGGCCCACTTGTAGAACGGATGGGCCTCGTCGCCCTTCACGTCGGTCTTGCTGGTCATCGGGAAGTCGACCGAGAAGTTGGTCATGCAGAAGTCGGCGATCTCGGCGTCCGTGCCCGGTTCCTGACCGGCGAACTGGTTGCTGGGCACGCCCAGCACCACCAGCCCCTTGTCCTTGTATTCGGAATAGAGCTTTTCCAGGCCCTCGTATTGCGGGGTCAGGCCGCATTTGGAGGCGGTGTTCACCACCAGGACCACCTTGTCCTTGAAGCTGGTCAGGGGCAGCGGCGCGCCATCGATGGAATTGAACGAGAAATCGTAGGCGTCTTGGGCCATGGCGAGGCTCCTCCCGAGGTTTTCGCCAGCCTAGCGCCCTTACCTTGCGTCCTCCAACGCCTGTTCGACGGCGAGCGCCAGATCGAGCGCCCTGGCCGCCTCCTCCGCCGTCACGATGGGGCGAGGCGCCTGGCCCCGCACGGCGGCCAGGAAGCCCTCGACGCTGGTGGCCAGGGTGTCCTTCACCGCCGGGGTGTCGGCATAGTCGGGATTTAGCGGATAGCCCGTCGTGTTGCGGAAGGCCCGGGTGACGAAGTCGATCTCCACCTCGCCCGACGGATAGACCAGCTTCATGGTCCGCTTGCGCGCCAGCTCCATGCGCGAGGAGTCGAAGAGCGCCGTGAAGCCGTCGTCGAAACTGACCTCGGCGCGGGCCCGGTCCCAGCCGCCGGAGAAGTCGACCTTGCCAGCGCCCTCCACCGCCATGGGCTGGGCGGCCGACAGCGACAGGGCCAGGTCCAGGTCGTGGATCATCAGGTCCAGCACCACCGAGACGTCCAGGCTGCGCTCCGAGGGCATGCCGTGGCGCACGGACTCGAGCCTCAAGGGTTGCTCGGGGATGTCGAACAGGCCCATGGCCTGGAACACCACCCGCTCCTGGTGGCCGCAGGCGATGACCAGTTTCCGCTTGGCCGCCTCGGCGATGATCTTGTCAGCGTCGGCCAGGCTGACCGCCAGGGGCTTTTCCACATAGATCGGCTTGCCGGCGGCGAGCGCCGCCAGCGCGCCCTCGGCGTGGACGCTGGCCGGCGAGGCTATGGTGACCACATCCACCGCCTCCAGGAACTCGTCCAGCTTGTAGAAGGCCCGCCCGCCCAGGGGCACGGCGATGGCCGCGGCCCGGTCCGGATGGTGGGTGTCCAGCACCGCCGACAGCACCGCCCCCGGCGCCCCGGCATACTTGCGTGCATGGTGGCCGCCGAACACGCCGGCGCCGATGACGCCGCCTCGCAGGGGTTCAGCCATGGACTCAGCTCCGAAAATCGCTCGCTGCGCGCCTAACACGCCGTTGTGGGTCGACGCCACACGGCGCTTTGTCTTAAACATCCGTTTGAACGCCGCTTACGGTGTAAGGAGACGCCCCCCATGACGACCTCGCGCGAGATCCGCCTGAAGAGCCGCCCCGTCGGCCTACCGACCGCCGACAACTTTGAACTGACCACGATCACCCTGCCCGATCCGGGCCCCGGCGAGGTCCAGGTGCGCAACACCTGGATGACGGTGGATCCCTACATGCGTGGGCGCATGAACGACGCCAAGAGCTACACCCCGCCCTTCGCCCTGGGCGAGGCCATGCAGGGCGGCGCCACCGGCGAGGTGATCGCCTCCAACGATCCGGCCTTCAAGCCGGGCGACCTCGTGCAGAGCTTCTTCGGCTGGCGCGAGGCCTTCAACGCCCCGGCCGCCGCGGTCCAGAAGCTCGACACCTTCGGCCTGCCGGTCCAGGCCTTCCTGGGCGTCGCCGGCATGCCCGGCATGACCGCCTATGCCGGCCTGCTGCGGGTCGCGGCCCTGAAGGAGGGCGATGTGGTGTTCGTCTCGGCCGCCGCCGGCGCCGTCGGCTCGGTGGTCTGCCAGATCGCCAAGCTCAAGGGCCACAAGGTGATCGGCTCGGCCGGCGGGCCTGCGAAGACCGCCTTCCTGCGCGACGAGCTGGGGGTCGACGTTGCCATCGACTACAAGGCCGAGCCCATCGTGGCGGCCCTGGAGCGCGCCGCGCCGGAGGGCATCGACGTCTATTTCGAGAATGTCGGCGGCGACCATCTGGTGGCGGCGCTCAACTCCGCCAACCTCAAGGCCCGCTTCGCCATGTGCGGCATGATCTCGATGTACAACGAAGCCACGCCCCCGCCCGGCCCTTCCAACATCTTCCTGACCGTGGGCAAGCAGCTCCGCATGGAGGGCTTCATCGTCTCCAGCCACTACGACCTGCAGCCGGCCTTCCACAAGGAGCTCGCCGACTGGCACGCCGCGGGCAAGATCAAGTGGCGCGAGACCGTAATGGAGGGCATCGAGAAGGCCCCCGACGCCTTCCTGGCGCTCTTCTCCGGCGAGAACTTCGGCAAGATGCTGGTCAAGCTCTCCTAGTTTCCTTTGGCTACGGCCGCTTCCGGCGTTGGCCCGCCGGGAGCGAGCCGCTACAAGCCCGGGGTATCCTCCCCGGAGCTTCTCAAGTGTCCCGTCTCTTCAGCGCCTATGTGATCGTCGACTGGAGCGCGGCGGCCAAGCCGTCCACGGGGGCGGATTCCGTCTGGATCGGGGTGATGAAGCGCGATGTGCGCTTCCGCCTGGCCTATGAGAGCCACAACCCGGCCACCCGCGCCGAGGCCGAGAAGAAGCTGGCCGAGATCCTCGACGACCTGAGGAAGCGCGGCGAGCGCGCCCTGGTGGGCTTCGACTTCCCGCTGGGCTTCCCGCGCGGCCTGGCCGCCGGCCTGAAGCTGCCGGGCGAGCTTCCCTGGCGCGCGGTCTGGGACCAGCTCGACAAGATGGTCAAGGACAAGGCCGACAACACCAACAACCGCTTCGGCGTGGGCTCGGAAATCAACCGGCGCCTGACCGGCGGGCCTTTCCCGTTCTGGGGCTGCCCGCCCAAGGACGCGCTCACCACCCTGCAGCCCAAGCGCACCAAGGCCCATGGCCCAGATGATCTGCCGGAGTTCCGCCGGGCCGACCTTGCCGCCAAGGGCGCCTCGTCGATCTGGAAGCTCTATTACAACGGCTCAGTGGGCGGTCAGGCGATCCTGGGCATCCCGGCGGTCCGCCGCCTGAAGCTCGCCCGCGGCGACGCGCTGCGCGCCTGGCCCTTCGAGACCGGCTTCAAGCCCCTCACCGAGGCCGACCTGGCCGGGGTCGAGGTGGTGGTCGCCGAGGTCTATCCGTCGCTTTATAAGGCCCAGCCGGCGCCCGGCGAGGTCAAGGACCAGGCCCAGGTGCGGGTGACCGCCGAGCATTTCGCCAAGCTGGACGAGGCGGGCAAGTTGGCGGCGGCCTTCGGGCCGGGCAAGACCGCCGCGGCCGACGTGGTGCTGGATGCGGAGCAGGAAGAAGGCTGGATCCTGGGCGTGGAAGCCTAGGCGATCTCGGCGGCTTTCGCCGCCTGCGCCCGACGCTCCTCGTAGGGCCCGCTGCGCAAGGACTGCAGCCACATGGGCGTCCAGACCGCGAAGGCGCCGGCCGCATCGGCGGCCAGATCGCTTAGGCTGACACCGCGGCCCACGACCATCTGCGCGATCTCGATCGAGCCGCCCAGCAGGGCGGCCGAGAGCGCGATCTCCAGCCGGCGGTTCTTGCGGAAGGCGGCCATCATCAGGGCGGTCAGGCCATAGAAGGCGATGAAGTGCGCCGCCTTGTCGGCGGGCACGAAGGCCTTCTCCACGCCCTGGAACGGGCCGATCATACCGACGGCGCAGATCAGGCCGGCGGCGATCAGGAGGAACCGGGCGGCGTTCTGCGTGGACGGGACCATGGCCCAGTCCTGACAGACCGCGGTGAATCCTTCGTCAAATGCTCGAGAAATCGCCTAGAGCGGCCGGCGGCTGAGCTGCCAGAACCGGGCGCCGAGCAGGCCCGCCGACAGGAACGAGGCGCCGACCACGCCCCAGACGATGCCGTTCAAGCCCAGATTCATCGGGATGGCCAGCCACCAGGCCAGCGGCATCATGACGAACACATAGCTGGTCAGGTGGGTGAAAGTCGGCAGCCAGACGTCGCCGCGCGCCCGCAGGGCCTGGGCGATCACCACCTGCAGGGCGTCGACGAGGAAGAACAGGCACGACAGCACCAGGGCCGCGGAGGCCATGGCGATCACCCGGGGGTCGGAGGTGTAGGCTTGGCTGATGAGCCCGGCGGCAGGCCAGATCACCAGGGAGATAACCGCTCCGAACGCCGCTGTCATGGCGAAGCCGATCAGGCCCCCGCGCACCACGCCGCCCTTGTCGCGAGCCCCATAGGCCCGGCCGACCATCACGGCGGTGCCGGTGGAGAGGCCCAGCGGCACCATGAAGACCAGGGCCGCCACGTTCAGCACCACCGCCCAGGCGGCCACGGTCAGCCCGCCCATCCAGCCGGCAAAGATGTTCATCGAGGCGAAGGCCGCCACCTCGAAGAAGTTCGAGGCGCCCGCGCCATAGCCGATGCGGCGCTGCTCGTGCTCGGCGGCCCGGTCGCGCTCCGGCTTGTCGAACACCCCCAGCGTCCGGCTCTCCTTCATCATCAAGATGAAGACCAGCATGGCGACGGCCAGGAAGGTCCGCGCCCCTGTGGTCGCCCAGGCGCCGCCGACCGCCCCCAGGGCCGGGAGGCCGAAGTTCCCCGGCACCAGGATCAGCAGCAGGCCGAGGTTCACCGCATTGGCGATCCACATCATCACCGCCCCCGGTCCGGGCCGGCCCAAACCCTCCAGCCAAAAGCTGGCGGCAACGCTGAAGGCGTAGCCCGGCAGGGACAGGGCGAAAATCAGCATGGCGCGGCTGGCCCCGTCGGCCAGGTCCGTTTCCAGCCCGATCACGTGCAGGAAGCCCGGTCCCGCCAGCAGGGTCACGGCCATGGAGACCACGCCGATCCAGAAGCTGTAGGCCAGGCCGCGGCGTAGCACCGCCCCGGTCCGTTCGCGCCGGCCCTCCCCGATCGCCCGGGCGGTCATCACCTGGACGCCGGTCAGCAGGCCCACGGCCATGGTCACCACCACGCTGGTGGGGGCCCAGGCCAGGGCGTGGTAGCCGAGTTCCGTTGCCGAGAAGCGTCCGACCACGATGGCGTCCGACAGGCCCATGACCATGATGCCCAGGCGCGACAGCACGACCGGCCAGGAGAGCTTCCACAGCTCGGCCGTTTCCTTGCGGACGACGTTTTGTTCGCGCCCTTCAGGAAGGGGCGCGTGGGCCGGATCGGCCATTTCAGCACCGGTTTTCAAAGAAGCCCGGAAGGTGGCGGTTCATCGCGGCGGCGGCAAGCGAAGCTTCTTCGCCGGCGCCCGTTTTCAGGGCGCCGGTGGCCGCGGAGGCACAGGGGCCCTGCGACGGTTCAGACCGCCGCGCGCAGGGCCGCCTCGATCCGCTCTTCCTTCAGCTTCTCGGCCACCAGGAAGGCGAGCTCCAGGGCTTGTTCGCCATTGAGCCGCGGGTCGCAGTGGGTGTGGTAGCGGTCGGCCAGGTCGCCCTCGGTCAGGGCCCGCGCACCGCCCAGGCACTCGGTGACGTTCTGGCCGGTCATCTCCAGGTGCACGCCGCCGGGGTGGACGCCCTCGGCCTTGGCGATCTCCACAAAGCTCTTCACCTCCGACAGGATGCGGTCGAAGGGGCGGGTCTTGTAGCCGTTGGTGGCGGTCAGCGTATTGCCGTGCATCGGGTCGATGGCCCAGACCACCGTACGGCCGGAACGCTTGGTGGCGTCCAGCAGGCGCGGCAGGCGCGCGGCGATCTTGTCGGCGCCGAAGCGGCCGTAGAGCGTCAGCCGGCCGGGCTCGTCCCGCGGGTTCAGGGTCTCCATCAGGCGCAGCAGATCGTCCGGCTCCATGGTCGGGCCGCACTTGACGCCGATCGGGTTGCGGATGCCGCGGAAGTACTCGACATGGGCGCCGTCCAGGTCGCGGGTGCGCTCGCCGATCCAGACCAGGTGGGCGGAGGTGTCGTACCACTCGCCCGAGGTGGAATCGACGCGGGTCATGGCCTCCTCGAAGCCCAGCAACAGGGCCTCGTGGCTGGTGAAGAACTCCACCCGGTGCAGGTCGGGCTGGCTCTCGGGGGTGACCCCGATGGCGGCCATGAAGGTCAGGGCCTCGCTGATCTTCTCCGAGAGTTCGCGGTACTTGGCGCCCTGCGGACTGTCGGCCACGAAGCCCAGGGTCCAGCGATGGATGTTGTAGAGGTCGGCATAGCCGCCGCCGGCGAAGGCCCGCAGCAGGTTGAGCGTCGAGGCCGACTGGCCGTAGGCCTGCAGCAGGCGCTGGGGATCGGGCACGCGGCTGGCGGCGTCGAAGTCCATGCCGTTGATGATGTCGCCGCGATAGGAGGGCAGCTCGACCCCCTCGATGGTCTCGGTGGCCGCCGAGCGTGGCTTGGCGAACTGGCCGGCCATGCGGCCCACCTTCACAACGGGTTTGCCCCCCGCGAAGGTCAGCACCACCGCCATCTGCAAGATCAGCCGGAAGGTGTCGCGGATGTTGTCGGCGTGGAATTCCTTGAAGCTCTCGGCGCAGTCGCCACCCTGCAGCAGGAAGGCCTTGCCCGCCGCCACATCGCCCAGCAGGCTCTTCAGCCGCCGCGCCTCGCCGGCGAACACCAGCGGCGGCATGCCGCGCAAGGTCTGCTCCACACCGGCCAGCGCCGCCTGATCCGGATAGTCGGTGGGCAGGTGTTTCGCGGGTTTTTTTCTCCACGAAGCGGGCGTCCAGTGTTCGGTCATGTCTCAACTCCACGCCTGCACGCGGATTTGCGGGCAAACGAAACCGCGCCTTCTACTCCGATAAGGGCCGCGCCGTCGATGGGGCTTCCGCCGCCCGCTGTCGCGCCGCGAGCAGGCAGGCCGCCGCCGCCAGGGCTCCGATGGCCAGGAACCATTCCTGCCAGACCCCGAAGGAAAAGGCCGAATAGGTGAGATAGGCCGCCGCCGTGGCCGCCCCCACCGCCCGGGCCGGATCGCGCGTGGGCTGGCTGAGTCCGGCCAGGATGGTGGCCCAGAACACCGCCGCGGCCGTGGCGCCGATCAGGCCGAGCTCCAGCCAGAGCTGCAGGGCCGTGTCGTGCGGATGCAGCTTGATGCCCGGCGAGAACATCCGGCTGGCGTCCAGCCCCCAGCCGCGCATCGGGTGGTCGCCGATCCAGGCCACCGCGCGCCGCCAATAGCCCATCCGCATCTCCCAGGAGAGCGGCATCCTGGCCTCGACCATCGCATAGACGCCGAGCTTCTGGGCGGCCCAGACGATGGCCGGGGCGCCCAGGAAGAAGGTCGCCGCCATGCCGGCCATCACCCGGGGTGCCACGACCGGCCAGCGATAGACGGCGAGGCCCGAGGCCAGGGCCGCGACCAGGGCGACCAGCGGCGCGTCGGTGGCGAACAGCAGGCCCACCCCGACGCTGCCCGCCGCCATGGGCAGGATCAGCCAGCGGCTCTCCCCCGTGCGGATGGCGCCCAGCGCCGCGGCGGGAGTCAGCAGGGCCAGGACGAACCCGGCCTGGGCGACGTTCTTGACGGCGAGGTCCGGCCGGATCGGATCACCCATCGCATCGCGTAGCGCGCGGTAGACCCAGGCGCCGGTGGCGGTCTCGATGCTGATCAGCAGGCCCAGCGCCGCCAGGCTCCAGGCCAGGATGCGCAGGGCGGCGGCCCGGGTTCCCGGCGTGGCGTCGCGGGCGGCGCAGAGCACGGCCCAGTAGAGCGCCGCCTGGGCGATCAGCTTGAAGGCGGTGGCCCCCTCGAGGTCGCTGGGCGTGTAGGGGCTCCAGGCCATGGAGCCCAGCGACCAGGCCAGGATCACCACCACCGAGATGGCCGCCGGCCGGTCGGCGTCGATGATCCGCAGCCCCCTCAAGGTCAGCAGGCCGGCCAGGGCGAGGATCGGGGCGAAGGCCAGCGGCCCGCCCCAGGCGGCGAAGGGGACCAGGACGAACAGCCCGGCCAGGACCCAGCCCGACCAGGCCGAGACCCGCGCCTGAGGGTTCGCCGCCCCGTCGGTCATGCGGCCGCGCCGAGCTCCTGGGGCATATACTTCTCGCGCAGGGTGACCAGTTCCTCCGCCAGCGTCGGGTGGACCGCGCAGGTTGAATCCCACTGGGCCTTGGTCACGCCCATCTTCAGCGCGATGGCGGCCATCTGGATGATCTCCGGCGCGTCGGGTCCGACCACGTGGCAGCCCACGATCCGCTGGGTGGCGGTCTCGACCACCAGCTTGATCAGGCAGCGCTCGTCGCCGCCATAGAAGGTCGTCTTCATCGGCCGGAAGCGCGACAGGTAGACGTCGAGCTTGCCGTGCTGGTGGCGGGCGTCGGCCTCCGACAGGCCCACCGAGCCCACCGGCGGCTGCGAAAACACCGCCGAGGCCACCATGTCGTGGTCGAAGCTGGTGGGGTTGTCGTAGAACTCGGTCTGGGCGAAGGCCGCGCCCTCGCGGATCGCCACCGGCGTCAGGTTGATCCGGTCGGTCACGTCGCCGACCGCCCAGATGTTGTCGACATTGGTCTTGGAGAACTTGTCGACGGCCACCGCGCCGACCTCGTTCAGCTTGACGCCCGCCCTCTCCAGGCCAAGCCCGTCAGTGTAGGGCTTGCGCCCCGTGGCGAACATGATGAGGTCGCTCTCTACGGCCGAGCCGGAGCTCATGTGGCTGACATAGCCGCTGGCGGTCTTCTCGATGCGCTCGTGCTGGCAGCCGAGAACCACCTTGATGCCGCGCTTCTTCATCTCCTCGGTGACGTGGGCGCGGATGTTGTCGTCGAAGCCGCGCAGGATGTTGGCCCCGCGATAGACCAGGGTGGTGTCCACCCCCAGGCCATTGAAGATCCCGGCGAACTCCACGGCGATATAGCCGCCGCCGGCGATCATGATCCGCTTGGGCAATTCCGGCAGGTGGAAGGCTTCTTCCGAGGTGATGATGTGCTCGGCGCCCTCGAAGTCGGCGGGCTTCCAGGGCCGCCCGCCGGTGGCGATCAGGATTTTCTCGGCCGAATAGACCCCCTTGCCTTCCAGTTCGACGGTGTGGGCGTCCTTCAGGCGCGCCTTGGCGTGGACCACCTCGGCGCCGGCGTTGTTCAGATTGGTGACATAGATCCCCGACAGGCGGGCGATCTCGCGGTCCTTGGCCTCGAGGAATTTCCTCCAGTCGAACGTCGCCTGGCTGGCCGACCAGCCGTAGCCCTCGGCGATCTCGGCGTTGTGGGCGAACTCCGAGGCGTAGACCATGAACTTCTTGGGCACGCAGCCGCGGATCACGCACGTGCCGCCGACCCGGTGCTCCTCGGCGATGGCGACCCTGGCGCCGCTCATGGCCGCCAGCCTGGCGGCGCGCACACCGCCCGAGCCCGCGCCGATCACGAAGAGGTCGTAGTCATATTTCGCCAAGGCTTACGCTCCTTAGGGTTCCAGGGTGACCACGCCGTCGGGCGTACCCACCAGGGCCAGGTCGGCCAGGTCGAGGAACAGGCCATGATCGACCACGCCGGTCACACTTTTCAGCGCGGCGGCCAGCAGGGCGGGCTCCTCGATCCGCCCGCACGCCGCGTCATAGATGAGGTTGCCGCCGTCGGTTTTCACCGGGACCCCTTCTTTCAATCGCAGGCGCGGCGCGACCCCAAGGTCGCTTTCGGCCAGGGCGTCGCAGATCCGCAGGGCCGTGGTCTCGTGGCCGAAGGCCACCACCTCGATCGGCAGGGGGAACTGGCCCAGCAGCTTCACCCGCTTGGCGGCGTCGGCGATGACCACGCAGCGCTTGGAAGCCTCCCAGACCAGCTTTTCGCGGAGCAGGGCCGCGCCTCCGCCCTTGATCAGCGACAGGGCCGGCCCGATCTCGTCGGCGCCGTCGACGGTGAGGTCTATGGACTTCACCTGGCCAAGCTCGGCCAGCTTGATCCCCAGGCTCGCCGCCAGTTCGGCGGTGGCCACCGACGTCGGCACGCCCACGATGTCCAGACCTCGCGCCGCCACGGCCTTGACGAACCAGGCCGCAGTCGAGCCGGTGCCCAGCCCGACCACCATGCCGGATTCCACCAGGGCCGCGGCGGCCTCGCCGCTAGCCCGCTTCTGCTCGTCGATCGTCGCGCTCATGACGCTGACATAGGCGAAGCTTTCCGCGCCCGCGACGCTATTTTTTGGCCTTCTTGGCGAGCTTGGCCGCCCGGAAGCGCGCCGCCCAGCCTTCCTTCTCCACCGGGGGCCCGCGCTCCAGGGCGAGCGCGTCGGGCGCGACGTCGCGCGTGATCACCGAACCCGAGCCAGTATAGGCCCCGGCCCCGATCGTCACCGGCGCCACCAGCGCCGAGTTGGAGCCGATGAAGGCCCCCTCCCCCACGTGGGTCTCGTACTTATCGAAGCCGTCATAGTTACAGAAAATCGTGCCGGCTCCGATATTGGCCTTGGCCCCCACCGATCCGTCGCCCAGATAGGCCAGGTGGTTGGCCTTGGCGCCCGCGCCGACCTTGACCTTCTTGACCTCGACGAAGTTGCCGATGTGGGCGTTCTCGCCGATCTCGGCGCCCGGCCGCAGGCGGGCATAGGGCCCGATCAAGGCCCCGGCCATCACCTTGGCGCCCTCCAGATGGCTGAAGGCGCGGATCACCGCGCCGGTCTCGACGCTGACGCCGGGGGCGAAGACCACGAACTGCTCGATCTGGGCGCCGGCCGCGATCTGGGTATCCCAGGAAAAGTGAACGCTCTCGGGGGCCAGCATCTGCACCCCCTCGGCCAGGAAATGCGCGCGGCGGCGCTGTTGGAAGACGGCCTCGGCCTGGGAGAGCTGCATGGCCGTGTCGGTCCCCATCACCGCGCTCTCCGGCGCGACGGCGGCCTTGACGAACGCCTCCTCGGCCACGGCGATCCCGACGATGTCGGTCAGGTAGAATTCCTGCTTGGCGTTGTTGTTGTCGACCTTGGCGAGCCAGTCGAACAGCCGCCGCCGGTCAGCGGCCATCATGCCGGCGTTGCAGACCTTCACCGCCAGTTCCTCGGGCGTGGCGTCCTTCGGCTCGGCGATGCGCAGCACGTGGCCGTCGGCGCCGCGGATCACCCGGCCGTAGAGCAGGGCGTCGGCGGGCTCGAAGGCCAGCATGGCCAACGCCACCCCGGCCTCGCGCATGGCGAACAGGGGCGCGAGATCCTGCGGCGCCAGCAGCGGGCAGTCGCCGTTCAGCACCAGCACGTCGCCCTCGAAGTCCATCAGGGCGTCCCGGGCGGCCAGGGCCGCGTGGGCCGTGCCGAGCGGCTGGTCCTGCACCGCCACGGCCTCCTTGCCGAGCCGCGCCTCCACCAACTGACGCACCGCTGGGCTATGATCGCCGACCACCACCACGATTTTCTCGCAGCCTGACGCCTCGACCGTGTCGATCACCCGGTCGAGGATGGCCCGCCCGCCGACCTTGTGCAGCACCTTGGGCAGGGGCGATTTCATGCGCGTGCCTTGGCCGGCGGCCATGATCACTGCGGCGCGTGCGGTCATCGAGCGGTCCTTCGAGTCGGGCGGAACGTTGCAATCTTGCGGCGTTTAGCTGAAACGGCGAGCGGTTTCGATGGAGCGCGCGCCTTGGCCGATCTCTCAGCGCTGAATGGCGCGACGCTTGTCCTCGACCTGGACGGCACCCTGGTAGACTCCGCCCCCGACCTGATCGGGACCCTGAACCTGCTACTGGCCCAGGAGGGGCTCGCCCCCCTGCCCCTCGAGGAGGGCCGCCCCCTCATTGGCCACGGCGCGCGCCGTCTGATCGAGCGGGGCTTCGCCGCCCAGGGCCATTCGCTCCCCGCCGCGCGCATGGACGACCTCTTCGCGCGCTTCATCGCCCACTATGGTGCGCACAGCGCCGACCTGACCCGGCCCTTTCCCGGCGCGGTCCAGGCTCTGACGCGGATGAAGACGGCCGGCGCCAGGCTGGCGGTCTGCACCAACAAGCTGACCGGCCTCTCGGTCGGAATCCTGGAAAAGCTCGATCTCGCCCAGCTGTTCGACGCCGTGGTCGGCGGCGACTCCGTGCCCGCCGCCAAGCCCGATCCCGGCCATCTGGCCGCGGCCATCGAGGCGGCCGGCGGGACGATCGGCCGCGCCGTGATGATCGGCGACGCCGCCACCGACGCCGGCGCCGCGCGCGCCGCGCGGGTGCCGCTCGTCCTGGTGAGCTTCGGCTACACCGAGGTTCCGGCGGCGGAACTGGCCCCTGACATCCTCATCGGCCACTTCGACGAACTGCCCACGGCGTGCGTTCGTCTTCTCACCGCTTGAACGGCGCGAGCCACCGGGCTATAGGCGCATCCCTTCCGGAGGATGCGTAGCTCAGCGGGAGAGCACCTCGTTCACACCGAGGGGGTCACAGGTTCAATCCCTGTCGCATCCACCATTCTTCCCTTGAAATTCACGGCGACGAACGTCGCCGACGGGACATGCCCCCCAACGCGGCCTGGTGGTTTGTCGTTGGCGCTCTCGTGCCGCCCTTCACAGGCCGCTCGCCGCGCACTCGCGTCATCGCGCCCGTAACGTCCTCCCGGTCGGATTGGGCCAGGCGGCTGTGGCCGGCGGTGTCAGCGCACTGAGCGGATACGATTCACCACCACCGCGCCCAGGAGCGCCGAGATGGCGGCCAGCGCGAAGAGCGCGGTGTAGTTCTGGCTGCCGCCCAGCAGCCAGAGCCCGAGGATCGGCGCCAGGATCTGCGGGATGGTGTTGGCCAGGTTCAGCACGCCCAGATCGCGGCCCGCGTCGCGCAGGGAGGGTAGCACCTGGGCGACCAGGGCCGCGTCCACGGTCTGGTAGAGGCCGAACCCACAGCCGTAGAGCGCATAGGCCACGATGGTCGCCGGCCAGACCGGCGCCAGGGCCAGGATCAGGGTCCCCGCCGCGAGGAACAGGCCGCCGGCGATCACGAACGGCTTGCGCCGCCCCCAGCGGTCGGAGAGGAACCCGCCCGCCAGGCTGGTGGCGATGTGGAAGACCGTGGCGACCACGATCAGCACCGCCAGGCCGGCCTCGGCCGAAGGGCCTGGCGCGCCCCGCACCCGGTCCTGCAGGTAGAAGAGGGCGAAGATCGAGACGACGCTGAGCGTCAGCTGCATCAGGAGCCGCGACAGCCAGGCGGCGGCGAAATCCGGATAGGCCACGGGATTGATGACCGCGAACTTGAGCGGCCGGGGCGTCAGGCGCAGCCAGGTCCGCTCTGCGCTCGGCGGGTCGCGGGCGAACGCGACGAACGGCCCGATCGCGATCACCAGAATGAAGGCGATAGCGGCGTAACGCATGGCTTCGGTCGGCAGCAGCACGCCGGTGAGCACCACGCCGAAGACGGCGCCCAACGGCGGGGCAAGCCCGGCGAAAGCGGAAACCCGGCCCTTCTGCGCATCGGGCACCTGGTCGGGTAGGATCGCCAGCAGCGGACCGAACAGGAAGTTGAAGCAGAGCTGGAAGATCAGCAGGCCGGCCAGCAAACCCCAGTACTCGTCGGCGGCCATGATCACCAGGTACGAGGCGACCGTTCCCGCGAGGCCCAGGGCGATCCAGGGCCGCCGCCGACCGAACCGCGAGAGGGTCCGGTCGCTCACCGCCCCGGCCAGCAGGTTGGCGAGCCCGGCCATGACCGCGGCCCACAGGCTGACCTCGGCCATGATCGCGGCCTTGTTCACCGGATCGATGGCCGCGGCTTTCAACGGCACGAGGATCGAGAGCAGCGGCGTGAACGAGAGGAACGCCCCGACCTGGGCCAGGGTCAGGCCCGCGATGAAGAGGCCGCTGACCGGCGCGCGAACCGGCGGGGCGGTGGTGTCGGTCATGCGGCTGGCTCCCCTCGCCCGCAGGCAGGATCGAGGCTCTCGCGCTCCACGGCAAGCGCTCCGGTTTGCGTTCGCTGGCCGGCCGGGCAAGATGGCGTGCGTGCGCCGCACCTCCGCGAGCGCGCCCGAGAGGACCTCGCCGCATGGGAGCCGTGACGATCTACGACGTCGCCGAGCGGGCCGGCGTCTCGATCAAATCCGTCTCCCGCGTGCTGAACGGTGAGCAGAACGTCAGCGTCGCCTTGCGGGCCAAGGTCCAGGAGGCGGTGGACGCCCTGGGCTATCGGCCCAGCCTCTCGGCCCGCAGCCTGGCCGGTTCGTCGTCCTATCTGATCGCCGCCTTCGTCGACGCCGACCTGACGATCGAGCATTGGCGGAGCGGGCGCGGGAACGACTATCTGAGCCGAATGGAGCTGGGCGCGCTGATCGAGGCGCGCAACTCCGGGTACCATTTGATGATCGAGCTGGTGGATCCGGGCTCCCCGACGCTCGAACGCGACATGTCCTCGGTGCTGGGGTCGCTGAAGCCGGACGGGGTGATCCTGACGCCGCCGATTTCCGATGCCTCCGTCGTGCTCGACGTTCTGGAGGCCCGCGGCACACCCTATGTCCGGCTGGGTCCGGAGACCCAGCTGGACCGCGGCCGGCGGGTCTATATGGACGAACGGCGGGCGGCCTTCGACATGACCGTGCACCTGGCCCGCCTCGGCCACCGGGAGATCGGCTTCATCGTCGGCAATCCGCGCTACGCCGCGAGCCGGCTGCGTCGCGAAGGCTTCGAGGCGGCCATGGCCCAGCATGGGTTGGCCGTGCGCGACGACTGGGTCCTCGAGGGCGATTTCACCTTCACGTCCGGGTTCGAGTGCGGGGCGCGGATGCTCGCCGGCGCCGAACGGCCCACGGCCATCTTCGCCTCCAACGACGATATGGCGTTCGGCGTGCTGCAGGCGGCCAGCCGCGGCGGTCTCGCCGTGCCGGCCGATCTGTCCCTGGTCGGCTTCGACGATACGCCAAGCGCGCAGTTCTCGATGCCACAGCTGACCACGGTCCGACAGCCGGTGGCCGAAATGGCCGAGACCGCCGCCCGTATGCTCATCAGCGCGGCCCAGGCCAAGACCGACGACGGCCTGGAGCGTGTCCACCAAGCCGCCTACACCCTGATCGCGCGCGAATCCTCCGCGCCGCCCAGGCTGGCGCGCGCGGCCCGCATCCCTGTGGGCCAAGGGTAATATTGACAGCGCTGTCTCTCCTAATGTCTATTTTCGACGCCAGTGTCGGAAAATTTCCTTGAAACTACAACGGAATAAATATGCCTCAGACATCCTATTGACAGCGCTGTCATTTCCGGACACGCTTCATCCATGGCCAGGGCCCGCCAAAAGGGCGCCAGCTGGGGAGGACATCATGACCAACTATCGCGCCGCCTTGCTCGCCGGAGCCGCGGCTCTGATCGCTGCGCCCGCCTATGCGCAGACCGGGCCCACCTCCGTGGAGGAACTCATCGTCACCGCCCTGCGTCGGGAGACCCTGCTTCAGGACACCCCGATCGCGGTGTCGGCCTTTTCGCAGTCTTCCCTGAACGACGCCAAGGTCAGCGACCTGGCCTCGCTGCAGTCGCTGGTGCCCAACCTCACCGTCGAGCAGCACGGGGATTCCGGCGGGGTCCACGTCTATCTGCGCGGTATCGGCTCGTCCAACCACACCGAACTCGGCGACCCGGCCGTCTCGTTCCATATCGACTCGGTCTATTCGCCCCGGCCGCAGGGCGCGACCCAGCTGATGTACGATGTGAGCCACGTGGAAGTCCTGCGCGGGCCGCAGGGCACGCTGTTCGGCCGCAACTCCACGGCGGGCTCGGTGAACATCGTCACCGCCAAACCGAAGTTCGACGCGTTTTCGGGCGACGTCGAGGTGACGGTCGGCGACTACAACCGCTTCTCCACCCGCGGACATGTCAACATCCCGCTGTCGGACACCTTCGCCATCCGCCTGGCCGCGGCCACCGAAAAGCACGACGGCTACGTCGCCTTCCAGGCGCGGTCCCCGGCGGTGTTCAGCGACAAGTACAATAACGCCGACCAGCAGAGCTTCCGCCTGACCGCGCTTTGGGCGCCGTCCGAGGCGCTCACCGTCACCGGCGCCGTGGAGTACTTCAAGGACCAGGGTACGGGGAACATCGCGCTGCTGCAGACACCGCGACCCGGGACCGACCGCTACTCGGCCCTCGTCGACACCCCCGGCTTCCTCGATCAGGACAATCTAGGCTACCGGCTGCGGGTCGACTGGCGCCCGGCCGACTGGGTGGAGGTCTCCTATATCGGCGGCCTGAACCAGATGAGCCGCCGCAACGCCTCCGACAACGATGCCGGCGCGACGCCCGGCTTCAAGCAGGAGCACCGGACGGACAACTCGTCCTTCGACAGCTACTCCCACGAGATCCAGGCCAGATCGACGGGCGAGGGCCGCTTCGACTGGATCGTCGGCGCGTTCCTGGCCTCGGAAGACAACGCCATCCGGTTCGATATCGACATCACCTCCTCGGCCGTGCCCGGGACCGGGCCGCTGGTGGTCACGCCGAGCGCCCCCGGCGACCAGGCCTGGTCGATGTCGTTCATCCAACCCAAGCGCACCCTGGATTCCCGGGCCTTCTACGCCCAGGGCACTTTCGACGTCACCGACGCCCTGCGCCTCACGCTCGGCGCCCGGCGCACGACGGACGAGAAGGAGGACAGGGGCGGCCGCAACTGGGTCTGCAGCGATTTCGGCGGGACGATCGGCTCAGGCAGCCGTATCCTCGGCCCAGGCACGCCCGTGACGCTCGCCACCTGCAACAGCGCCCATACCACGCCCGCCAACCCGACCTTCGCCTGGCCGGGCGGCGGCATCAATGACGGCCAGACCAAGGACTCCAAGACCACCTGGCTGGTGCGCGGCGAATGGGACCTGTCCGAGAACGTCATGACCTACGCCTCGGTCTCTACCGGCTTCAAGTCGGGCGGCCTGTCCGACGGCGGACGCCGCCACCTGCCCGAGGAACTCACAAGCTACGAGGTGGGCGCCAAGACGGTGCTGCTGGACGGCGCCCTGACCCTGAACGCGGCGGCGTTCTTCATGGACTACCAGGACCTGCAGGTCTCCGCCGTGGAGCGCCTGCCGTCGGGTCAGCAGCAGCTGGTCACCTCCAACGCCGCGGCGGCCACGATCAAGGGCGTGGAGCTGGAATTCGCCTGGCGGCCCACCGAGAACGACCGCCTGTCCGGCTTCGCGAGCATCCTCAACGCCGAATACGACGAGTTCCTGAGCATCGACACCACCTATTTCGACCAGGGCAACCTGGCCAACACCGTCGACCTGGCCGGCCAACCCCTGCGCCATGCGCCGGAGTTTTCGGCCACCGTGATCTACGAGCACGACTTCGACCTGGCCAGTGGCGGACGCATCGTGCCGCGGATCCAGTTCCACTACGAGGGCGACACCGTCATCAGCGCCTTCAACAACGTCTATCCGTCGCTCTATCGCGGCGCCGGCGCGCAGGACGCCTACACCAAGACCGACCTCGCGGTCCGCTATGAGGCCCCCGACGACCGTTGGCAGGTCGAGGCCTTCGTGCAGAACATCGAGAACGAGGCGGTGAAGACCGACATCCAGAACATCGGCGCCTCGTCCAACGGCACCCCGACCTCGGGACCCACCAACCTCGGGACCTGGGTCGGCTTCTACAATCCTCCCCGCACCTGGGGCGTGCGCCTGCACGCCCGGTTTTGAGCTCGTCCCCGGAGCTCACGGCGCGGCGGCGACGCCGCGCCGCCCCTTTTTCCTGACACTACGAGTGGATTGGCGGCGTCATGGCCATGCTTGCAGGCACTTCGAGTCTTGCCCTCGCCGCTGCCATGGCCTGGGGCTTGGCGACGGTCGCGCCTGCCGCCGCGCCCGCCGTCGACCCGACGATCTGGCCCAAGGCCAAGAGCCCCGCGGCCCTGACCGACGAAAAGACCGAAGCCTTCATCACCGACCTGCTGGCGAAGATGACGCTGGAGGAGAAGGTCGGCCAGGTCGTCCAAGGCGACATCAGCTCCATCCGCCCCGAAGACCTTCTCACCTATCCGCTGGGTTCGATCCTGGCCGGCGGCAATTCCGCCCCCGGCGGGGACGACCGCGCCCCGGCCATCGAGTGGGTGAAACTGGGGCGGGCCTTTCGGGAGGCCGCCGCCAAACGGCCTGGCGCGAAGATCCCGCTGATGTTCGGGGTCGACGCCGTGCACGGCCATAACAACGTCCTGGGCGCCACCATCTTCCCGCATAATGTCGGCCTGGGCGCCGCGCGCGACCCGGACCTCATCCGCCGCATCGGCGAGGCCACCGCCCGCGAGGTCGCGGCCACTGGCGTCGACTGGACTTTCGGCCCCACCGTGGCCGTGCCCCGCGACGACCGCTGGGGCCGCTCCTATGAGGGCTATTCCGAAAACCCCGCGGTGCAGGCCGCCTATGCCGGCCCGATGACGCTGGGCCTTCAGGGCGCGCTTGAGGCCGGCAAACCCCTGGCCGCCGGCCGCATCGCGGGGTCGGCCAAGCACTTCCTGGCCGATGGCGGCACCGACAAGGGGCGCGACCAAGGCGACGCGACCCTCTCCGAACAGGAGCTGGTCGATATCCATGCCCCGGGCTATCCGCCGGCCATCGACGCCGGCGTGCTGACGGTCATGGCGTCGTTCTCGAGCTGGAACGGAACCAAGCTGCTCGCCAATGCGAGCGTGCTCACCGACGCGCTGCGTGGGCCGCTGGGCTTCACCGGGTTCACGGTGGGCGACTGGAACGCCCATGGCCAACTTCAGGGCTGCTCGAATGAAAGCTGCCCGCTCGCCTTCAATTCCGGTCTCGACATGTTCATGGCCCCCGACAGTTGGCGCGCGCTCTACGCCAACACCCTCGCCCAGGTGAAGTCCGGCGAGATCGGCCACGCCCGGCTCGACGAGGCGGTGCGCCGTATCCTGCGGGTCAAGGTTAAAGCCGGCCTGTTCGACGGCCGTCGCCCACTTGAGGGGAAGCTGGAGCTGCTCGGCGCGCCGGCGCACCGGGCCCTGGCCCGGGAGGCGGTGCGCAAGTCGCTGGTGCTCCTGAAGAACAACGGCTCGGTCCTGCCGATCCGACGTGGCGCCCGTATTTTGGTGGCCGGCCGCGCTGCTGACGACATCGGCCAGGCCTCCGGCGGATGGACCCTCACCTGGCAGGGGACGGGCAATAGGAACGCCGACTTCCCCCATGGCCAGTCGGTCTGGGCCGGGATCGCCGAGGCGGCCGGCGCCGACGCGGAATACGCCCCCGACGGCGTCTTCAACACTCGCCCGGACGTGGCCGTCGTGGTGTTCGGCGAGACTCCCTACGCCGAGTTCCAGGGCGATCTCGACACGGTGGACTTCGCGCCCGAGGAGCCCCTGGCGCTTCTGAAGCGGCTGAAGGCGCAGGGCATACCCGTCGTCTCGGTCTTCCTGTCCGGCCGACCGCTTTGGACCAATCCTGAGATCAACGCCTCGGACGCCTTCGTCGCCGCCTGGCTGCCGGGGTCCGAAGGCGGCGGGGTCGCCGACCTGCTGCTGGCCGGCGCGGACGGCAAGCCGCGCCACGAGTTCACCGGCAGGCTCTCCTTTTCCTGGCCCAAGAGCGCCGCACAGAGCCCGCTCAATATCGGCCAGCCCGGCTACGACCCGCAGTTCGCCTACGGCTACGGCCTGACCTACGCATCCAGGGTCGAGGTTCCTCCCCTCTCCGAGACCGCCGGCGTCTCCGTCACCCTCGCCAATCCGGGCCGCTATCTGGCGGCCGGCGCGGTGGTCGCGCCCTGGTCGCTGATGCTGCGCGACGCGGGCGGCGAGACGCGGGCGAACACCGGCCAAGGCGCCAGTCCCCGCGGCGGCGTGCGGATCCGGGTCGTCGACGCAGGCGCCCAGGAAAGCGGACGCGCCGTCAGCTTCACGGGCGCCGGCGACGCCTCGGTGACGATCACCGGTCCGGCGGTCGATCTCTCGCGCCAGACCAATGGCGAGATGGCCGTGGGCTTTCGTTTTCGCCTGGATTCGGCGCCCACCGCGCCGGTCCGGCTTGCCGTGGATGGCGGCGCCATCGACGTCACCGACCTGCTTCGCCGGGGCGGCGTGGGAACCTGGCGAACCTACAAGATCCGGCTGTCCTGCTTCCGCGACGCTGGAGCCGACGTGGCGGCCGTGACGACCCCCTTCGACCTCTCAACGGCCGGAAAGCTCGAGGCCGCGGTCGCCGACATCGCGCTGACCTACAATGAAGGAGACGCCATATGTCCGTCCACGTGAACGAGGCGGCGCCCGCCAAGGCGGCCCTGCCCGCCCCGCCCGCCACCGCCACGGCTCTGGCGCTCGCCGCCACCCTCGGCGGCTTTTTGTTCGGCTACGACACCGCGGTGATCTCCGGCGCCGTGGCCGCCATCGACGCCAACTTCATCGATCCACGCGGCCTGCCGGAGACGGCGGCCGACAGCCTCGCCGGCTGGACCGTCTCCTCGGCGCTGCTGGGCTGTGTGATCGGCGGCGCCCTGGCCGGCTGGGCGGCCAACGCCATGGGCCGGCGCGGCGGCATGATGCTGGCTGCCGCCCTGTTCATCGTCTCATCCCTGGGCTCGGCCTTCCCAGAGGCGATCTGGGGCGCGACAGGCGCCGGCGCGCTCGGCCCCTTCGTCGGCTATCGCATCCTGGGCGGAGTCGGCATCGGCCTGGCCTCCATGCTCTCGCCGCTCTACATCGCCGAGATCGCGCCGCCCGGCCGGCGCGGGCGCCTGGTGTCCTACAACCAGATGGCCATCGTCCTGGGCATCGTCGGCGTCTATTTCGTGAACTGGGGGATCGCCAAGCTCGGGGACGACGCCTGGGTGCTCGCGATCGGCTGGCGCTACATGCTGGCCTCGGCGGCGATCCCGGCGCTGGCCTTCCTGCTGCTTCTGATCCGCGCGCCGGACAGCCCCCGCTGGCTGGTGATGAAGGGCCGCGACGTCGAGGCTCGCGCGGTCCTGAACCGGGTCGCCGGGCCCGAGGAGGCCGAACTCGTGCTCGCTGAAATCCGCGACAGCCTGACCGAGCACAGCGGCAAGCTGCTCTCGTTCGGCATGGGCGTGGTGGTGATCGGCCTGACGCTCTCGGCTTTCCAGCAGTTCGTTGGCATCAACGCCGTCCTCTACTACGCCCCCGAGATCTTCCGGAACATGGGCGCGTCCTCCGACAATGCGCTCCTGCAGACGGTGCTGGTGGGTTCGGTCAATGTGGTTTTCACCCTGGTGGCGATCCACACCGTCGACAGGTTCGGCCGCAAGCCGCTGCTGATCGCCGGCGCCCTGGTCATGGCCGCCGCCATGGCGGCGCTTGGGACCCTGTTCCACCTGCACGCGCTGGGCGTCGGCGCGCTGGTGGCCATGCTGGTCTATGTGGCCGGCTTCGCCGTGAGCTGGGGGCCGGTGGTCTGGGTGCTGCTCTCCGAGATGTTCCCCAACCCGATCAAGGGCAAGGCGATGGCTGTCGCCGTGGCTGTCCAGTGGCTCGCCAACCTGGTGGTCTCCTGGTCGTTCAAGGTGATCGATGGCGATTCCGTCTTGATCGCCGCCTTCAATCACGGCTTCGCCTACTGGCTCTACGCCGCCGCCAGTTTGCTGGCCGCCCTGTTCGTCATCCGCTTCATCCCGGAAACCAAGGGCAAGACCCTCGAGGCCATCGGCGCGTCATGGCGCGGGAAATGACCTCGCGGCGCGGCCTCCCGGTTGGGCTTCGCCCCCACGCTCGGTAAGCCGCCCGCGCCCTGGCCGCGCGCCGCGCCGCGGCGTCGATCCTCAGGAACTCAGCCGGCCCACGTGTGTTGATTAGACTAGGGCGTGGGGCGGTTCGAGCGAGGTGCGCCATGAAAGGCATTTCCAAGATCCTGCTGGTGAGCGCCAGCGGACTGCTCGCCGCGGCGTGCGGCACGACGATGACAGAGCGCGCGGCGACCGGCGGGCTTGCCGGGGCCGCGATCGGCGCCGCGGTCGATAGCTCGGTGACGGGGGCCCTGGTCGGAGGCGCGGCCGGCGCTGCGATCGGCGCCGCGACGACGCCGCGCTACGACAGCGTCAACCGCCGCCAGTACTATGACGAACGGGCCAGACGGTACTATTTCTACGATCCAAGCAACCGCCGCTACTATTGGGAAGACGGCAGCCCCCGCTGATCCTGTCTTGGGCGTTGGTCGGGCGGTGACGCCGGCTAGCCGATCAGCGCATAGATCGGGTCGTCCGGCCATGAGCCGCCGATCGGTTGGCGTCTGCCGAACCGCTCGGCCTCGCTCCCGGGCGGCAGGGGCATCTGCTCCACCCAGTCGAACACCACGAGACGGCGGGCCACCCTCCACTCATCGCCGCGCCTCTCGAACCAGTCGACGTAGCGGCCCGCCATGTCCCATTGGACCAGGACGCCGTTCTCCGTCTGGCGCTGCAGGGCCGTGAAATAGGATTCGACGGCCGCGCCCCCCGGTTTGAACGCGATCAGCATGTTGTGGATCTGGTGAATGCCCCGCTCGATGGTCGGAAGGGTCTTCATCGCCCAGGCGATGAAGCCCTCGGCGCTGCCCTGGTAGGCGCCGTGATTGTCGGTGGCGTCCGGCCAATAGGCGGAGCGCAGCGCCGCCTCGTCCTTGCGGTCGATTCCGCGGCAGTAACGATAGATGCAGTCCCGGATCATCTCGCGATCCCAGAGTTCCTGCAGCTTGTCGGTGTTGGTCATGGGATCCCCTTCGACGCCGATCATCGGCGGGCAGTCAATGAAGTTGGTCAAGCTTGCTGATATCGAAGGCCCGTAACCGGTCGCCGCGCCCTGCGGCGATATTCTCCAGCCAATGGGGATCGCTCAGCAAGGCTCGGCCGACGGCCACGAGGTCGAACTCATCGCGCGTCAGCCGCTCAAGGAGCTGATCGATGGAGGTCGGCGCCGACGCCTCGCCGCCAAAGCCGGCGATGAAATCGCCGGACAGGCCGACCGATCCCACCGTCATGGAGGTCCGGCCGGTCAGGCGGCGGGCCCACCCCGCGAGGTTCAGGTCCGAACCCTCGAACGCCGGCTCCCAGAAGCGCCTTTGCGAGCAGTGGACGATGTCCACGCCCGCGTCGCACAGCGGCTCCAGCATGGCGGCCAGTTCGGCCGGCCCCTCGGCCAGCCGGGCGGCGTAGTCCTGCTGCTTCCACTGCGAAATCCGCAGGGAGATCGGCAGCCCGTCCCCCACCTCGCGCCGGATAGCTTGCACGATCTCGACGGCGAAGCGCGTGCGGTCCGCCAGGCTCGCGCCCCCGTACCGATCCGTGCGCCGGTTGGTCCCGGCCCAGAAGAACTGGTCGATCAGATAGCCATGGGCCGCGTGGATCTCGACGCCGTCGAAGCCCAGGTCGGCGGCCCGGCGCGCCGCCGCCGCGAAGGCGTCGATGGTGTCGGCGATGTCGGCGTCGGTCATGGCCCGGCCGAACGGCGCGTCCGGCGCCATCAGGCCTGACGGGCTCTCCACCTGGGCGTCGGCCGCCCATTGCGAGCGGCGGCCCTGGGTGGCGCCCACATGCCACAGCTGCGGCATGATCCGCCCACCCTCGGCATGCACGGCGCGCACGACCTCGGCCCAGCCGGCCATGGCCGCTTCGCCCCACAACCTCGGCACATTGGGATCGTCGCAAGATCCCGGGCGCTCCACCACCGTGCCTTCGGTGATGATCAGCCCGACACCGGCCCTCGCGCGGCGGGCATAGTAGGCGGCCACGTCCGAGCCCGGCACGCCGCCTGGCGAACGCGACCGGGTCATCGGCGCCATCACGACGCGGTTGGGCAGGCGCATGCCTGTGACAACGTAAGGTCGGAAGAGAGTCTCCGCGGCCGACATCGGGCCTCCATTGATCTGTCGCGTTCGGCCGGGCTAACCGACCTCGTCCTGGCGGATGCTCCGCGCGGCCAGGCCGAACAGGCAGGCGGCGACCAGCATCACCGAAGCCAGCAGCGCCATGGACCAGCGGAGGCCGGCCTCAGGGCCGACATGCTGTGCGAGGATGTCGCTGAGGACGCCGATCGTCAGCGGCCCGAGTCCGAGGCCGATGATGTTGACGAGGAACAGCAGCACCGCGGCCGCCGTCGCGCGCAGGTCCGGACGCACGATGGACTGCACGGCGGCGAAGGCGGGCCCGAAGGTCAGGCCGTTGGCCAGCACGGCCGGCAGCACGAGCGCCAGCGCCAGTTCGATCGAGCTGGGCGCCGTCACGATGGCGAAGAGCGGCGCGCCGACGAGGGTCGCCAGGGCGGGAATGCGGACATAGCCGGCGATGTCGGTCCTCGCCGCGCGGTCGGCCAGCACGCCGCCGAGATAGGTCCCCGCGCCCAATCCCGCACCGACCAGGAGACCCAGGGCGACACCCAGCACTCCGATCGGGCCAAGCCCGCTCTGCTCGCCCAGCCGGCCAAGGGCCTCACCGTGGGTGCGCAGGAAGAAGGAGCCGTAGAAGGCCGAGTGTCCGTAGAAGACGAACGAGGAGAAGCCGCCCGCCACCGCCACCAGCCAGAAGGAACGCTTGGCGCGTAGCTCCGCCATTGCCTGGCGGAAGCTCAAGGCAGGTGTTGGGTCGCTGATCATGGCGAAGGCGCGACGCGGCTCCTTCAAGGTCAGGGCGACGAGCACGGCCAGCAGGAGGCCCGGAGCGCCGGCCAGCATGAAGGCGGTCCGCCAGCCGAGGCTGTCGGCCAGCAATCCGCCCATGGTCAGGCCCAGCAGCGATCCCAGAGGAATGCCCAGCGAATAGAAGGCCAGCGCGGAGGCCCGCTTTTCCTTCGGGGCGTACTCGGTGATCAGTGAGTGGGCCGGGGGCGTGCAACCCGCCTCCCCCGTGGCCACGCCGATCCGCATCAGGAGAAGCTCGGGAAAGCCGCGAGCGAAGCCGCAGGCCACGGTGAAGCCGCTCCAGATGGCCAGGGAGCCGGCGATAATGCTCACGCGGTTGGCGCGGTCGGCCAGCCTCGCCACAGGGATCCCGAGCACGGTGTAGAACAGCGCGAACGCAAGCCCCGTCACCGCGCCGAGCTGCCAGTCGGCGAGCTGAAGGTCCTGCTTGATCGGCTCGGCCAGGATCGTGACGATCTGCCGATCGAGCATGTTGAACGCATAGGCGATCATGAGCACGACGAGGACATAGCGCCGGTAGCCTGGCCCGACGTCCCCAGCGATACCGCCGGCGGCTGCGACGCGTTGGTGCATGGACCCTATCCTCGGGAGGCTCTGAGCGGCGGCCGTGGACGGCGCCATGCTTGGCGAGACGGCGACGGTCCGAAGACCGCCGCCGGGTCGTGGGACCGGTCTGGCCCCTTCCGGTCAGAAGCGCTTGGTGACCGACACGCCGTAGGTCCGGGGATCGAGGATGAAGGCGTTCTGCAGCAGGCCCATGGCTTCATCGACGAAGAAGGTGTCGGTGATCGGCCGGTCATTGAAGACGTTCTTCACATAGGCCTCGACCTCAAGGCCCAGGTCTTCGTTCTTCGCCTGGATCGAGATGTTGCCGTTCTTCCAGCCTTTGAGGCGGTCCACCGTGGCGTTGTAGACCCGGGAGAAGGACTCGCCCTGCCGGTAGTAGTCGGCGCGAAGGGTGGCGTCCCAGCCGGAGGGCAGGTTCCAGGTGTATTGGGCGCCTAGCGACACCGTCCAAGGCGGCGCATTGGGCAGTTCCTTGCCCGACAGGTTGGCCGCGACGCCCTCGGTCGGGACCACGCCGAGCGAGGCGAAAGTCCCCGAGCAGACGCCGAGCACCGCCAGCGGATTGCCGGAAACTCCGGCCACCGTGGCCGCGCCGGGCTGCTGCTGGATGATCGCCAGCAGGTTGCCGAGGGCCGCGGTCGGCGCGACGCACCCGGCCATGCTCGAGGCCTTGACCAGGGTCAGGCTCGGATCGCCCTGGGTGCGGTTGACCGGGTCGATGGAGGAGCCGTTCTGGACCTCGGTGTTCAGGAAGCCAGCATTGACGTTGAACCGCAGATTGTTCACCGGCTCCCAGATGCCCTCGACCTCGAAGCCGGCGACGGTGGCGTCGATGTTCTCGGTGACCGAGATCCGGTTCACGAACTTCGAGATCTGATAGCCCTTGTAGTCGTAGTAGAAGCCCGTGAGGTTGAGGATCAGGGTCCCGTCCAGCAGCGTGTTCTTCATGCCGACTTCGAAGGCGTTGACGAACTCCGGGTCGTAGATCGGCCGCGGCGCCCCGATCCCGCCGGCCCCGATATTGTTGGGGCCGCCGCCCTTATAGCCCCGCGAGTAGAAGGCGTAGAGCAGGGTGCTGTCGGTGAACGACAGGTCCGGCTTCCAGTCCACACCGACCCGGCCGGTCATTTCGCTGAACGAGGCCGTGTAGGAGGCCGGCGTCCCAGGGATCAGGCCCGAACCGGGCGTCAGCAGCCTCACCGGATAGCTGTAGAGGGTCTTGGTGTCCTTGGTGTAGCGCAGGCCGCCGGTGACCTTCAGGGTGTCGGTCGCCTCCCAATAGACCTCACCGAAGGCCGCCTTGGAATCCAGGGTGTAGGGCTGGTAGCTGAGATAGTTGCCATGCCCGCTGGGGTCCGGCTCCGGGTTCGGGTTGACGTAGATGCAATTGGTCGCGCCCAGCGCGCAGGTCGCGCCGCCGTTCGCCACCCTGGCGAAGTTCGTGAGGGCGTTCGACAGGATGTAGAAGGACTGGACTGTCTCGTAGTCGACGTAGTTGGCGCCGATGCTGAAGTTGAGCGGCCCTTCGAACGACGACGACAGGCGGACCTCCTGGGTCCACTGCTCGGACGGATGCTGGTTGGAGTCGTAGACCTGCAGCGTGTTCGCCGCGCCGAGCTGCGGATCGTTCACCACCCCGCCCGGCGCCGTCGCCGTGGCGTTGAACGTCGTCGGGAAGCCGAACCGGTACATGTCCTGTTCGGAGCTGTACTCGCCCTTGTAGTACGAGGTCAGCAGGTTGAACTGCAGGTAGGGCGTGATGTCCCAGGCGGCGCTGAGCTCCAGCACGTCCTCCTTGGCGTAGTAACTCGGGTCGATGGCTGACTCGACCTTGCTCAGGTCGGCGACCTGACGCCGGTTGGCGCTGAGATCGCCGCTGGCCAGGCCGCCCCGATAGGCCAACAGCCCGAATAGGGTCGACATCGAATTCGGCGTGCCGTTGGCGGCGTCGGCATAGATCGAGCCGTTGGTGCAGCCCTGGCTGAGGAAGCCGCGCACCACATTGTTGGTCACCGCCACGCCGCCGACCGACGAAGGGCCGTTGTCGCGGGTGCACAGACCCTTGCCGGTGCGCAGGCGGTCGTCGTCCTCCTCGAAGTGCTGCCAGACCAGGTTGGCCTTGAAGGTCTCGACAGGTGTGAACGCCAGGCTGGCGCGGACCGAATAGAGGTCGCGGCCGTCAATGTCGTGGCCGGTAGTCAGGTTGGTCGCGAATCCGGAGCGGCTGAGATAGGAGCCGGCGACCCGCAGGGCCAGGGTGTCGTCGATGAGCGGGATGTTGAGCATCGCGCGCACCTTGCGGGTGTCGAAATTGCCGATCTCACCGCGGATGGAGGCCTCGAAGCTGTTCGTCGGCTTGGCGGTGATGACGTTGACCACGCCGCCGGTGGCGTTGCGCCCGTAGAGCGTGCCCTGCGGGCCGCGCAGGACCTCCACGCGCTCGACGTCGAAGAACTCGGCCTCGAACAGGCGGTTTTCGGTGAGCGGCGCGCCGTTGAGGTGGACGCCGGTGGAGGTGTCGCCGGTCACGGCGGTCTGCTTGGTGCCGATGCCGCGGATCTGGAAGTTGTAGCCGCTGTAGAAGCCCTTGGAGAACGTCACGTTGGGCACGGCGCGCTGGAGGTTGGCGCCACCGTCGATCTTCTGCGCCTCGAGCATGGTCTGCGAGAACGCGGACACCGCGATCGGCACGTCCTGCAGGGCTTCTTCGCGCCGTTGGGCGGTCACCACCAGCTCGCTCATCAGGGTGTCGCCATCCTGCGGCGCAGCTTCCTGAGCGAGCGCCGGCATGGCGACAAGGACGGCCAACAGGGACACGCCGGCTGAAAGCACACGCGCCCGATTGTTAGATATTTGCATGCTTGTTTCCCCCGAGTTTGAGCAGCGCCTTAGGCAGCTCGATGTTGTCGTTGAACGAACGCCTGCAGGGCGCCGCATTCGTGAATAAAAGTATCGACGACCGCCTCGCGAACCCCGCGGCCTTCCCCTGGGGATGGCCCGATATTTCATTCGCGATATTCGAATGGTGCGCGCATCCAGGGTCCTGGATCGCGCTGCACCTACAGGTGTTCTACTGGCTCCGGTTTGGTGATCAGCGCCTGGGCGGTTCGGTAGTCGGCCTTGCCGCTCTCATGCCGGGGCACGACCTCGACGTGCAGGAACCGCCGCGGCAGCTTGTAGCTCGCCAGGGTCTTCTGCAGGCCGGCGCGCACCGCAGCCTCGTCGAAGGCCGGCGTGGACTTGACGATGGCGACGATCGACTTGCCCCAGGTAGGGTCCGGCTCGCCCACAACCAGCGCGTCCTCGACGCCCGGCTGCAGCTTGAGCGCCTCTTCCACCTCTTCGGGGAAGACCTTCTCGCCGCCGGTGTTGATGGACAGGTTGCCGCGGCCGATCAGGGTGAGCTGGCCGTCCGCCCCGAGCCGGGCGAAGTCGCCGGGCACGGCGTACCGGACCCCGTCGATCATGCGATAGGTCTCGGCGGTCTTGGTCGGATCGCGATAATAGCCGGCCGCCACGGGTTCCGTGCGCGCCAGCAGGCCCTCGCCGGGCGCGTCCTTGGGAAGGACGGCGCCCGTATCGGGGTCGATCAGCACGGTCTTGGCGCCTGGGGCGAACACGCCGGTCGCCGGCACATTGTCCGCCGTCGCCACCGAGTAGCCGAAGCCCGAGGCCTCCGAGGCGCCCAGGATGTCGACCAGGGCGACGCCCGGCAGATGCGCCAGCAGGCCGGCCTTGACCTCGCCGCTCCAGATCAAACCCGCCGACGAGATGACCTTCAGGCTGGAGAGGTCGTAGCGCCCCGGCGCGGCCTCCAGGGCGCGCAGCATGGGACGGGCGAAGACGTCGCCGACGATGGCGATCCGCGTCACGCCGGTGCGCTCGACCTCGCGCCACAGCTCATCGGCGTCGAACCGGTCGGAGGGCAGCAGCACCGCGCCTCCGCCCGCCATAAGCTCGCCGATGACCGCATTGCTGCCGGCGCCGTGCATCAGCGGACAGGCCGGGATGGTGCGGCTGGGGGCGAGATTGTCGCGCACCATGGCCGAGTGTTCGGCCAGGTCGGCGGGCCGCTTGGCGATCAGCGGGGACTCGAGCTGGACCTTCCGGGCGTCGCCCGTGCGCCACAGGACGCCCTTGGGCCGCCCGGTCGTGCCTCCGGTGTAAAGGAGGTAGCTGTCCTCGGGCGAGCGCTGGATGTCGAGCGGCGCGCCGTCGCCGGCCTGCGCCCAGGCCTCGAAGGATTGCTCCCCGTCCGCCGCGGCGCGGAGCTGGCGGTCCGACTCGATCCGGATCCACAGCGCCACGCCCGGCAGCCGCGCCTTCAGCTCGGCGATCGTGGCGTCCAGGCTGTCCTGATAGAACAGCGCCGCGGCGCCGCAATCCTCCAGGACGTAGACGATCTCGTCGGCTGTGTAGCGGTAGTTGACGTTGACGCTGACCGTGCGTGACTTCAGCGCCGCCACCGTCGCCTCGATATAGGCCGGGTGATTGCGGCACAGGACGGCCACCCGGTCATCCGGCGCCAGCCCATACTCGATCATCCGCCGGGCCAGGTTGTTGGTCCGCCGATCGAAGGCCGCCCAGGTCACCACGTCGCCGCCCCAGATCAGGGCCGGACGGTCCGCCGGGACCACCCGCGCGACCGCGTCGAGAATATCGCCGTAGTTCCAGCCCATGGGCAGGTCCCCCGAGTCGGTGGCTCAGCGCCCGGTGAACACCGGGGGACGCTTCTCGACGAAGGCGCGCACGGCCTCCTTGGCGTCGTCGCTCTTCTTCAGGCGATTGGTGTTGCCCTGCTCGTAGCGATAGCCGTCGCGCAGGGTCATGTTCTCGATGGCCGCCAGGCTGTCCTTGGCGTAGGCGACGGCCAGCGGGCTCTTGGCGGCGATCTGCCGGGCGATGCCCATGGCGTAGGGCATCAGCTCCTCGGGCGGCAGGCAGGCCTCGATCACGCCGCGGTCGTAGAGTTCGCGGGCTGGCGCGCGGTAGCCGGTGAGCACCATGCGGCGGACCAGGGAATGGGGCAGGATCCGCATGGCGTGGCGGCCCCCGCCCATCAGTCCGACATCGATCTCGGGCAGGCCGAACACGGCCTTTTCAGAAGCCACCAGGATGTCGCAGCTGGCGACCAGGCCAAGACCGGCGCCGAGCGCGGCGCCGTTCACCGCGGCGATCACCGGCTTCTTGCACTCGATTATGCTGTAGCTGATCTCGCGCACCTTGCGCATGCGCCGCCACTCGTAGCCCTGCTCCGGCTCGCCGGTGGTCGACGGCTTCAGGTCGGCCCCCGCGCAGAACTGCTTGCCCGCACCGGTCAGCACCACGGCGAGCACGTCGTCGCGGTCGTTGAAGGTGTCGAAGATGGCGGTCATTTCCTCGACCGCCTCGATCGGCATGGAGTTCACGGGGGGATTGTCGAGGGTGACGACCGCGACGCCATCTTCGACCTCGAGACGAACCAATGCCATGAACTCATCCTCTCCTGCGCCTGCGCCCAGGTCCGGCGCTTGGGAGGAAAGCTATCCGCGCGTCCGGCGACGGACACGGTCGCGGCCGTGGGGCGTTCAAAAATCCCATATGAATTTCGCGCGCTCGAAGCAGGCTCGCGTCGCGCCCCGCGGACCGCTAGCCTTCAGACAAGTTCCCTGGGACATGCGGAGCCTGAAGGCCGCACCATGAGGACGTCGTCGCACTGGGGTTGGAAATGCGTCGGGACCCGATCAAGTCAGCCGCCCGGACCCTCGAGGTCCTGGAGCTCTTCCATGAACAGCGCACGCCCCTGCGGTTGAAATTCATCTTCGAGCGCCTGTCCTATCCGCAATCGAGCACCACATCCCTGCTCAAGAGCATGGTGGTCCTGGGCTATCTCAACTACGACCGGCCGACCCGCACCTACTTCCCCACCCCCCGCGTTGCGGCGCTGGGCGACTGGATCAACCACTATCTCTATGGCGCGGGCGACGTCCTGGGCCTGATGCAGACGGTCTTCGAGAAGACCAACGAGACCGTCGTGCTCTCGTCGCAGAACGACATCTTCATCCAGCACATCCGGGTGCTGCAACCGTCGCACCCCTACAAGGTCCCGCCTTCGGAAGGCAGCATGCGGGTGCTGACGCACTCGGCCGCGGGCCTGGTGCTGCTGAGCGGCATGCCGCCCAAGACGGTCGACAAGCTGATCCGGCACATCAACGCCTACGAGCAGGGGCGCTCGACGAAGATCAACATCGACGAGTTGAGCGAGCAACTCGCCTGGATTCGGCGCGAGGGCTACAGCCTGCTCGCGGCCTTCCCCTTCCCCGACGCGGCGGGGCTGGCCATGCCGCTGCCCAAGAGCCCGCACGGCATGCCGCTGACGCTCGGCGTCGGCGGCCTCAACAGCCGGATCGCCCGCAAACGAAGCGAAATCATCGCGACGATGCGTGAAGCCATCGCCGAGTACGAACGCAAGCTCAACCTGGCCTCCGCGGCGGCTGAATCGGAGTTGGCGGATCCCGAAGCCGAGGTCGACGAAGACCACGCCCAGGACGTCCCGGCCTAGCCGTCGCTGGCGTCGCCGGCGTCACCGAAGGCGTGCCAGCCACCGTCGATGCTGACCACCGATCCCGTGACATAGCTAGCCGCGTCGCCGGCCAGGAAGGCGACCAGGTCGGCCACCTCGCGCGGCAGGCCCAGGCGGCCCATCGGCGTGCGCTTCAACACATCCGCGAACCGCCGCGCCCCGCTGTCTCTCAAAGCCAGGAGGCCCGGGGTCTCGATATAGCCCGGCGCTACGGCGTTGACCCGGATTCCGCGTTCGGCCCACTCGCAAGCCAGGCTCTTGGTCAACATGCCCACGCCCGCCTTGGCCGCGCAGTAGGCGTTGCGCTGCGGCAGGGCGGCCAGGCCCGCTATCGAGGCGAGGTTGACGATCGCCGCGCCGTCGCGGTCCTGCATGCGCCGTCCCGCCGCGCGGGACGCGATGAAGGCGCCGGTCAGGTTGATGTCGAACACCGTCTGGAACTCGGCCGTGCTCAGGTCGACTGTGGGCTTGAAGACGTCGGCGACCCCGGCGTTGTTGATCAGTACGTCGATCCGACCCCAGCGAACCATGGCCGCGTCCATGGCCGCCTCGACGCCGATCTCATCCATGACGTCGCACCCACGCACGAGATGTTCCGGGCCGAGGCCTACGGCCAGCGTCTCAAGCGCCGCCGCGTCCCGGTCGATCACCAGCAGCCGATCCCCATCGCGGACGAACCGGTCGACGACGGCCCGCCCTATGCCGCTGGCGCCGCCCGTCACCACCACGGTGCGCGGTCCCCGCGCCGGGACATGAGGCGCGGGACGGGTCGAAGCTGGTCCCGTGCCGCCGAACGCCAGGAAACCGCCGTCGGCCACCAGCAGGGCGCCGGTGACGTAGGACGCCCCGTCCGACGCCAGGTAGAACACCGCCTCGGCGATCTCGTCCGGCGCGGCCATCCGGCCGAGAGGAATGCGCCGCTCGACGAAGGCCGGATCGACCTTACCGTTGGCGATCAGCCGCTCGACCATGTCGGTCCGGGTGTAGCCAGGGGCGACCGCGTTGACACGAACCCCGCGACCGGCCCACTCGCAAGCCAGGGTCCGCGTCAGCGACGCGACCGCGGCCTTGCTCGCGCCGTAGCCGTTGCGGAACGGCACGGCCGCCACCCCGGCGCCCGAGGCCAGGTTGACGATTGCGCCCTGCCCCTGGGCCAGCATCACCCGGCCCGCCTCGCGCGCCGCCAGGAAGACACCGGTCACGTTGACGCCGATCAGCGCTCGAAACTCGTTCAGCGGCTGGTCCACCACCGGCTTGGCCTGGGCGTCGATGACGCCGGCGTTGTTGATCAGCACGTCGACGCGGCCGAATGCGGACCTGCAGGCGGCCACCATCGCCTTGACGTCGGCCTCCACCGAGACATCCACCGCCAGCCCCAAATGCGCCGCACCCAGGCTCGCGGCGCGGGCCTGGGCCGCATCGCCGTTGCGGTCGGCGATCAACACCCTGTCTCCGGCGGTGGCGAACCTGCGCGCGATCGCCCAGCCGATCCCGTCCGCGCCGCCCGTGACGATGACCGCCCTCGCCGCCGCCATCTCAGCTCGCCTTCACGTCGGCGCGCGACAGGTGGTCGCGATAGGTCGCGCGCAGCGCCGTCTTGAGCAGCTTGCCCGTCGCCGTGTGCGGAAGTTCGGGCACGACGATCACATCGTCAGGCAGCCACCAGCGCGCCACCCGGTTGGCGAGGAACTGGAGGATGTGCTCCTTGGCCGGCGCGGCGCCGGGCCGCGGCACGACCAACAGCAACGGACGCTCCTGCCACTTGGGATGCGGCACGCCGATCACGGCCGCCTCGCGGACCTCGGGATGGGCGACGGCGGCGTTCTCAAGGTCGATGGACGAGATCCACTCGCCACCAGACTTGATCACGTCCTTCGACCGATCGGTGATCTGCAGGAAGCCATCCGGCAGGATACGCGCCACGTCGCCCGTGGTGAACCAGCCGTCGGCGTCCACGGCGGGCTCGTCAGCCTTGAAATACTGGCGCAGCACCCAGGGCCCCCGCACCTGCAGCTCGCCGGTCGCGACGCCGTCGGCGGGCAGCTCACCTCCGGCCTCGTCGATGATCCGCAGCTCGACCCCGTAGATCGCCCGGCCCTGGCGGGCCTGGATGTCATAGCGCGCCTGGCGCTCCAGCTTGGCGTGCTCGGGCAGCGGCGTGCCGATCGTGGCGAGGGGGCTGGTCTCGGTCATGCCCCAAGCATGGATCACATAGACGCCGAGCAGCCAGTCGAACTTCTCGATCAGGGCCCGCGGCGCCGCCGAGCCGCCCACCAGCACGCGCTCCAGCGCCAGGCTGGACAGGTTCAGGCGTTCGCCATGGGCGGAGATGAAATCCAGGAACCCGAGCCAGACCGTCGGCACCCCCAGGGAGAAGGTGCAGGCCTCGTCGCGCAGCAGGTTGTAGAGGCTCTCGCCATCCAGGGCCGCGCCCGGCAGCACCAGCTTGGCCCCGCACATGGCCGCCGAGAACGGCACCCCCCAGGCGTTGACGTGGAACAGCGGCGTCACCAGCAGGACGCTGTCACGGCTGGACAGACCCATGCCGTCCGCCGCCGTGGCGCAGAAGGCGTGAAGCACCAGCGAACGATGGCTGTAGAGGACCCCCTTGGGCGACCCGGTGGTGCCGGAGGTGTAGCAGAGGATCGCGCCGTCGCGCTCGCCGACGGGCGTCCAGGGCGCATCGTCGGGCTGGGCGTCGATCAGGTCCTCGAAGCACATGAGGTTGGCCAGGCTGCTGTCCGGCATGGCGTCGCGCTCGCAAAGCAGCACGAAGCCCCGGATGGACGGAATCTGACCGGCGAACGGCTCCAGCAGGGCGACGAAGGCCGGGTCGAGGAACACGTAGCGGTTCTCGGCGTGCTCCAGGATGTAGGCGATCTGTTCGGGAAACAGCCGCGGATTGACGGTGTTCAGAACCGCCCCCGCCCCGGTCGCGCCGTAGTAGAGTTCCAGGTGGCGGGCGGAATTGACCGCGAGGCTCGCCACCCGCTCGCCGGGCTGCACGCCCAGGCCGCGCAAGGCCGCCGCCAGCCGCCGCGCCCGCCGAGCGACCGCCGCATAGGTGGAGCGCTCGATCCGGCCGGTCTCAGTCTTCGACACCACCTCGACGCCGCCGTGATAGCGCGCGGCGTAGTCAATCACCGAGGACAGCAACAGCGGCGTGTCCTGCATTAGGCCCAACATGCTTCCCCCGAGGAACGGACGTCGATCGAATTCGGGAAGGCTATCGGGGCCGGGCGCCAGTTGTGGCAGGCCGCCGGTCGAGGGCTCGGAATTCACATAGCTGATAATGGCGCACCCCGGCTCGCGCGGGGTTGTCGTTGCGGTCCCGTCGGCACAGGTTGGACTGGCGAACATCGAGGGTGATCAAGAGGCAGAGTGGCCTTCGGCGGCTCTGAACGATCCAGAATCCGAACGCCGCGGGTCACGCGGTGCTGCAGCAAGACAGCCGGATGGGGAGGTGCGAGATGGAAATGGCGAAGACACCGGCGTCCGCGCGCATGTTCCGCCTGGTCGTGCGCCTGGTGGACAGATGAACGCGCTCGCCCACACCCGCGCGCCGTTCCACGGCCGGACGCAGGAGCCCGAGGCCCTGCCGTTCGCGATCATCGAGATCCGCGCGAGCGTCGCCGTAATCCGCCTTGAGCTCCCCTCGCCTGGACTCTGGGACGCGCAGGAACAGCAGCTCTTCATCACCTCCCTCTTCGACCTGGGCGCGCGCGGTGACCTGACCGCGATTGTCGTTCAGGGCGCGGACGTGTTCGTCGAAGGGCCTGGCCCGACGACGCCGGACTTCCGCGCGGTTGTCGAGACTGTGGCCGGGTCGCGCCTGCCGGTGATCGCCGCCATCGCCGGTGACGCCATAGGCGTCGGGCTTGAGTTCGCCATCGCCTGCGCGGGGCGGGTCGCAGCGCGCGGCGCGCGCTTCAGCCTGCCGGACCTGCGGGCGGGACGCCTGCCCACGCACGGCGCGATCGAACGCCTGCCGCGACTGATCGGCATGACGCGCGCCAGCGACCTTCTGATTTTCGACGCGGCCCTGGACGCCGACGCGGCCCTCGAGGCCGGGCTGATCGACGTGATCGCCGAGCGCGACGTTATCGCCGCCGCGGTCGAGCTGGCGATTTCAGGGGCTGGCGGCGCGCGGGCCTGCCGCCCCGATGCGATCATTCCCGACAGCGACAGGGCTGACCTCTTCGGCGTCCGGCTGCGCGTGCGGCGCGAGGCGCCGGACCAGACCGCGCCGTCGGCCGCCCTGCAGGCCCTGGAAGCCGCCGCCCGCCTGCCCGTCCGACGGGCCATGTCCGACACGGCCAGGGCCGCGGACGCCCTCGCCAAGACCGACCAGGCCCAGGCCTTGGCCTACGCCGCGGCGGGCCGGGCCACCCTGGAGCGCTGGGGGTCGCAGGCCGCGCGCCAAATCCTGGCCCGCCGGCTGCGCTGGCCCCTGCTGCGCGAGGCCGTCCACCTGCTCGACGAGGGCGCGACGCCGTCCCAGGTCGACCGCTGCCTCATGGCGTTCGGCTTCAGCGAGGGACCGTTCGCGCTCTCCGACCGGCTGGGCATGGCCGCTCTGTTCGGCGTCGCCGCGGACGGGGCGATCCCCGCCGACCCCTGGCTCTGCTACTCCCCGACCCTGGACCTCATGTCCGACGCGCACCGGCATGGCGCGACGTCGCCGGGCTGGTATCGGCGTGCGGAAGCCTCCAGCCACCTCACCTTCGATCCCGAGGTGGCCCGCATCATCCAGGCGTCGGCCACGTTCCAGCGGATTTGCCGCCAGCCGATGCCAGACGACATGATCGCCGAGCGGTGCCTGCTGGCGGCGGTCAATGGCGCGGCCGAACTGCTGCAGGTCGAGGACAACCTCAGCGCCCCCCTGCTGGACGCGGTCTGGACGGTCATGCTGGGCTTCCCGGCCTGGAAAGGCGGCCCCCTGCTGCAGGCCAACCGCACCGGACTGGGTCAGGTGGTCGAGGGGCTGCGGAAGCTCCAGGCGCGCCGCAACACCGCCGGCGCGCCCTGCGAAATCATCCTGCGGTGCGCGGGGCGGGGCGAAGGGCTGGGCTGACCCCAGTCGCCGAATATCGCGCATGGATTATTCCGCACGCGCAGGGCGGTTGTGACCGCCGAAGCTCCGCGGGTCGCTAGGCTTCCCCCATCTTCCTCCCCGGAAGCCTGAGCGGGGGCCCGCGTCCACCGACACGGACTCCACATGCGCAGAACGCCGGCGTCCTCCTGGACGCCGGCGCCTTTTTCTTCGCGATGGGTGAGCGCCTCACGCCGGCGTCCTGAAATTCACATGGGCGATAAAGTCCCCATCGCCTCGTCGCGATCCGCCCTCGGTGTCTGCTCGGCCGATAACCGTCACGACACTTGCTGAGGGGAAGACCATGAGCGGACGATTGAGCGGGCGTTCGGCCCTGGTGACCGGCGCGTCGCGCGGACTGGGGCGCGCCACCGCCGAACTGCTGGCCGCCGAGGGCTGCGCCGTGGCGGTGGTCGACCTCAAGGCCCATTGGGCCGAGGCCACGGTCGAGGCGATCAGGTCCGCCGGCGGCCAGGCCGTCGCCATCGGCGCCGACGTCTCCGACCGGGCGGCGCTGGGCGACGCTCTCGAGGCGACGGCGGCGCAGTTCGGACGGCTGGACGTCCTGGTGAACAACGCCATGTGGAACCGCTACGAGCCCATCGCCGCGGTCACCGAGGAGACCATGGACCGCATGCTGGGGGTCGGGTTCAAGGCCGTGGTCTGGGGCATCCAGGCCGCCGCCCCGATCATGCAGCGCTCGGGCGGCGGATCGATCATCAACATCGCCTCGGTCTCCGCCCTGCTGGGGATCCCCAACGCCCTGCTCTACTGCGGTGTGAAGGCGGCGGTGGCGGGTCTGACCCGTTCGGCGGCCGCCGAGCTCGGCGCCGTGGGCGTGCGGGTAAACGCCATCGCGCCCTCCACCGTGGACACCGAAGGCGTGCGCGCCGTCGTCTCCGCCGAGAAGATGCAGTCGCGTATCGATCAGACCCCGATGCGCCGGCTGGGCACGCCCGACGACATCGCGCGCGCCGTGCGCTACCTGGCCTGCGAGGACTCAAGCTTCGTCACCGGCCAAGTGCTGACCGTCGACGGCGGACTGGCCACCTCGTTCTCGTGAGACCTAACGGCCGTTCGCCGCCGCGGGCTCAGGCCGCGCGGGCGGCGGCGAACTGCCGGCGATGCTCGGCCGCATTGCCGAAGGCCAGGTCGATCATCACAAGCCGCTTGAGGTAGTGGCCGATGGCCAACTCGTCGCTGAACCCCATGCCGCCGTGCAGCTGGACCGCCTGGCGCGCGACATAGAGGCTGGTCTGTCCCACTCGCGCCTTGGCCGCCGCGATCGTCTGGCGGCGCGCGGGATCGGATGAACTCACGGCGATGGTCGCCAAATAGGTCATCGAGCGCGCCTCCTCGCAGGCGATGGCCATGTCCACCGCGCGGTGCTGCAGGGCCTGGAACGAGCCGATGGCCTGGCCGAACTGCTTGCGTGTCTTGAGGTGCTGCAGGGTCTGCTCGTAGGCCGCCTCCATCGCGCCCACCGCCTCGGCCAGGCGGGCGACGATCGCCAGGTCCACCGCATGGCGCGCCAGGCCGAACCCCTGGCCGACCTCGCCGATCACGGCGCCGGCGGAGACCTCCACGCCATCCAGCGACAGGCTCGCATTGCGCCGATGATCCATGGCCCGGATGGCATGGACAGCCAGGCCCGGCGCGTCTCTGGCGACCAGGAACAGGGTGATCCCCGCTTCCTCGGCCCCCTCGCCGGACGTCCGCGCCGGCACGACGAACCAGTCGGCCTCGGCCCCGTCCAAGGCGTGGCTCTTCTCGCCCGTCAGGCGAAAGCCCGCCGCCGTGCGCTCGGCGCGCGTGGAGACCGCCGCCAGGTCGAAGCGACCGTCGGGTTCGGCGTCGGCCAGGGTCACCACTGCGGTTCCCGCCATCGCCGCGGCGATCAGTTCGGTGCGTTCGGACCCGGCCAGGCGCGGCAGCAGCGTCGGGGCGAACACCGTGCTGGCGACGAAGGGTTCCAGCATCAAGGCCCGGCCCACGCCCTCCATGATCACCATGGTGTCGACCGGCGAGCCGCCCAGGCCGCCGTCTTCCTCCGGCGCCGTCAGGGACAGCCAGCCGAGGTCGGCCATCTGCTTCCAGAGGCCGCGGTCGAAGCCCACGCCACGGCCGGTGCGGGCGCGCCAGGCGGAGAAGTCGTAGTGGTCGCGGGCGAAACGCTGGACGCTGTCCTGCAGCAGGCGCTGTTCGTCGGTAAGCTCGAAATTCATCGGTCGACGGCTCCTGCCTAGAGACCCAGCGCCCGGCGGGCGATGATGTTGCGTTGGATTTCGTTGGCGCCGCCGTAGATGCTGGTGACGCGCGAATAGAGCATGCCCATCATCGGCCAGGGCTCGGTCGGCGCCCCATTGCCGATCGGCCCGAAGGCCGCGGCGTCGTAGCCCATGGTCTCCACCCAGAACTCGGTGACCTCCTGCAGCAGCTCCGACCAGCGAACCTTGATCATCGAGGCGCGCGGGCCGGAGTCCTTGCCCGACGCCGCCTCGGCCATGGTCCGCATGACCATCCCCTCCAGGGCGATCACCTCGATCTCAAGCTGGGCCAGTCGGTCGGCGGTCACCGGGTCGTCGAGCAGCGCGCCTTGGCTCGTCCGGGCCTGGGCCGCCGCCGCCCGCGCGCCGCGCAGCTGCTGGCGAAGCCGCATTGTGGTGGCCGCGGTCACCCCGCGCTCGCGGTCCAGCAGGACCTTGCCGTAGCCCCAGCCCTGCCCTTCCTCGCCGATCAGGTTGGCCGCCGGAACCCGCACGTTATCCAGGAACACCTCGTTGGTGTGATGGATCTCGTCCATGGTGATGATCGGCCGGATGCTGACACCGGGCATGTCGATGTCGAGCAACAGCAGCGAGATCCCCGCCTGCTTGCGTCCCTCCGGATCGGTCCGGACCAGACAGAACATGCGGTTGGCGACCTGGGCGTAGCTCGTCCACATCTTTTGGCCGTCGACCACATAGCAGTCGCCGTCGCGCACGGCCCGCGTGCTCAGCGAGGCCAGGTCCGAACCCGCGTTCGGCTCCGAATATCCCTGGCACCACCAGTCGTCGCTGGAGAGGATGCGCGGCAGGTAGCGCGCCTTCTGCTCGGCGTTTCCGAAGGTGAAGATGATCGGGCCGATCAGTTCGAGGCCCTGGTGGTACTGCACCGGCGCGTCGGCCAACGACGCCTCGGACTCGAAGATGTAGAGCTGGGTCGGCGTCCAACCCGTGCCGCCGTACTCTTTCGGCCAGGACGGCGCGCCCCAGCCGCGCGCATGCAGCAGCTTCTGCCAGGCGACGAATTCATGCGGCTCCAGGCGCATGCCGGCGCGCACCCGGGCCTTGAAGGCGTCCGGCGTGTTCTCAGTGAAGAATGCGCGAACCTCGTCGCGAAAGGCCCGGTCGGCGGGGTCGAGGTCGAGATCCATGAGCGTCCTGTCGAACAGCATATGACTGCCTCCAGGTTCTAGGCGCAGCGGCGGCGGCGTCGCCGCGGCTGCGCCGGCGCGCGCCAAGATCGCCTATGAAATCTCGGCGCGCCGTCAGAGCCGGCAGCGTGTCTCGGCGATCCCCCGCGCGCCCAGCCCCTCGATGGCGAACAGCCGGCCGCCGGCCGGATGGTCCGTATTGAGCCGCCCGCCTGAATCGGAGATCGCCGTGACGTAGAGCACATCGAGGCTTTCGCCGCCGAAGGCCGGGCAGGACGGGAATGGGACCGGACAGTCGATCAGCCGCTCCAGATTTCCATCCGGCGTGATGCAGGCGATCTGGCCGGATTGGACGAGCGCCACCCACAGCCGGCCCTCGGCGTCGACGGTCGCCCCGTCGGGCGCCGAGTTGAGGGGCGCGGTGTCGATCAGTGTCTCGCGCGGCCCGACCTGGCCCGTCTCGAGATCGTAGGCATAGGTCCAGATGGCTTGGCGGAGGCTGTCGGCGAAATAGAGCCGGTCGCCGGAAGGGCTGAAGCAGATCGAGTTCGAAATTTCGACGCCGGTCTCAAGCACCTCGCAGGCCCCGCCCCGATCGAAGCGGTAGAGCCTGCCCTCCGGCCTCCCACCGTCCGCGTGGTGCTGCGAGCCCGTCAGGTAGCGACCGGCGCGGTCTGTCTTGCCGTCGTTCAGACGCTCTTCGGCCAGCATCGCCGCCGGCCTTGCGAGCGGCGTGAACACTCCGGCGGCGAGGTCGACACGGCAGACCTCGTGGCGCAGTCCGGCCACCAGCCGGCCCGTTTCGCCAAGCACGATGCTGCCGACCATGTCCGGCGCCGACAGCGAAGTCTGGTCGCCCGTCTCGGGATCGTAGGACCATATCGCCGGCGCGCGCGCATCCACCCAGAAGAGGCGTTTCAGCAGCGGGTCCCAGACCGGAGACTCTCCGAGCTGGCAGCGCTCGCGTCCGATGATCTCGATATGCGGCGCCATCCGACGATCAGGCCTCGACGGGGCTCTGCGACCGCTCGAACGAGAACCCCCGATAGCCGTCCGCGGTCACGGCCTCGCAGATCTCGCGATACTTGTTGAAGCCGCCGGAATAGAGGCTGAACACCCTCGGCTTGCCCGCGACATTGGCGCCGACGTACCAGGTGTTGGCCTTGGGCATCAGCGACTTCTCAGCCAGCGCGGAGATCGCATCCAACCATTGCGCTTCGGCCTCGACGGCAGCCTCGATCGTGGCGAGCTGATTGGCGCGCATGTGGTCGATGCATCCGGCGATCCAGTCCGTGTTCTGCTCGTCCAGTGTGACGATGTTGGCGAGCGCCGCCGGGCCATTGGCGCCGCAGATCATGAACAGGTTCGGGAAGCCTTCCATGGCCAGGCCCAGATAGGACCGCGCGCCGTCGCGCCATTTGTCCTTCAGGCTGCGCCCGCCCCGGCCCCTGATGTCGACGGCCAGCATGGCACCCGTCAGCCCGTCATAGCCGGTGGCCATGATGAGCACGTCGAGCTCGATCTCCCGAGCCTCTGTCTGCACGCCCCGCTCCGTGAGGCGCACGATGGGATCGTCGAGCAGGTCCACGAGATGGACGTTCGGCTGATTGAAGGCCTCGTAGTAGTTGGTGTCCAGGCAAGGACGGCGGGCGAAGATCGGATAGCCGCGCGGCTTCAGCCGTTCGGCGGTGTCGGGATCCTTGACGACCTCGCCGATCTTGCCGCGGACGAACTCCGCCACGATCTCGTTGGCCTCCGCATTGGTCAGCAGGTCGGAGAAAGTGCCCAGGAACGCCAATCCGCCGCGCGCCCAGGAATCCTCCATGAGCTCCAGACGTTCCTGCGGCGTCACGCTGAACAGCGGACGGCTGGAAATGGGTCGGACCCCGCCGATCGTGGTGTTCCGCGCCGAGGCCCGAAGAGCGGGGTAATGCCGTTTAACCTGGGCGACGTACTCGGCGTCCAGCGGCTTGTTCCTCATGGGCATGCTGAAGCTGGGCGTGCGCTGGAACACGAAGAGCTCATCGGCCTCTTCGGCGACGACCGGGACGATCTGGATGCCCGTCGAGCCGGTGCCCACGACGCCGACCCGCTTGCCGGCGAAGCTCACCGGCGCGTGCGGCCACCTGGCGGCATAGTAGATCTCGCCCTTGAAGTCCTCCGCCCCCTCGAAGCCGACCTCCTTGGGGATGGAGAGCGGACCGGTGGCCATGATGCAGTAGGTCGCCTCGATCACCTCGCCGCGATCGGTCCTGGCGACCCATAGGCGACGGGCGTCGTCGAACTCGGCGCTCTCGACCCGGGTGTTGAACTGGAAGGCCCTTCGGAGGTCGAGCCGGTCGGCGGCGAAATTGGCGTAGGCGAGGATCTCCGGCTGGGCCGCGAACTGCTCGGACCAGGTCCACTCCTGTTGGATCTCCTCGGAGAACGAATAGCTGTAGTCGATGCTCATCAGATCGCAGCGCGCGCCGGGATAGCGGTTCCAGTACCAGACCCCGCCCACGCCGCCGCCGGCTTCGATCCCCTGCACGGAGAGGCCCATGCCGCGCAGGCGATGGAGCATGCACATGCCCCCGAAACCTGCGCCGATCACCAGGGCGTCCACCTGCGTCGTGCGACCGCTCTTGCCGCTGGACTGCATCAGGTTGCCGTCGCTCATCTGTCCCTCATCCCTGTCCGATGGTGCCGATGATCCGTGCTAGCAGGGCGCAGCGGCGGGTCAGGGGATCGGGGATGAGGCGCCCCAAACATCACATCCGTGTCGGTTGTGAACCAGGCCTGCGGCCCGCGCTTCGAGAGAGAAGCTAGGAGCCCGGCGGGCGCCGGCGGGATGCGCAACCCTCCGCGGTTCGAGGATGGAAGGCCCGTGCGTCGGGGATAAGCTCCAGACGATCAACCGGGCGGGGACGTCACATGACTGTAGGTCAAACACCATCGCTTCGGCGGCGGCTCCACGCGCAACTGGACCCGCGGGCGCGCAGGGCCAAGGGGCTGTCGCCGCTCAATCGCGTGCTGATGGTCCTGATCCTGCTCGCCACGGGGCTGGCCATTGTCGAGACCGAGCCTGCTCTCGCCGGCGCCTACGGAGGAGCCTTCGTCCTCGCCGAAGTCTCGCTTGGGCTGCTCTTCAGCCTGGAATACGCCCTGCGACTCTGGACGGCGCCTGAGCGGAACCTCAAGGTCCGCCCCTGGCGCGAACGGCTTCGGTTCGTATTCTCACCGGCGGCGATCGCGGACCTGATCGCGATCCTGGCCTCGCTCGCGGTGTTCGGCGGTTCGAGCGCCATGCTGCTGCGCCTGATCCGGGTCGGACGGATCCTCCGCCTGGCCAAGCTCGGCCGAATGTCGCGGGCCTTCGACCACATGGTCGAGGCGGTCACGACGCGGCGCGACGAGCTGCTACTCAGTCCCGCGGCGGGGTTCTTCCTGATGATCGTCGCGGCGACCGCGCTCTACCTGGCCGAGGGCGCCATCCAGCCCGACAAGTTCGGCAGCATCCCGCGCGCCCTATGGTGGTCGGTCGCGACCATGACGACGATCGGATACGGCGACGTCTATCCGGTCACCGTGCTCGGCAAGGTGCTGGCCGCTGTCACCGCCATCTTCAGCATTGGCTTCATCGCCATGCCCACCGGCATCCTCGCCGCGTCGTTCAGCGACGCCATGCAGCGCCACCGCAGCGCGCTGCAAGAGGCGGCGGCCGATGATCCCGCGCTCTAAGCTCGAAGTCGTCACCTGACATTGTTTTAGATCTATATTGTGCAATTCATTATTTTCTGGATATATTTTTGTAGCATCCAGGAGGACCCGCCATGGACCGAGACGCCCAGCAGACCGCATGGCGCGACGACGGCTTCTTCGTGCTCAGGGGGCTGGTGTCGCCCGACGAGGCTAAGGCCTGCGAGGACGAGGTCATCGACCGCATCCGTGCCGATCCGCCCGAGCGCCACGCCGGCGAGATCGCCTACATGTCGGGACCCAACTACCTGATCTATCCGGAGACCGAGCCCTCGCGGGGCGCGGCGAACCCGGAAGATCGGGTCTCCAAGGTGTTCAACTGCCATGTGGAGGGCGCCGCGCGGGCCATCGCCGAACGCCAGGCCATCGTCGACGTGGTCGAGAGCTTGCTGGGACCCGACCTGGACTGCTTCCAGAGCCAGTTCATCTTCAAGAACCCCGGCGTCATCGGCCAGCCCTGGCATCAGGACAGCTACTATTTCCGGTTCGACCGCCAGCCGCAAATCGGGGTGTGGGTGGCGCTGTCGCGCGCGACCCTGGAGAACGGCTGCCTCTGGGTGCTGCCGGGTTCCCACAAGGGCGAGATCCACGAGCATGTGCCCGATCGCCGTCCCGCCGCCAATCGCGGCTATCTGGAGATCGTCGGCGAGGACACCTCGCCCAGGATCCCCTCGCTGATGGAACCCGGCGACGTGCTCTTCTTCCACAGCTACCTGATGCACATGTCGACCGACAATGTGGCCGACGAGCGCCGCGCGGCGATGGTCTACCACTATGGCCGCGCCGGAACCCAGGCGGAGACTCCGGCCGCCGCGGCCCAGCTCTCCCGCGTGAACCGCTGGCTTCCCGTCCGCCGCCGCGCAGCCTGAACGCGCCGGGGAAATAAAATCGACAAAATATTACGTTGACGACCATATTCGATCTATTTTAGGGTCGCATTATTGATCCACGGAGACTGCGCATGACCTTGCCCGCCAGCGCGCCGCATACGGCGCCGCGACCGCACCCGCTCAACGCCGGTTTCAAGTGGCAGGACGCGCGGACCGAGGGCCTGCGTCGCGTGGCCCGCGAGCAGGCGGAGCAGTTCAACACCCTGGGCTATTTCAAGCAGGAGAAGGCCTTCACGGCCGCCGAGCTCGCCGCCGTGACGGCGGCGATCGATCCGCTGGAGGCCGAACACGAACGCCGGGTGCGCGCCCAGGGCGGCAGCCTTCGCCTGTCCTCGTTGGATGCGATCACCTTCACCACCCACATCGTCAAGGAATCTCCGGTGCTGAAGGCCTTCGCCAAGCACCAGGTCTACAAGGACATCTGCCACGACCTGATCGGCGACGATGCACGCCTCTACTGGGACCAGTCGGTCTACAAGAAGAGTGGCAAGCCGCAGGAATTCCCCTGGCACCAGGACAATGGCTACACCTTCGTGCGGCCCCAGCAGTACGTCACCTGCTGGACGCCCCTGGTGGATGTCGACGAGGAGAACGGCTGCCCCTGGATGGCGCCGGGCCTGCACAAGCTGGGCACCCTCGCCCACTGGCTGACGCCGATCGGGAAGAAATGCCTGGAGGACGTGCCCGACGCCGTGGCCGTGCCGGCCAAGGCCGGCGACGTGATCGTCTTCTCGTCCCTGGCGCCCCACCGCACCGGTCCGAACCTGAAGGCCGACACGGTGCGCAAGGCCTATATCCTCCAGTACGCCCCGGACGGCGCCCTGGCCTATCCGGACGACGGCCGGGTGGTCGAGCAGGACGATCCCGACCGGCAGTTCAAGATCCTCGAAGGCGGCCGCTAGAGCCGCGAGCCTTAGGGAGGCGCGGATGAGCACCGAGATCGACACACGGCAGGTCGAGGCCTTCCGGCGCGACGGCTTCGTCCACGCGCCCGGCCTGCTGAGCGCCGCCGAGATCGCCGAATACGGCGCGGCGGTCGATGCGGCGGTGGCCCGCCGCAAGGCCCGCGACACCCGGACCCTGGACGAGAAGACCCCCTACGAGCAGTCGTTCATCCAGTGCCAGTACATCTGGGAGGACTTCCCGGATGTGCGGCCTCTGACCTTCAATCCCAAGGTCTGCGGCTTGGCCGCGGCCTTGATCGGCGCCCCGCGGCTTCGCCTGTGGCACGACCAGGCGCTCTACAAGGAGGCCGGCGGTCGCGAGACCGAGGCCCATACCGACCATCCCTACTGGCCGATCGCCGGGCGCGACAACACGCTGACGGCCTGGATCCCTCTTCAGGCCGTCGATCTGGACATCGGCTGCATGGGCTATGTGCCGGGCAGCCACAACGACGAGGCCGCCTTCATCGACATCTTCACCGCTCCCGGCGCCGGCAAGGCGCTGGAGGCGCGCTATGCCGACACCCCGGCGCGGTTCGTGCCCTGCGCGCCGGGCGACGTGATCTTCCACCACGGCCACACCGTCCACATGGCCAAGCCCAACCGCTCGGACCGCACGCGTAGGGTCTATACGGCGATCTATTTCGCCGACGGCGCGCGCCGGGGCGGCGATCGCGCCCACCCCTCCGTCGACCGCGACGCGATCGCCGACGACGCCGTGATCGACGGGGCGGCGACCCCGCTTGCCTGGCCGCTGCCGGAAGGCCGCCTGCCGACGCCCGCGCCCTGGCCCGAGATGACCGGCAGGCGCGCCCAGCACGCCAAGCTCCTGGGCATCGTGCCGGACACCGCCGCCTGAGCCCTTCCAAGCCTTCAAGGCAATCCCATGCCCCTGCCCCCGTCCGCCGCCAGGGCGACCTCTTCGTGGACGCCCATGGCCGGCAGGTCACCCTGCGCGGTGTCAATCTCGGCGGCGACTGCAAGGTCCCCTATCTGGACGGCGGGACCAACTTCCCCTCGGATTTCGCCGACCATCGCGACGTCTCCTTCGTCGGCCGCCCCTTCCCGCTCGCCGAGGCCGACGAGCACCTCGGCCGGCTGAAACACTGGGGCTTCAACGTCGTGCGGCTGCTGACCACCTGGGAGGCGGTCGAGCACCGCGGGCCGGGGCTCTACGACGCCGACTATCTGGACTTCCTGGCCGAGGTCTGCCGCAAGGCCGGCGAGCACGGCCAGTACGTATTTGTCGACTTCCACCAGGACGTCTGGAGCCGGATGACCGGCGGCGACGGCGCGCCAGGCTGGTGCTTCGAGGCGGTGGGGCTGGACTTCACCAAGTTCCACGCCGCCGACGCCGCCCATGTGATGCAGCGCAAGTTCGACTACGGCGATCCGTCCGGACGCCAGGCCGCCTATCCGCAGATGAGCTGGGGCTCCAACTACCGGCTGCCGGCCAATGGGATCATGTGGAGCCTGTTCTGGGGCGGGCGGCTGTTCACCCCGGACTTCATGATCGAAGGCGAGAACGTCCAGGCCTTCCTGCAGAACCGCTATCTGGGCTGCCTGGACCAGGTGGCGCGCCGGATCGCCCACCTGCCCCATGTGCTGGGCTTCGACACGCTCAACGAACCCGGCGTCGGCTATTTCGGCGAACCGCTCAGCTATCGCCATCTGGGGCCGAGCGAGATCAACCCCGCCCGCGCCCGGCCCGGCGCGGCCCTGTCGCCGCTGGACGCGCTCGCCATGGCCCGCGGGCTCACGGTCGAGGTCCCGGTCCTGAAGCGCAATCCGGAGACCAGCATCGCCGAGCCCGCCGGCCAGCGGACCCTGAATCCCGACGGAATCTCGATCTGGATGGCCGACTGCCCGTTCGAGCGGGCCGGCGCCTATGCCGTCGAGGGCGGTCGCGCCAGGCCTCTGCGGGAGGATTTCTTCCAGCTGGCCCAGGAGGGGCCCATCAACATCTCCGACGACGGCTTCGGGCCGCTGTTCCACGAGGTGGCGCGGGTCACCCGCACGCACGAGCCGACCTGGCCGATCTTCGCGGAACTGGACGCCTTCGGCGCCGCGGCCGGCCGCCCCTTCCCCACGCCCATGCCGGAGAATTCGGTCAACGCCAGCCACTGGTACGACGCCACCACCCTCTATCTGAAGAGCTTCGACCCCACGAACCACTACGACTTCGTGACCGGGACGCCGGAGCGGGATCCCGACACCATCCGTGGCCGCTATGTCCGCCAGCTGGCCGGGCGCCAATCGTACAGGGAAGCGTTCCCCGGCGGTGCGCCCAGCCTGATCGGCGAGTTCGGCATCCCCTACGACCTCGACGACGGCGCGGCCTACGAACTCTACGCCCAGGGGCGCAGGGACGAGGCGATCTGGGCCAAGCACACCGCCGCGCTCGGCCTGATGTACGACGCCCTGGACGAACTGGGCCTGCACTCCACCCAGTGGAACTACACCGCCTCCAACCGCAACGACCTGCGCATCGGCGACGGTTGGAACCAGGAGGACCTGTCGATCTTCTCCCGCGACCAGCAGGAGGATCCGGCCGATCCCGACAGCGGCGGTCGCGCCATCGACGGCTTCTGCCGGCCGTTCGCCCACGCGGTGCAGGGTCGGCTGACGCGGCTGAGGTTCGATCGCGCCGCGCGTCGCCTAGAGATCGACTACCAGGCAGATCCGACGATCTCGGCGGCGACCGAGATCTATGTGCCCGCGCGCCAGTTTCCAAAGGGCTTCGTGACTAGGGTCGAAGGGGTCTCCTCGAACCTGGACATCGCGCCGGACGCTCAGCGGGTGCGGATCACCGCTCTCGACGCCGGCCCGGTCCGGGTGGTCATCCAGGGGCGCTAGGCGCGGCGGCGGCCCAGCATTCGCGCGCCACCTGCAGCAGGAACAACGACTCCGTCCAGCGGTCGCTCTCCTCGCGCAGGACGCCGTCGGGTCCGAGGACCATCTTCGGATAGAAGGCCCGGGCCGGCAGCAGTTCGGGATGGACGGCGAAATAGTCGCCCGGCGCCGCGGAGGCCAGATAGCTCTCGAACACCGCCGTCCACATGCGCCGGTAATAGTCCAGGTGCCGCTGTTCGGCCGGGTCGCTGGCCGTCACCTGGCCGAAGGCGTTGGACGAGATGCGTAAGTGCATGAAGCGAGTGCGTTCGAAGATCGGACGCAGCTTCTCGAACTTCATCTCCATGTCGCCATAGGTCATCTCGTGGCCGATGTACCAGTGGGCGAAGTCGCCGTTGAAGCGCATTTCCGGAAAGCGTTCGACCAGGTCGAGGGTGCGCTTGATGTCCTGGGTCATCGTCGCGCGATGGGTCTCCAGATAGATCGGATGGCGCTCCTGCTCGGCGATCTCCAGCAGGGCTTCGCCCAGCCGGAAGAGCTCGTCGTCGGTCTCCAGCCCCGTGCCGAGATGGACCGTGGTGCAGTCGCAGCCGGCGTCGCGCCACCTGATCGCGGCGGCGCGCAACTGGTGTTCTTCGAAGGCGCGCGCCATGCCGGTCGGCCGCAGGCCGTGGGCCAAGGCCAGGGCCGGCTGCAGGGTCTGGATCGCCTCGTAGCCGGCCGCCTTCAAGGCCGCATAGACCATCTCGTCCGAACCGCGCGGGCCCGCCGACCATTCCGGCAGTTCGGCCAGGGTGACGAAGCTGACCCCGGCCAGCAGGCGCGGGGCCCGGCCCGAGCCGTCATTGGTGTTGGGGGGCGCCGCGGCCATCATCCGGCCTCCGGAGCGAGCGGCCGTCGCAGGGCCAGTTCGCCGACGATCGCCTCATGGCTCCCCCGCCGCAGGGGATAGAACAGCATGGCGACCCCGCCCAGGATCAGGCCGGCGGCCGGGAAGACCACCATGATGGTCTTCATGCCCGCCAGGGTGTCGGCGCTCTGTTCCAGGTTCGGCTGGTAGCCGACGAGATCCAGGGCCAGGCCGAACAGGCCCGCGCCGACCCCCAAGGCCACCTTCAGGAAGAACTGGCCCAAGCCGAAGACGAAGGATTCCGTGCGCACGCCGCTGACCCATTCGCCGTATTCCACAGTGTCGGGCAGCATCGACCAGAAGGTCATAGCCAGGCCCAGGGAGGCGATCTGCATCCACAGCAGGAAGGCGATCATGACCGCTGGCGAGCGGACCTCGCCGATCCCGAAGGCCGCGAGCCCCGCCAGACCCCAGGCGGTAGCGATCAGCCAGGCGTTCCGCTTGCCCGTGAACCGGGTGACCACCAGCCAGAAGGGCACGATCAGCAGGCCCGACGCCGCACCCAGCGAGAGCGCCGTCCGCGCCGCCGCTTCGGCGTGCAGGTAGTATTTGAAATAATAGAGCACCGACTTGCCCAGCGCCGTGGAGCAGACCACCGCCGAACCGATGCCGGCCATGACGATCCAGAACGCCCGGTTGCCGCGAAGCGCTCGCCAGTAGTCGGCCATCCGCATGGGCGGGCCTTGCTCGGCCGCCTCCGCCGGCTCGCGCGTGGAGAAGAAAACGATCGGGAAGATCACCGTGGCCACCAAGGCCAGCACGGCCGCGGCGGCGAGATAGCCGCGCGCCGGATCCCCTGCCCCGAACCGCGCCACCATGGGCTGGGTCGAGAGCGCCACGGTCAGGCCCGCCAGGGTGGCGAACATCATCCGCAGGCCGGCCAGGGTCGAGCGCTCGCTGGAGCTACGGGTGATCCGCGCGTTCAGCGAGGTGTAGGGGATCGACAGCATCGCGTAGCAAGAGCGGAAGATCATGTGCCCGCCCAGCATCCAGGCGACCAGGCCCCACCCCTCGAACGGCGGGCGGTAATAGAGCAGGCAGAAGGTCAGCCCCAGGGGGATCGCGCCGAGAAGCAGATAGGGCCGGTAGCGTCCGAACCGCGTCCGGGTGCGGTCGGCGAAGGCGCCGATGACCGGATCGATCGCTCCGTCCCAGATCGAGGCGATCATGTAGATCAGCCCGGCCGTGGCCGCCGGCAGGCCCACGGCGTCGGTGTAGAAGAACAGCAGGAACAGCGACACGCTCTGCCAATAGAGATTGCAGGCGTAGTCCCCAGCCGCGAAGCCGACCCGGCGGCCCCAACTCAGCGACGCATCGCGATCCAAGATCATCCCCCCAGGCCGCGCATCGCCCTGGATCGACAATATCTAGAATCGAAGGATTGGCAATTTCCGATCTATTTCCTCGACGCCTTTTTGTCGGCGTCCGCCAGGCGGGGACGGCCGCGCGGACGAGTGGCCTCTCCCGAGGGCTTGGCGGCCCGGCGCGCCTTGCGTGAGCTCTCGCCGCGCTGTTTGAGAGCCGCCACGACCGAGTCCCGCACTGGACGCGCCAGGGCGCCCGACTCATCGAGCAGGGCTTGGACCCGGGCGGCGTCCCGGGCGATCAGGGCCTCCACCATCCGCTGGCTCTCGGCGGCGTGGTCGCGTTCCAGGTCGGTGCTCAGGTCGGCGAACAACAGTCCGTAGCGCTCGGCCCGCGCGCCGACATTGCGGAACAGCCTGACCAGCAGCGGCGAGCCGCAGCCGTTGACCAGCTCGCCCTGCAGGTCGCCATAGGCCCGCTGCCACAGCTCCCGGACCTCCGGATCCTGATCGGCCGGAACCGGGCGCACCTTCATGGTGCGGTGCAACTGGACCACCACCCGCTCCTCCCAGGCGTCGTCGCCGCGCTCCATGGCCAGGTCCAGGGCCAGCATGCGGAGCCGCTGATAGACCAGCAGGGTGTCGTTATAGTCCTCCACCGAGACCGGGGCGACGCGATGGCCCTTCTGGTGTTCGTGGACGATTAGGCCGGTGGCCGACAGCCGATTGATCGCCTCGCGGATCGGGGTGTGCCCCACCCCGTAGAATTCACTGAGCTGCTCGACCTTCAGCCTCTCAAGGGGCTCGAACACCCCGCGCACGATGTCGCGCCGCAGCCAGAAGACCACCGCTTCGGTGGGGCTCTTGCGCGGGTCGCCGGGAAACACCACGCCGGGCGCGGTGAAGGTGGCGACGGAGGGGACCTGGGTCGGCACGCGGGATGGATCCTGCTGAATCGGAAACGGAATATTCCCTACAGCCTAGATCGGTTCCGACGTTCAGGGAAACCGCCTCAAGGCTTTGGCCAGCTGACCTCGATATAGTCCAGGCGCGCGGCGCTGCGTCCGGCCAGCGGCGCGGCGCCGGCCGCCGTGAAGTTCAGCAGGGTGTCGGCCTTGGACTGGTAGGCCGGCCAGGATGGCAGGCCCGCGCCGTTGGGGTCACCGTGCCCGGCGAAAGCCGTCCAATACCGGCTGACGACGGCGGACATGGCGCGGTCCTGCGCGCTCGCCTTGGGATCAACCTGGCCCACGGCGTCGAACACATAGGCGATCTCGGTGGCGTGGCCGGCGCCGGGGGTCGTGGCCCGCTTGGCCTCGGCCACATAATCGAACTGGTAGAGGAAGATGGGGTGTCCGGCCCTGGCGTGGGCGCGCGCCAGGAAGCGGGCCGGCTCGACGAAGACAAGGTCGCTTAGGAAGTTCGAAGCCAGTCCGCCGTCACCGCCGTCGGGGTCATAGATCTTGCGCAGGCCCGCCTCGGCCGGACCGAACCGGGCCGCGGCCTGCTTGGCCCAGCCGCCGGTCACCGCCTTGGCCCCGGCAAGCTCGGCGCTGTTGAAGCCGATGATGAGTGGAACCGGCGCCTGCTCGCCCCACGCGAAGATGGCGGCGGGATCGCCGGTCACCACCTGCCCGTCGATCATGAGGCCCGCATAGTCGTCGCGATTGCGGTTGTTGAAGAAGGCCAGGTCGCCCAGCACCTTCTCCGCCGGCAGGGCGCGCAGGGCCGCGGCGTCGGGCGCCTTCAGTCCCGCCTTTTCGGCGAAGGCCATTCCCGCGGCGTGACCCGCCGGGGCGTCGGCGCTCGGCGTCTCAAGGCTGGCCATCTCGTCGCGACCACCCCCTGACTCCACGATCGCCTTGTGGAATAACCCGCGCGCGGCGGGCGAGCCCATCAGGGCCAGCACCGATCCGCCCCCGGCCGACTCTCCGAACACCGTGACATTGGTCGGGTCGCCACCGAAGGCCGCGATATTGCGCTTCACCCATTGCAGGGCCGCGATCTGGTCCATGATCGCGTAGTTCCCTGTCGGCTCGCCGGGGCGGGCCAGGGCCGGGTGGGCGAAGAAGCCGAAGCGTCCCAGTCGGTAGTTCAGGGTCACCACCACCACACCCTGGCGGGACAGGGCCGCGCCGTCGGAGACCGCCATCGCCCCCGAGCCGATGGTGAATCCGCCGCCATGGATCCAGACCATCACCGGCCGGCCCTTGGCCTTGGCCGGCGCCCAAACGTTCAGATAGAGGCAATCCTCGCTCCTCGGCTGGCCCGAGCCGGGGTCGATGAAGGTCGGCAGCGGATGCTGCAGGCAATCGGATCCGAACCGGCTGGCGTCGCGAGGCGCGGTCCAGCCCGGCGCAGGCTGGGGCGGACGCCAGCGCAGGTCGCCGACCGGAGGCGCCGCATAGGGAACGCCGAGGAAGGCCGCCACGCCACCGGCGGAGCGGCCCTCTAGCGGCCCGCTGTTCGCCGCGGCCCTGGTGGGTTCGCCGGCCAGCGGAGGTCGCGGCGCGGCCTGGGCGCATCCGGCCAGGCCGAGGCTGAGGGCGAGGGCGACACCGAGGAAGCGCATGCAGATCACCTTGCCGAAAAAGGGGGACGCCGGTCGGGCGTCCCCCAGGTCGTCGGGGAGGAAACGCTCTTTAGAACGCAAGATCGATAGAGGCGCCGACCACGCGCTGGGCCTCGTAGGGAATGAACTGGCTATAGGCGCCCGGGGCCGTGCCGAACGGGGTGGAGAAATAGACCAGGCTGTAGCGCTCGTCGGTCAGGTTCTTGGCGAACACCGAGACCTTCCAGTGGTGGTCGGCTGAGGCCAGCCCCACTGCGGCGTTCACCAGCGTGTAGCCGCCCTGGATGGTGTTCGGGTCATTGGGGAAGGCGATGGCGGCCTTGGTGCGGAAGTTGAGCCCCAGGTCGAATGAGCCGGTCAGATCGTCGGTTACCTGCGTCTCGAAGTGAGAGCCCACATTGCCGCTCCACTTGGGCGAGAACGGCAGGCGCGCGTCGGTCAGGTCCTGCTGGGCGCCGACGCAGCCCTGGGCCGCGGTCTGGCCGGGGAAGCAGGGCGCGTTGGCGAAATCGCCCCAGCGGGCGTCCACATGGGCGCCCGAGCCGATCAGGGTCCAGTTCAGCCCCGCCACCGGCCGCCACATGAGGTCGAACTCGAAGCCCTTGGTCTTGCCCTCGCCGTTGAACACCCGGGTGATCGGCGGCGGACCGGGGTCGCGGGCCCCGGCCTGGTAGCCGTCGATCTTGGTGTGGAAGGCCGTCAGGTTGAGGATCAGCCGCTGTTCAGGCCAGGTCGTGCGCAGGCCCAGCTCGAAGTTCGTCGGCTCCTCGGGCTGGACGTCCGGCAGGGTGGGGATGCCGATATTGGTGTCGTAGCCGCCGCCCTTGTAGCCGCGGGTGACGGTGGCGAAGCCCATGATGTCGCCCGTGAAGTCATACTGCGCGCCCAGCCGCCACAGCAGGGCGTCGTCGGTCTTCGACGCGCTGGCGGTGGAGGTCAGGCCGAGCACGGGATCGCGCCGGTCCTTACGGGCCTTGGCCTCCTCGCGGATGGCCCGGGCGCCGACGATGAGGCGCAGGTCGTCGCTCAGATTGAAATTGGCCTGGCCGAAGATCGCCAAATTGGTGGTGGAGGCACGGTTGGTCACCAACTTGCTGAAGAAGGGCAGCGGCACGCTGGGGAACACCTGGACCGAGTGGGAGGTCACATCCCCGTCGAAATAGAAGGCCCCGGCCACATAGTCGACGAAGCCGCCCTGGGGCGAGGTGATCCGCAGTTCCTGGGTCACCTGAGCCTGCTTGAAGTCGGCGAAGTTGGCGTCCAGCAGGTTGAGCGGGCTGGAGTCTGAATCCAGGCCGTCATGGTCGATGAACCGGCGATAGGCGGTGATCGAGGTCAGGGTGTGGCCGGCGGCCAGCTCGTAATTGGCCTGGACCGAGGCGCCGTAGCTCTCGGTCTTGGAGAACAGGCGGCCGTTGATGTTCTGGCTGAGGTTGTCCGGGCCGGGGACGATGCCGGCGGCGATGGACTGCCGCTCGGGCGCCAGCGAGGGGTTGGGGCCGACCTTGTAGAGCGTCCAGATGCAGCACTTGGCGTCGCGCTTCCAGTAGTCGGCGATGAAGGTGACATCCAGCTTCTCGACCGGGGTCAGCTCCAGCTTGGCCCGCACGCCGCCGTCCTCGCGGTCGTTGAGCTTGCGGCCGTCGAATACGTTGCGCACATAGCCGTCGCGCTGGTTGGCGCGGGCCGAGAGCAGGAACCGGGCCTTGTCGCCCAACGGTCCGCTGACCACGCCGGTGATCCGCCGCTCGTTCTGCGGATCGGCCCAGCTGGCGCTGAGCCGCGCGGTGAACTCCGCCGAAGGGCGCTCGGTGGTGACGCTGATCACCCCGGCCGACGCGTTCTTGCCGAACAGCGTGCCCTGCGGGCCGCGCAGCACCTCGACCCGCTCGACGTCGGGCAGGTCGGACAGCGCCGAGCCCGATTGACCCAGCACCACCCCGTCCAGGACATAGGCCGTGCTGCCCTCGATGGACTCCGAGGAGAAGGAGCTGGTGCCGATTCCGCGCACGAAGAAGCCGAAATTGCGGGGCCCCGCGGCGCTGATCAGGGTCACGCCGGGCACCAGGTGCTGGATGTCGGTGGTCTCGTTCAGATTGAAGGCCTGCAGGGTCTCGGACGAGACCACCGCCACGGACAGCGGCACGTCCTGCAGCCGCTCTTCGCGCTTCTGGGCGGTGACCACCACCTCGTCGACCGTGTCGCCGGCGCTCTGCGCGAAGGCGGCGCCCGCGCTTGCCATCACAGCCACTGTCGCCAGCAGCCCAGCGCGCCACTCTCTTGATCGATGCATTGGAACCCTCCCCGCACGGTTTCGACCGCAAACTATTGTTGGTCACGTTTTCGATCTATTTTTGGCATTCTGTCAACTAACAGATTTTCTCCGCGCACGGGTCTCGTGGGCGTCGCGGGATGAGAACCGGCAAGTCAGCTCGGTCGTCCTTCTCCCCTTGCGGGAGAAGGAACCTGGCGCCAGCCCGGACTAAGTCCTGACGGCCTCGGTCAGCAGCGCGGCCAGCAGGCTGGCGGCCCAGGCCTGGCCGTCCGAGTCGGCGATCAGGTCCTGGCGGACCTCCAGCTCCAGATAGTCGAGGCCGCGTGGATGGGCGTGCAGCGGCACGGTGTTGTCGACCTCGTCCATCCGGTAGGGCTGGTTGTCGCCCGCCGCCGCGCCCAGCTCGCGCCGCAGCAGGGCCAGCATGCGGTCCGACAGGCGCGAGTCGCCCCGGTGCAGCACGCCCATCCGCCACGGGCGGGCCTGGCCCAGGAACACCGGCGTGAAGCTATGCAGCGACACCAGTAGGGTCGCGGCGGGCGCCCGACGGTCCAGTTCGGCGGCGATGGCGTCCTGATAGGGCAGGTAGACCTCGTCATGCCGGGTGGCGATCTCGGCCGCGCACAGGCCCGCATTGCCGGGGATCGCCACGTCGTCGCTAGTCTCCGGGATCGAGCCCGCCGCTCCGGGCCGGCGATTGCAGTCGATGACCAGGCGCGAATAGGCCTGCCGGATGAAGACGGCGTCCAGCGCCTCCGACAGCCGCGCGCCCAGCCCGGCCACTCCGATGTCCCAGGCAATGTGCCGGTCCATGGCCGCCGGGGTCAGGCCGAGGTCCCCGAGCCGCCTGGGGATCGCGCGGCCCGCATGATCGCCGAGCAACAGGAAGGGGGATCGGCCGCCTCGATTGGCCACGACCACCGGCGACAGATCGTCCTGGCCGAGCAATAGGTTCGACGGCGACGCTGAATCGGCCCAGCTCTTGCTCAATGCCGATCCTCTCGATCCGTCATGTGACCCGCTACCGGTACCGCAATCCCGTGGCGCTCGGCGAGCATCGCATGATGCTGCGGCCGCGCGAGAGTTACGATCAGCGCTTGCTGGCCTGCGAACTGACCATCACACCCACGCCGACCCGCCTGCGCTCGATGCACGACGTGTTCGGCAACTGCGTGGAGGTGGCGGGTTTCGGCGACCGCACTACCGAGCTGGTCATCGAAAGCAGGGCGCGCCTGGACCACACACCCCTGCCCGCCTTCGCCGACATCGACGGCGAGATCGAGGTCTATACAGGCGCCATGCCCTTCGCCTACAGCCCGGAGGATCTGCCGGACCTGCGGCTCTCCATGGAGCGGCAGCATCCCGATCCAGAGGGCCTAATCGACCGCTGGGCGCGGCGCTTCGTGCGCAAGGCGGGCCCCACCAGCCTGCAGCGGCTGCTCAGCGAGATGACCCAGGCCATCTATGCGGACTTCAAGTACAGCACGCGCCTGGAGAGCGGGATCCAGACGCCGCTTGAAACCCTGGCCCTGCGCAGTGGGTCGTGCCGGGATTATGCGGTCTTGATGATGGAGGCGGTGCGAAGCCTCGGTCTCGCGGCCCGCTTCGTATCCGGCTACATCTACAGCCCCTATTCGAACGCCGAGCACGCCCGGATCGGCGGGGGCCACACCCATGCCTGGGTGCGGGTCTACCTGCCGGCCTGCGGCTGGGTGGAGTTCGACCCCACCAACGGCATCGTTGGCAACGCCGACCTTGTCCGGGTGGCGGTCTCCCGCGACCCGCGCCAGGCGGTTCCGCTGTACGGAACCTGGGCAGGCCTGCCGTCGGACTATCTCGGCATGGAGGTCGAGGTGGACGTCCGCGCCGAAAGCGAGCTGGTGGTGCAACCTCCGTCCCAGCGAACCGTTGGGGCGGCCTGCTAACCCCACCGGGAGATATCGATGCGCATCCAGACGGGCTTCGAGATCACCTATGACTGCCCGGCGCCGGTCCCCATGATGCTGACCCTGAGCGTGCATCCCTCGCGGCGCGGCGACTTGGAGACCCCAGACTGGGTGCGGACCGATCCGCCTTTGGACGTGCGCCAATACCTCGACGGCTTCGGCAACATCTGCAGCCGGATCCTGGCCCCCGCGGGCCGGCTCACCCTGTCGGCGGATTTCGTTATCCGCGATTCGGGCTTGGTGGATGACTATGCTCCGGAGGCGCCGCAGATGCCGGTCCAGGACCTGCCGGACGACGTGCTGATCTTCCTGCTGGGCAGCCGCTATTGCGAGACCGACCGGCTCAGCGACATGGCCTGGAGGCTGTTCGAGAACACCCCGACCGGCTGGGCTCGGGTCCAGGCGATCGTCGACTATGTCCACAATCACATCCGGTTCGACTACCAGCACGCGCGGCCGACCAAGACCGCCTACGAGGCCCATGCGGAAGCCGTCGGCGTCTGCCGCGACTACGCCCACCTGGCCATCGCCTTCTGCCGCTGCATGAACATCCCGGCGCGTTACTGCACGGGCTATCTGGGCGACATCGGCGTGCCGACCATCGGCGTGATGGATTTCAGCGCCTGGTTCGAGGTCTATCTGGGCGGTCGCTGGTACACTTTCGACGCGCGCAACAACCGCCCGCGCATCGGTAGGGTCCTGATCGCCCGTGGTCGCGACGCCGTCGATGTGGCCATAGCCAACACCTTCGGCCAGGCGAACCTGGCCGGCTTCAAGGTGACCGCCTACGACCTGCCGGAAGCGGCTTAGGCTCGGCCGTTCATCGGAGGTTGGTATTCCTCGATCAGGTCCTCGCGCTCGGCCATGCGCACCGCGCTGCGGACGTTGAGGCGGGTGAGGACGTCGACCTCGGAGCCATAGGTGTCCTTGGCGCGGGCCAACTGGTCGCGCCAGACCGTGCGGGCCAGGCTGTCGGTCTCGCCCACATAGAGGATATCGACCCCCTGCGAGCCTGGCTTGGCGATGATGTAGTTCGCGCCCGCGGGCGGCAGGATGCGATCCTCTTCCAGCGATGTGTAACGATAACGGTTGCCGGACTTACCGACGATCTCGATTTGACGGGTCAAACCACGCTCCCGACCTGGACGGACACTCCGGGGTCGGACGGACCCGCCCCCGGCTCGTGATAACCGTGCGAGTGGGGCGAAATATAGACCAACCGCCGCGACAAACCATCACCAAGTCGCGAGGCGGGCAGCTAATCCACCGCGCGGAACAACCTGCGCCATAAGGCGTTCCGGGTCCGGGCGCAGCTCTGCTAGATTGACGCTGAGGGACGTCGACTCAACCCCGCTCCCCAGGTTCGAGGCTATACACCATCGTATGGAACGCCCCGCCGAGTTCAGACTTGTCGACGCCGCCGACGGTCCCAGGGCCGTCCTGACCGGCGACTGGACAGCGACCTCCATCGGCGAGGCGGCGCGCGACCTCTACGAAGCCATCGTCGAGAAGGCCGCCAAATCCCTGGACCTGACCGGGGTGGGCCGGCTGGACACGGCCGGCGCGTTCGCGGTGATTCGCGCGACCGACGGCCACATCAACCCTGACCACATTTCCGGCCGCCCGGAATCGCTGCGGCTGCTGCAGCTGGTCGGCGCCGCGGCCGCGGCCAAGCCGGCGACCCGGCCGCCGCCGCGCGGCTTCCACGAAATGACCATCCGCATCGGCAAGGGGGTGTTCAACCTCGGCCGGGAGATCTTCGAGACCCTGGTCTTCGTGGGCCACCTGCTGGTCGCCGTGGGGCGGACCTTCGTCTACCTGTTCACCAATCCGAAGCGGGTCCGTTGGGCGCCGATCGTCTCGCTGATGGAGCGGGCCGGCCTGGACGCCATTCCCATCGTCGCCACCACCGCGTTCTTCATCGGCGCCGTGGTGGGCCTGCTGGGGGCCAACATGCTGCGCCAGTTCGGGGCCGAGGTCTTCGCGGTGGAGCTGATCGGCATCGCGGTGCTCCGCGAGTTCAACATCATCATCACCGCCGTGCTGCTCGCCGGCCGATCGGCCTCCTCCTTCGCCGCCGAACTCGGCTCGATGAAGATGAACCAGGAGATCGACGCCATGCAGGTTCTCGGCGTCGATCCGTTCGAGGCCCTGGTCTTCCCCCGCTTCGCGGCCCTGTTGCTGACCATCCCGCTGCTGACCTTCGTGGCCACCCTGGCCGGCCTGTTCGGCGGCCTACTGGTCACCTGGACGGCGTTGGATCTGGGCCCCTCGTTCTTCCTGCAGCGGATCGTCGACAATGTCGGCGTGACCCAGTTCTGGATCGGGCTGTCCAAGGCCCCCGTCATGGCCGCGGTGATCGCCGGCATCGGCTGCCGCCAGGGTTTGGAGGTCGGGGGCGATGTGGAATCCCTGGGCCGGCGCGTAACCGCCGCGGTGGTCCACGCCATCTTCGCCATCATCCTGATCGATGCGATCTTCGCCCTGATCTACATGGAGCTGGACCTTTGAGCGCCGAACCGCATCCGGAGGACGTCCTGCCGACCACGGGTCCGGCCATCGAGGTCCATGGCCTGGTGTCGAAGTTCGGCGACCGGGTGATCCATGACGGCCTCGACCTCGTCGTCAAACGCGGCGACGTGGTTGGCGTGGTCGGGGGCTCGGGAACCGGTAAATCGGTGCTGCTGAACACCATCATCGGGCTGAAGGTCCCCGACGGCGGGACGGTCCGGGTGTTCGGGCAGGACATCCAGCGGGCCTCGCGCCGCAGGTGGTCGGCCATCGAGCGGCAATGGGGCGTGCTGTTCCAGCAAGGAGCCCTGTTCTCCAACCTCACCGTGCGCGAGAACGTCTCGGCGCCGATGTACGAACACACCGACATCCCCCGCCGAATCGTGGCCCAGCTCGCCGACCTGAAGATCGCCCTCGTGGGCCTGCCGCCCGAGGCTGGAAGCCTGAAGCCGTCGGAACTGTCGGGCGGCATGCGCAAGCGCGCCGGCCTCGCCCGCGCCCTGGCCTTGGACCCCGAGCTGCTGTTCCTTGACGAGCCGACCGCCGGCCTCGACCCGATCGGCGCGGCCTCGTTCGACGAGCTGATCAAGGACCTCTCCGACAGCCTGGACCTGACCGTCTTCATGATCACCCACGACCTGGACAGCCTCTACACGATCACCGACAGCGTCGCGGTCTTGGCCGACAAGAAGGTCGTGGCGCACGCGCCGGTGGAGACGCTGGAGACCTCCGACCATCCCTGGATCCGTGAATACTTCCTGGGCCCGCGCGGGCGCGCCGCGGTCAAGGCGCACAAAGCCGCAATGGTGAACTGATGGAAAAAGACGCCAACTACGCCCTGGTGGGCCTCTCGACCCTGATCCTGTTCCTCGGACTGGTGATCTTCAGCGTCTGGCTCGCGCGCCTGAGCTTCGCCCAGGACTACGACCTCTACGATATCGTCTTCCAGGGCCCCGTGCGCGGCTTGTCGCAGGGCGGCGAGGTGCACTTCAACGGCATCAAGGTGGGCGAGGTCACCAAGATCCAGCTCGATCCCGCCAATCCCAATCGGGTGATCGCCCGCGCCCGCGTCTCCTCCGACGTGCCCATCCGCGTCGACTCCTACGGGACGCTGGAGCCTCAGGGCATCACCGGGGTCAACTACATCCAGATCACCGCAGGCACGCCGTCGAAGAAGCTGCTCAAGGAGGTCTACCCGCCCAATGAGGTTCCCGAACTGCGCACTCAGCGCAGCGCCCTGGCCGACCTTCTGGAGGGCGGCGGCACCGTGCTGACCCGAACCGTCGAGGCTCTGGACCGGGTCAACCGGGTGCTTTCGGACCAGAATATCAGGGCCTTCAGCGGCGTAGTCGGCGACACCCAGTCCTTCACCGCCGAGATGCGCGAACGCAAGGCGGTGATCGCCGACGCCCAGAGCGCCCTGCGCAGCATCGACGCGGCGGCCCAGCAGATCGCCACCCTGTCGCAGTCGAGCCAGCAACTGGTCGACGGCGACGGCAAGCGCACCATGAAGAACGTCGCCGACGCCGCCGAGGAGGCCCGTGCCGCGACCAAGGACCTGCGCGTCATGGTCGGCAAGCTGGAGGGCCCCACCAGCGACTTCGCCACCAACGGACTGCCGCAGCTCACGGCCTCGGTCGCAGCCCTGCAGCAAACGGCCGAGTCCCTCGACCGGCTGATCCGCGACATCGAAACCAACCCCCGCGGCCTGGTCGGCAAGCCGGCGGCCCAGGAAGTGGAGATCAAGCCATGAGCGCCCTCACCCGCTCTCTCGGGGCGCTGGGCGCCGCGGCGCTCGCCCTTTCGCTCGGTGGCTGCGTCTCGCTGTTCCCGAAGAGCGACCCCGCCCAGCTCTACAGGTTCGACGCCGCCGCGCCGACGGCGGAGCAGAGCGCAGGCCGCCCGGGCGGCCAGTTCGGCGTCGTGCGCGGCGGCGGAAGCTTCACCCGCGCGGCCTCGAGCGACCGAATCCTGACCGTCGACGGCGGCGAGGTGGCCTATGTGGCCAATTCGCGCTGGGTGGCCCCGGCCGTGACCCTGTTCGACGAGGCCCTGGCCCAGGCCTTCGACACAAACAGCGGCGCCGCGCGGCTGATCTCTCGCGGCCAGACCGCCAAGGCCGACTATTCCCTGCGCGTCGACGTCACCCGCTTCGAGGCGGTCTATGACCGCGGTCCCAAGGCCGCGCCGCTGGTGGTGGTGAGCCTCCGGGTCGCCTTGACCCGACCCGACCGCACCCCGGCCGGGTCCGATCTCATCGAAGCCCAGGTGCGGGCCGGCGACAACCGGGTCTCGGCCATCGTGGCGGCCTTCGATCAAGCCGTGGGCGAAGCGCTGAACGGCCTGGTCGCCTGGACCAACCGCACCGGGGCGGCCCCCGCCTAGGTATCGAGGCCGGCGATACGCTTGGCGGCGGTGAGGGTGTTCCTCAGCAGGCAGGCCACGGTCATCAGGCCGACGCCACCGGGCACCGGCGTGATGTGGCCGGCCACGGCCAAGGCTTCCTTGTAGGCCACGTCGCCAACGATCTTGGTCTTGCCGGCGGCGGCCTTGACCGGGTCACGGAACGGCACCCGGTTGATGCCCACATCGATCACCGCCGCGCCCGGCTTGATCCAGTCGGCCTTGATCATTTGTGGTCGGCCCACGGCGGCCACCAGGATGTCGGCCTCGCGGCAGACGGCGGCCAGGTCACGGGTACGCGAATGGGCGATGGTCACGGTGCAGTCGGCGGCCAGAAGCAACTGGGCGATGGGCTTGCCCACCAGCACCGAACGGCCGACCACCACCGCGCGCTTGCCGGTCAGGTCGCCCAGGACGTCGGAGAGCATGATCATGCAGCCCAGCGGCGTGCAGGGGACCAGCGCCTTCTGGCCCTGGGCCAGCAGGCCGATGTTCATCGGATGCAGGCCGTCGACGTCCTTGGCGGGATCGATGGCGGTGATCACCGCCTTCTCGTCGAGGCCCTTCGGCAGGGGAAGCTGCACCAGTATGCCGTGAATGGCCGGATCGCGGTTCAGGGTCTCCACTAGGGCCAGCAGGTCATCCTGGCGTGTGTCGGCGGCCAACAGGTGGGTCACCGAATGCATGCCGACGGCCTTCGAGTGCTCGCCCTTGGAGCGCACATAGACCTGGCTGGCGGGATCCTCGCCGACCAGCACCACCGCCAGCCCCGGCGTCAGGCCGTGCTTCGCCTTCAGCTCGGCCACCTCGACGGCGACCTCCGCCCGGATGCGTTCAGCCGTGGCCTTGCCGTCGATGATCTGAGCCTGCGACATTCACCCTCGCGCGCGGTCGGAACTGGGCCGTGCACTAGCCGTTCAGGCCCGGCCACGCAATGACGAGGGGCGCCAAGGATGATGTCGAGATTGAGCAAGACCTTCACGCGGTTCGCTTCGGCGATCTCGCGCTGGACCGGACACCCGGTGGTGTTCATCGGCTGTTGCACCATCGTGGTCCTCTGGGCGTTCTCGGGGCCGGTCTTCGGCTTCTCCGACACCTGGCAATTGGTGATCAACACCGGGACCACCATCATCACCTTCCTGATGGTGTTCCTGATCCAGAACACCCAGAACCGCGACAACAACGCCATCCACGCCAAGCTGGACGAGCTGATCCGGGTCTCTGAGTGCGACAACTATTTCATCGGCATCGAGAACCTGCCGCAAGAGGAGCTCGAGCTGCTCCTGAAGGAACTTGACGCCCTCGCCCCGCAGCTCCGGAGTTCGACGGCGCCCCATAAGGTCCGCCATCCCAGCGCCAGGGTGTCCGGCCACCCTAAGATGTCCGCCTCGCTGTCGTCTAACGGCGCAGCCAAGCGCCCACAGCCCAGGCGTGCGCCTCGTGCCGCAAAGTCCTGATCGCTTCCGTCGGATCGATCCAGATCAGGGTGTGGTCGTCGTCGACCTTGAGACCCGGAGCCTCGGCCTCGATCAGCACGGCGAAGAACGTTCCCCGATTGTTGAACGCCTTGCCCTCCGTGTTGAGGAAGAACTGGTCGGCCTCGGCGAAGCTCTGCCCGGCCGCGATCCTCAGGCCCGCCTCTTCGCCGTACTCGCGGACCACGGCCTGCTCGGCAGTCTCGCCGGGATCGACCGCGCCGCCGGGTAGGTCACGCCACACCGCGCCGTCCGGCTTTTCGATCCGCACCAGGGCGATCTTGCCATCGCGCTCGGCGATCCCGAAGGCGGCCGGACGGTCGGCATAGACCCGGCCGCCGACTCGTTCGCCGAACTGCGGGACGGCCCGCATCAGTCCTTGCCGTAGAGGGCGTCGTAGGGATCGACCTTGCCGGCCAGCACCTCGTCCACCCGCACCACCGGCCAGCCGACCGTGACCTTGGCGCTGGCCCGCCAGGCCGCGACCACCATGTCGCGCAGTTCCGACGCCCCAGCCGCCAGGCGCTCGCTGGCGAAGGTCACGCCGCGTGGGTCGCCGGGCCGCAACCCACCGGCCTTCTCCATCTCGTAGAACGGGACGACGAGGCGGCTGGTGGCGACCAGGTAGTCTGTCGTCCGTTGCTCGACCGGGCACCTGCAGTCGACCGGCGCCGCCATCTTGGCGTCGATACTCAGCGGGTCGACATTGGCGAAGACGAACTCGCTCTCGAACGGGCCATGGACCTTGGCGGTCGTGTGGCCCTTGGGGTTCGGGTACTCGCCCCAGCCGTTGTAGTGCACCGAGACATGCAGCGGCTGAGCCCCGTCGCCGACGAAATGCGACAGGTGTCCGATGGTCGCCAGGATCTGGGTCTCGCGCCGCGCCAGGTCGCGGTTGAGCCAGGCCCGGCGCACCTTGTTCCGCTCCCGCCCAGCAGCGTAGCTCAACACCCGCCAGTAGCCGAAATCCTTGGCCAGCTGCTGATGCTGGTCGATGATCGAATAGGGCAGGTAGCCGGCCTTCCAGCTGTCGATCCCGGCCGCCTGCAGCGCCTTCTCATAGTCGGCGCGGGTCGCCGGCAACGGCAGGAAAGCTGGGCCGCCCAGCAGCTTGCCGTCGTCGTCCAGGTCCAGGAAATGGCCGGCGTCGCGGTTGTGATCGTGAATCCGCCCCGAGCCCTTGGAGCGGTCCTGTTCACGCGACAGTTCGCCCACGTCGCGGACCGACTGCGGCCTGCGCAGGAAGGCCGGAACCTCGCCTGGCAGGGCGCGCATGGCGGACTCGCCCACGATGCGGTGGCCCATATTGCCCCAGGCAAGGGCCTGGGCGGGCGCGAGGGCGAGGACAAGAGCGGCGGCGAGAGCTCGGATCATGCCTCTCCGTTTAGGCGATCTTGAGCGCGCCCTCCACCCGCTTCACCCAAGCTTGCACGTTCGGGTAGCGGTCCAGGTCGAAGCCGCCCTGGTCGGCGACCCGGGTGTAGGCCACCAGGGCGATGTCGGCGAGGCTCACCCGGCCCCCCACCAGGAAGCCGCCGTCCGCGAGGGCGTCCTCCAGGCGCTGCAGGGCGCCGTTCCCGCGCTCGACCAGCTTGGGTTCCAGCTCGGCGACGGGCTTGCCGAGATAGTGCGCCTGGAAGCGGGCCACGGCGACATAGGGCTCGTGGCTGTATTGCTCCCAGAACATCCATTCCAGCATCCGCGCTCGCTCATAGGGGTCGGCGGGGATCAGGTCCGAGCCCTCCGCCAGGTGCAGGATGATGGCGTTGGACTGGGCCAGCGGTCGGCCGTCGGCGAGAATCACCGCGGGCACCTGGCCGGCCGGATTGAGCGCCAGGAATTCCGCCGTGCGGGTCTCGGCCTGCAGAACGCTGGTCTCGATCCAGTTGTACGCGAGGCCCAGATGGTCCGCGGCCCATTTGACCTTCAGGCAGTTTCCGGAGATCGAGTCGCCATAGATGCGCATGACCAATTCCCTTGCTGGACAAGGAATCCAATAGCCAAGGGCGAGCCGTTCGCAAGCCAAGCTCTTCGGGGGTTCCTGTTAGCTGGCCTGCAAGCCGATTTGACTCGCAACCCTGAGTCCGGGTACCCAAGACCCTGCTGCACAGATCAACGACGAAGGAGCCGCCGTCATGCGACGTCGCCTCGCCGCCCTTGCCGCCCTTCCCCTTCTCTTCGGGGCCGCTTCCACCGCACAGGCTGAGCCATCCTCGGATCCCATTGGGGACCTGATCGTTTCGGCCCTGACCGGGACCCTGCCGGGCACGCCCCAGTTCCGCCTGAAGGCCACGCTCTACCACGCCGGCGCCAAGGGCGTGGGCGCCCTCGACTCGCTGGGCTGCAAGGTGGTCGCCATGCGCACCGTGGCCATCGATCGCAACCTGATCCCGCGCCGCACGAAGCTCTACATCAAGGAAACCGTCGGCCTGCCCATGCCCGACGGCTCCAAGCACGACGGCTACTGGTACGCCTCCGACACCGGCGGGGCGATCAAGGGCGAGAAGATCGACCTCTATACCGGCCGCGGCTCGTCCTCGATGCGGCCGCTCATGGCGCTGAACCTCGCCAAGCTGACCGTCGCCAAGGCCGGCGAGTTCAAGGGTTGTCCCCCGGCCTGAGGCCGGCGCCGACGCCCGATCCTGTTCCCAAGCCCGACCCAACGCCGCCGCCTCGCGCCGGCGCAAATCTTGATGGCTTGAGGACTCCCATGATCGTCTCGAGACCCAACTTCTTCCTGTTCACCGGCGGTCCCGGCGTGGGCAAGACCACGTTGATCGAGCACCTGCGCGCCCGCGGCGAGCGCTGCGTGGAGGAGACCCATCGCCGGGTGATCCGCGATGAGGTCGCGGCCGGCGGCTCGGCCCTGCCCTGGCTCGACGTCCAGGCCTATGGCGAGCGCACGGCGCGGGCGGACATCGCCATCTTCGACTCGATGATCGATGTGCAGGAGCGGGTGTTCTTCGACCGCGGCATTCCCGACACCGGCGGACCGCATTTCACTCCACCGCCCTGGCACCTCGAGGCGCTAAGGACACGGCGTTACAACAGGACGGTTTTCGTGCCGCCGCCCTGGCGCAAGATCTACGGCCAGGACACTGAAAGAAAACAGACTTTCGACGAATCCGCGCAGGTTCACAGCCTCATCCTCGCCAACTGCCGCGACCTGGCCTACGAGCCGGTGATCCTGCCCCTGGCCAGCGTCGAGGACCGGGCGGAGTTCGTACTGAAGGTCGTCGATCAGGTCTCGACGAAGGCGCGTTCCAGGACGTAGTCGCCCGGATTGGCCAGGGAGCCTTCCTGGTAGCCGCGGGCTTCCAGCAGCGCCTTGAGGTCGGCCAGGACCGATGGCCCGCCGCACAGCATCAGGCGGTCGACGGCCGGGTCCAGCGACGGCAGGCCCAGGTCCTCGAACAGCTTGCCCGACGCGATCAGGTCGGTGATCCGGCCCTGGGTCTTGAACGGCTCGCGGGTCACGGTCGGGTAGTAGGTAAGCTTGCCTCCGATCACCTCGCTGAGGATTTCGTCGTGCGCCAGTTCGTGCTCGAACAGCTCGCGATAGTTCAGGTCGGCGACGGCGCGCACAGTGTGGGTGACGATCACCTGTTCGAACCGGTCATAGACCTCGGGATCGCGCGCCAGGCTGAGCCACGGCGCCAGGCCCGTGCCGGTGCCCAGCATGTAGAGCCGCTTGCCGGGCTTCAGGCCGTCCAGCACCAGGGTGCCGGTGGGTTTGCGGCCGATCAGGATCTGGTCGCCCACCTTGATCTTCTGCAGGCGCGAGGTCAGCGGGCCGTCCTGGACCTTGATCGAATAGAATTCCAGCTCGTCGTGCCAGGCCGGCGAGGCCACCGAATAGGCGCGCACCAGCGGCTTGCCGTCGACCTCCAGCCCGACCATCAGGAACTGGCCGCTCTGGAAGCGCAGGCTCGGGTCGCGGGTCGTGCGGAACGAGAACAGTTCCGGCGTCCAGTGCTGGACCCAGGTGACGGTCTCGGTGAAGAAGGCGCCGGCTTTCTTGGTCGGCGCGGCCGGGGCGAGGATCTCGGTCATGATGCGACTTTAGCTGATCGGCGGTTCAAATGTCGCCGCCGACGTTGGTGACCGCGCCGGGGGCGCGAGCGACGTGGATGCCGCACTCGGTCTTGTCCTGGCCCGCCCAGCGGCCGGCGCGGACGTCCTCGCCCTCCTCCACCGGCTTGGTGCAGGGCCAGCAGCCGATCGACGGGAAGCCTTGCGCCACAAGCGGATGGGCCGGCAGGTCATGCTCGGCCATATAGGCGTCGAGCTCGGCCTTGCCCCAGTTGGCCAGCGGGTTGAACTTCACCTGGGTCTCGGCCGGCTCCACGACCGGCAGCGACAGACGGTCGCCCCCATGGAAACGCTTGCGGCCGGTGATCCAGGCGTCGAAATCGGCCAGGGCGCGATCCAGCGGGATCACCTTGCGGACGTTGCAGCAGGCGTCCGTGTCGGTCTGCCAGAGCTTGGCCTCGGGATCGGCGGTGGCCAGGTCCTGGTAGTGCGGGCGCAGGTCGCGCACCTCGGTGAGGCCGAGCTTGGCCGCCAGGATCTTTCGATAGTCGAGGGTCTGGCCGAACAGCATGCCGGTGTCGAGGAACAGCACCGGGGTGTCCGGTTTGATCTTCGAGATCATGTGCAGCAGCACCACCGACTCCGCCCCGAAGGACGAGACCAGGGCCAGTCTGTCGCCGAAGGCCTCGACCGCCGATTCCAGCACGGTGACCGGATGGGCGTGACGCAGTTCGGCGTCCAGGCGGGCGGCGAGCGAGGGACGCTCGATATTATCGAAAGCCATACGCATCACTCCCGTTCCGCGAAGGCCGGAAGCCGGCTATCGGCGGCGCGTTGATAGACATGACGTTGACGATGGGCGACGTGGGCCCATTGCTCGGGGGTCGAGCCGTCGGCGGGCTCGAAGGCGTCCATGCCGGTGCGGACCATGAAGCCCGCCTGCTCGCGCAGGACGTCGCCCACGGCGCGGATCTCGCCCTTGAAGCCGTAGCGCTCGCGCAGCAGCCGCGCGGCGGTATAGGCCCGACCGTCGCGGTACTTGGGGAAGGCCACCGCCACCACCGCGATCCGCGGCAGGTCGTAGGCCAGGGTCTCGACCTCCTCGGCCGGCTCGATGCGCACCCCCACCGAACGGCCTTCCGACAGCAGCCGGTCGCCCTCCGCCTGGAAGCGGGTCAGCGAGATGATCACGTCGCCGGGGGGCAGGCCCGCGTCGTCGCCGACGTGGGTGAACGGGTCCTCGGCCAGGACGAAGGTCCCGTCGGCCTGAAGCTTAATTCGCGTCGGCATAGACGGCCTCCTTGAACGGGGCGACGCCGGTGCGGCGCACGGTGTCGAGGAAGCGCTCCTCGTCCTGGCGCTCGCGCAGATAGACGTCGACCAGGACGTCGATGGCCTCGGCCACGCGGTTGGCCGGCAAGGCCGGACCCAGCATGGAGCCCACCGCCGCGTCCTCGGCGCCGGAGCCGCCCAGGGTGAGCTGGTAGAACTCCTCACCCTTCTTATCGACGCCCAGGATGCCGATATGGCCGATGTGGTGGTGGCCGCAGGCGTTGATGCAGCCGCTGATCTTGATCTTCAGCTCGCCGATCAGCTCGGCGCGGTCTTGGTTCTCGAACTTGCGCGCGATGTCCTGGGCGATGGGAATCGCCCGCGCATTGGCCAGGGCGCAGTAGTCCAGCCCCGGGCAGGCGATGATGTCGGAGATCAGGTTGACGTTCGGCGTGGCGAGGCCCGCGCGCCGCAGTTCGGCATGGACCACGGCCAGGTCGTCCAGCTTCACATGCGGCAGGACCAGATTCTGCTCGTGGGTCACCCGGATGTCGTCCTGGCCGTAACGTTCGGCCAAGTCCGCCACCAGATCCATCTGGTCGGAACTGGCGTCGCCGGGCGTGTCGCCGATACCCTTCAGCGAGATCTCGACGATGGAATAGCCGGGGCGCTTATGCGGGCGCAGGTTGTTGCGCGCCCAACGGGCGAAGATCGGGTCGGCCGCCTTGGCTTCCTCGAAGGCCTCCGAACGATTGACCAGGGTGTCAAAGCTGGTGGGGGCGAAGGCGCCGCGAATGCGGGCGATCTCGGTGTCGGGCAGGTCGCCGGCGGCGCCCACCTTTTCCCACTCGGCCTCGACCTGACGGGCGAACTCCTCGGCGCCCAGGGCCGCGACCAGGATCTTGATCCGGGCCTTGTAGCTGTTGTCGCGCCGGCCGTGGCGGTTATAGACCCGCAGCACCGCCTCCAGGTACGAGAACAGCCGGTTGGCGGGCAGGAACTCACGAATGGTCGGGCCGACATAGGGCGTGCGCCCCAGGCCGCCGCCGACGATCACCTCGAAGCCCAGGGTCCCGTCGCGGGCGCGGCGGACCATCAAGCCGATGTCGTGCACCTTAGCCGCCGTGCGGTCCTTGGCCGAGGCCGTGATGGCGATCTTGAACTTGCGCGGCAGGAACGAGAATTCCGGGTGCAGGCTGGACCACTGGCGGATCGCCTCAGACCAGACGCGCGGATCGTCGATCTCTTCCGCCGTGGCGCCGGCATAGGGGTCGGCGGTGACGTTGCGGATGCAGTTGCCGCTGGTCTGGATGGCGTGCATGTCCACAGCCGCCAGCTCGTCCAGGATCGCCGGGGTGTCGGCCAGCTTGATCCAATGGAACTGCAGGTTCTGGCGCGTGGTGAAGTGGCCGTAGCCCTTGTCGTACTTGCGGCCGATCTCGGCCAGGGCGCGGAGCTGGACCGGATTCAGCGAGCCGTAGGGGATCGCCACCCGCAGCATGTAGGCGTGGAGCTGCAGATAGAGGCCGTTCATCAGCCGGATCATCTTGAACTGGTCTTCGGTGATCTCGCCGGCCAGGCGGCGGGCCACCTGTTCGCGGAACTCGGCGGCGCGGTCGGCCAGGAATTCCTTATCGAGGGTGTCGTACTGGTACATTGGCTCCCTCCTCTCCTAGCGCTTGATCAGGTTGACGCGGCCGGTCGAGCGCGCCGCGCCCGAGGCGTGCTGCAGGGCCTCGATGGCCGCCCCGCCCTCGGCCTGTTTGCCGTGGCCGAGGTGGTTGGTGGGGCCGAGCGCCCGGATGCGTTCGCGGTAGCTGAGCGGCGCCCACAGGCCCTCGCTCTCCACCAGGTCGATCAGATAGGCGTCGACCACGGCGGTCGGCTGGTTCTTGGCGTGGGCCTCGGCGGCCTCGCCGGTCTCGGGGTCGGCGAACAGCTCGGCCTCGGCGAACCGCTCGACCCAGCGCCCGGACTTCCAGAACACCACCTCGCCGTCGTCCAGCCGGTTTGCGGTCAGGGCTTTCAAGACTTCACTCCCCGCTCGCGGCCGCGAGCCTCGACATGTGAGACAATTCCGGCGGTCCCCGCCTGGGCGAGCGCCATGGCCTCGCCGACGATCAGCAGGGCCGGTCCGGCCACCTGGGCGGCGGCGTCCGGCAGGGCGGCCAGGGTGGTGACCACGCGGCGCTCGTCGGCGCGGCTGGCGTTCTCGACGATCAGGGCCGGGGTGGAGCCCGCCCGGCCGGCGCCGATCAGGCGCGCGGAGATCCCCGCCGCGGTCGAGACGCCCATATAGATCACGACGGTCTGGTTGGCCTTGGCCAGGCTCGGCCAGTCCAAATCCGGAACCCGGCCGGTCGAGGCATGGCCGGTGACGAACGTCACAGCCTGGGCCGAGCCGCGATGGGTCAGGGGCGCGCCGGCGTCGGCGGCGGCGGCCAGGGCCGCGGTGACGCCGGGAACGACCTTGCACTCGACGCCCGCGGCCCGGCAGGCCTCGAGCTCCTCGCCGCCCCGTCCGAAGATGAACGGGTCGCCGCCCTTCAGCCGCACGACGGTCAGGCCGTCCTGGGCGAAGGCGACCAGCATCCTGTTGATTTCGTCCTGGGCGTAGGAATGGCGCGACTTGCGCTTGGCCACCGAAATCCGCCGCGCCCGCGAGGGCGCCAGGTCGAGAATTTCGTCGGAGACCAGGCCGTCGTGCACCACGACGTCGGCGGTCTGCAGGACCTTCAAGGCCTTGATCGTCAACAGGTCTGGATCGCCCGGACCCGCGCCCACCAGCCAAACGGTTCCGGCCGCGCGATCGCCCCGTCCGCCGAGGACGACGAGGCGCTTGGTCTCCTTCGCCTTGGGCTTGTTTTGGGACATAGGCTTTAGGTTCTCTAAAGGCTAAACTCTGAAATCGGAGCGGGACGGGCTGGCGCCCGCCCCGCCGGTTTGCCCGCCGACGAAAGGGCCGATACGACTGCGGACGGTTGCAAACTGGTCGCCGAGGCCCCAATTCGCAACCCAAGGACTTCTGCCGGGGCTGTCAGGAAAACTTGATGGAGAGAAACACCGAGCGCCGCCGTTTGCCGCCACTCAACGCCCTGCGGGCGTTTGAGGCCGCCGCGCGGCACCTGAATTTCTCACGCGCCGCCGACGAGCTTTCGGTGACGCCCGGCGCGGTCAGCCAGCAGATTCAGAACCTTGAGGAGTATGTCGGCGCGGCGCTGTTCAAGCGCACGCCCAAGGGCCTGTTGCTGACCGACGCGGCCCAGACCGCCCTGCCCGCCCTGCGCGAAGCCTTCGACCGCCTGGCCGAGGCCGCCTCCATGCTCACCGCCGCCGTTGACGGCCGGCGCCTGACCCTCACGGCCGCCCCCTCCTTCGCGGCCAAGTGGCTGGTGCCGCGCCTGGGACGGTTCGAGGAACTGCATCCTCAGGTCGACGTCTGGCTGTCGGCCGGCCTGGAACTGGTCGATCTGACCGCCGGCGAGGTGGACGTGGCCATCCGCTACGGCGCCGGGCGCTATCCGGGCTTGGAGGTCCGCCGGCTGATCGGCGAGACCGTGATCCCGGTCCTGAGCCCGGCCTTGGCCGAATCCCAGCCGCTGAACTCCCCAGCCGATCTCGCCAACCACATCCTGCTGCACGACGGCTCGCCGGAACCCGACGATTCCTGCCCCGACTGGACCATGTGGCTGGCGGCGCGGGGCCTGCGCAGCATCGACGGCGCACGCGGTCCCCGGTTCAACCAGTCGAGCCTGGTGATCGAGGCGGCGCTCAACGGCCGCGGCGTGGCGCTGGCCAAGCGCACCCTGGCCCAGGCCGACCTGGACGCCGGCCGGCTGATCACCCCGCTGGACATCACGACCACGGTGGATTTCGCCTATTACGTGGTCCATCCGAAGGCCAAGGGCCGCCTGCCGCAGGTCAAGGCCTTCATCAACTGGATCGCCGCAGAGGCCGAGGCGCACGAGGCGGCGCTGAGAAGCCTGGACAATGGCGCCGGGATTTAGTCCTAGAGCCCCATGACCCTGTTGACCGAAGATCGGCCCCTCCCCGCCGACTGCGAGACCATGGTCGACGTCCGCAAGGGCGTCGACGCCTTGGACCGCGCCCTCGTCCTGCTGCTGGCCGAGCGCCAGCGCTACATGGACGCCGCCGCCCGCATCAAGACCGACCGCGCCACGGTGCTGGACACCGCCCGCATCGAGGACGTGGTCGCCAAGGTGAAGGCGAACGCCCGCGAGGCCGGCCTCTCGGAAGGCATAGCCGAACCAGTGTGGCGGTTACTGATCGACCGCTGCATCGCCTATGAGTTCGGCGTCTGGGATCAGTTGCGCGGCGCGCGCAGCGACTGAATCGCCCGCTCGTGGGCGTAGGCGGCGATATCGGCCAGGGCTAGGTCCAGGGCGTCGCGCACGGCGTCCAGGCCCGTTGGTCCCGACTCTTCGGCCGCGGCGCATACGTCGCCCAGATCGAAGGCTCCCACGCCCCGCGCCGCCCCCTTGATGGTGTGGACCGCATCGCGCCAGCCTTCGGAGGCCGGATCCAGCATTCCCGACCACATGTCGGCCTGTTCGCGGAACAGGGCCAGGACCTCGTCGATCATCGCCTCGTCGCCGCGTGCAAAGTCTTCCAGGTAACGGAAATTCACCGCTCCGGTGAGGTCTCGCCTGGCCATGAAATTTCCCTTGTCCCCACGCCTTGCTTTCGGCCGCGCTTCAAGTATGTTCCGCGCCCTCGCCGCCGGGGCTCGACAGGTCCCGAACGACGAATGGGTGCATAGCTCAGTTGGTAGAGCAGCTGACTCTTAATCAGCGGGTCGTAGGTTCGA
>NZ_JAUYOJ010000158.1 GCF_030697925.1 Phenylobacterium sp. | reverse complement strand
AAGGCCTAGCCGGTTCCAAACCCCGCGCCTGATTTAGCCCTCGGCGCGGGGCGGAGGGGCGTCGGCGGCTCACGACGCCGCCGACGCTTCCGGCTCGCACCAGAGCTGCGCCATGCACCCCAGCGGGAAACCATCATGCGCCTTGTTTTGACACTTGCGTGGGCGACCCTGGTCGCCGGCGCCGCCCAGGCCGCGCCGTTGACCTTCGAGGCGGCGCTCAAGCTCGCCGACCACACCGCCCCCAGCCTCCAGGCCAAGGGCGCCGACATAGCCGCGGCGAGATCGTCGGCGATGGCCGCGGGCCGGCTTCCCGACCCAAGGCTCGCCGTCGGCCTCGGCAACTTCCCGATCTCGGGTCCGCCGGCCGGGACCTTCAACGGCGACAGCATGACCATGGCGACCGTTGGGGTGACGCAAGACATCCCCAACGCCGCCAGGCGCCGCGCCGACCGCGAGCGTGCGGCGGCAGACATCGGCGCCGCGGAAAACGCGCAGGCCGTGGAGTCCCGCAACGTCCGCCTGAACACGGCGCTGGCCTGGATCGATCTCTACTATGCGAAGAAACGGCTCGCCGCCCTGGATCAGGTCGACAAGGCGCTGGCGCCGCTGAAATCTAGCGCCCCCTCGCGTATCGCGTCGGGGTCGGCGCGGCCGAGCGAGGCTTTGGAGCCCGAACAACTGACCGCCGCGCTGGGCGACCGGCGTGCCGACCTGGTCGCCGCCGTCAGCAAGGCCCGCGCCGAACTGGTCCGCTGGACCGGCGATGCCGCCGCCGACGTCACCAGCGACCTGCCCCGCTACAGCATCGATCCCACTGGCCTGCGCGCCGGCCTCGACGCCCTTCCATCGCTCCAGGCCTATGAGGCCATGGGCCGCCAGGCCGACGCCGATGTGGCGCTGGCCAAGGCCGCCAAGCGTCCCGATTGGAGCTGGGACGTGACCTACCAGCTTCGCGATCCGATGTACGGCGACATGGTCTCGGTGGGCGCGGCGATCAGCCTGCCGCTGTTCGGCCGCACCCGGCAGGAGCCTGTCATCGCCGCCCGCGCGTCGAGCGCGACGCGCGTGCGTTACGAGCGCGAAGCGACCCGCCGCGCCTTGGCCGCCTCGCTTGAGGCCGACCTCGCCGACCACGCCATGCACCATGACCGGCTGATGCGCGCCCGGACCACGCTGGAACCGCTCGCCGCCCGCAAGGCGCAGCTCGAGACCGCGAGCTACGCCGCCGGAACCGCCAGCCTGTCCGAGGTGCTGGGCGCATTCCTGGCGCTGGCCGAAACCAAGATCGACCTCCTCGACCGCGAAGCCGACGTCCAGCGCGACGCCGTACGCATCGTCCTGACCTACGAAAGCGACGCCCCATGACCCGCGCCCAACTCGTCCTGTCGGCCGCCGCCATCGCCGTCCTCGCCGCCGCCGGCGGTTATTATGGCCTGGCCCAACTCGGAAAGCCGTCGCCCCAGGCAGGCGCGCCCGCCGCGCCCGGCGACCGCAAGGTGCTCTACTGGTACGACCCGATGGTTCCGGCCCAGCACTTCGACAGGCCGGGCAAGTCGCCGTTCATGGATATGCAGATGATCCCCCGCTACGCCGACGAAGGTCCGGCGGGTGAAGGCGGCATGCGGATCGATCCGGCCGCCGTCCAGAGCCTCGGCGTGCGGCTGGCCAGTGTCCAGCGCGGCGACTTCGCGCAGGGCCTCGCCGCCGCTGGCGTCGTCGACTTCAACCAGCGCGACGTCGCCGTCGTCCAGGCCAGGGCCGCCGGCTTCGTGCAGCGGGTCTATGCCCGGGCGCCCGGCGACGTGGTCGCCGCCGGCGCCCCGATCGCCGATCTGCTGGTCCCGTCCTGGGGCGGGGCCCAGGCGGAATACCTGGCCGTGCGCCGATCCGGCGATGCAGCCCTGGAGGCGGCGGCCCGGCAGCGCCTGACGCTGCTTGGGATGCCCGCAGGCCTGATCGACCAGGTTGCCCGGTCCGGGCGGACCCGCAATGTCGTCACGGTCGCCACGCCGGTCGGCGGGGCGATCCAGACGCTCGAGGTTCGACAGGGCATGACCGTGAACATGGGCCAGACCCTGGCCCAGGTCGCGGGCCTCGCGACCGTCTGGCTCAACGCCGCCGTGCCCGAGGCGCAGGGCGGCCAGGTCCGAGTCGGGCAAGCCGTCCGCGCCGAACTCGCCGCCTTTCCGGGCGAGAGCTTCAACGGCCGGGTGACCGCGATCCTGCCGACCACCCAGGCCGACAGCCGCACGCTCACCGTCCGGGTCGAGCTCGCCAATCCCGGCGGCCGGCTCAAGCCCGGCATGTTCGCCACGGTTCATCTCGACGGCCCGGCCCGGCCGGCTCTGTTCGTGCCGTCAGAGGCGGTGATCCGCACCGGCAAGCGCGCCCTGGTCATGGTCGCCAGCGAGGGCGGCCGCTACCAGCCGGTCGAGGTTCGGCCGGGCCGCGAGGATGGCGGACGGACCGAGATCCTGGCCGGTCTGAACGAAGGCCAGAAGATCGTCGCCTCCGGGCAGTTCCTGATCGACTCGGAAGCCAGCCTCGCCGGCGTCAAGGCCAGGCCGCTCGCTGCCGGCGCGTCCGCCGCGCCGGCCAAGGCCGCGTCCGCCCTCTACGAGAGCCGCGGCCGGATCGAGGCGCTGTCGGCCGGATCGATCACCCTTTCCCACGAGCCGGTTGCGGCCATCGGCTGGCCGGCCATGACCATGACCTTCAAGCTCGACCCGCAAACCCTGGCCAAGAACCGGAAAGTCGGCGACCAGGTCGCCTTCGGCTTCGAACATCGCGCCGATGGCCCGGTCGTCCGTCGTCTCGCAAAGGAGGCGGCCCAGTGATCGCCGCCCTGATCCGCGGGTCGGTCAAGAACCGCTTCTTCGTCATCATCGCCGCCTTGGCCCTGCTAGCCGCCGGCCTGGTCGCGCTGCGCGCCACGCCGGTCGACGCCCTGCCAGACCTGTCCGACGTGCAGGTGATCATCCGCACCCCCTATCCGGGCCAGGCGCCGCAGATCGTGGAGAACCAGGTCACCTATCCGCTGACCACCACCATGCTGTCGGTGCCGGGCGCCAGGACCGTGCGCGGCTACTCGTTCTTCGGCGACAGCTTCGTCTATGTGATCTTCGAGGACGGTACCGACCTCTACTGGGCCCGCTCGCGGGTGCTGGAATATCTGAACCAGGTCCAGAGCCGTTTGCCGGAGACGGCCAAGCCGGCGCTGGGGCCAGACGCCACGGGCGTCGGCTGGATCTACGAATACGCCCTGGTCGACAGGACCGGCCGCCATGACCTGTCGGAGCTCAGGTCCCTGCAGGACTGGTTCCTGCGCTATGAGCTGAAGAGCCTGCCGGGCGTGGCCGAGGTCGCCTCGATCGGCGGCATGGTCAAGCAGTACCAGGTGGTGCTCGACCCGGTGAAGCTCGCCGCCTACGGCGTCACCCACGGCCAGGTCACGGACGCCATCCAGCGCGCCAACAGCGAAACCGGCGGCTCGGTTCTCGAGCTGGCCGAGGCCGAGTACATGGTCCGAGCCTCGGGCTATCTGAAGACGCTCGACGACTTCCGCGCCATTCCGCTGAAGACGGCGGCGGGCGGCGTCCCCGTCCGGCTGGGCGATGTCGCAACCCTCCAGCTCGGCCCGGAGATGCGCCGCGGCGTCGCCGAGTTGGACGGCCAGGGCGAGGTCGCCGGCGGGGTGGTGATCCTGCGCTCGGGCAAGAACGCGCGCGAGACCATCGCCGCGGTCAAAGACAGGCTCGTCGAGCTGAAGAAGAGCCTGCCGCCCGGCGTCGAGGTGGTGACGACCTATGACCGCTCGCAACTGATCGACCGGGCCATCGGCAACCTGCGCGAAAAGCTGATCGAGGAGTTCATCGTCGTCGCCCTGGTCTGTGCGCTGTTCCTCTGGCACGTGCGCTCGGCCCTGGTGGCGATCCTCACCCTGCCGCTGGGGGTGCTGTTCGCCCTGATCGTCATGCGCATCCAGGGGGTCAACGCCAACATCATGTCGCTGGGCGGCATCGCCATCGCCATCGGAGCCATGGTGGACGCCGCCGTGGTGATGATCGAGAACGCCCACAAGAAGATCGAGCGCTGGGAACACGATCATCCGGGTCAGCGATTGGAGGGCGAGACCCGCTGGCGGGTCATCACCGACGCCGCCGCCGAGGTCGGGCCGGCCCTGTTCTTCAGCCTGGTGATCATCACCCTTAGCTTCGTGCCAGTCTTCACCCTGCAGGCCCAGGAGGGCCGGCTGTTCGCCCCTCTGGCGTTCACCAAGACCTACGCCATGGCCGGGGCGGCGATCCTGTCGGTGACCCTGGTGCCGGTGTTGATGGGCTACCTGATCCGAGGCCGCATCCCACGCGAAGACAGCAACATCCTGAACCGCTGGCTGACAGCGGCCTACAAGCCGGGGCTGGACTGGGTGATGCGCAAGCCGAGGGCGACCCTGCTGATCGCCGTCCTGGCCTTCGCCACCACCCTCTGGCCGCTCAGCCAGCTCGGCGGCGAATTCATCCCGAGCATGGACGAGGGCGACCTGCTCTACATGCCCTCGGCCCTGCCCGGCTTATCGGTGCGGAAGGCCGGCGAACTGCTGCAGCAGACCGATCGGTTGATCAAGACGGTGCCGGAAGTGAAGAGCGTGTTCGGCAAGGCCGGCCGGGCCGAAAGCGCCACCGACCCGGCGCCGCTGGAAATGTTCGAGACCACCATCCAATTCAAGCCGCGAGCTGAATGGCGGCCCGGCATGACGCCCGACAAGCTGGTCGAGGAGTTGGACCGGACGGTGAAGGTCCCGGGCCTGGCCAATGTCTGGGTGCCGCCGATCCGCAACCGCATCGACATGCTGGCGACCGGCATCAAGAGCCCGATCGGGGTGAAGGTCTCGGGCGCCGATCTCGCCCAGCTCGACCGCGTCGCCCATGACGTCGAGACGGTGGCCAAGACGGTCCCAGGCGTCAGCTCGGCGCTCGCCGAACGGCTGACCGGCGGGCGCTATGTCGACGTCGACATCGACCGCGCCGCCGCCGCGCGCTTTGGGCTCAACGTCGCCGACGTGCAGGCGATCGTCTCAGGCGCGATCGGCGGCGAGACAGTGAGCCAGACCGTCGAGGGCCTCGCCCGCTATCCGATCAATGTGCGCTATCCGCGCGAGATCCGTGACAGCCTGGAAGGCCTGCGAAGCCTGCCGGTTCTGACGCCCGCGGGCCAGCAGATCACGCTGGGCACGGTGGCGAAGATCGAGATCGCCGACGGCCCGCCGATGCTGAAGACCGAGAACGCCCGGCCCTCGACCTGGGTCTATATCGACGTGCGCGGGCGCGACCTGAGCGCCGTCGTCAACGACCTGCGGCGCGTCGTCGCCAAGGACGTGACGCTCTCGCCGGGCGTCTCGATCGCGTATTCGGGCCAGTTCGAATATCTGCAGCGCGCCGTCGAACGCCTGAAGATCGTCGTGCCGGCGACGCTGCTGATCATCTTCGTCCTGCTCTACGTGATCTTCCGCCGCCTGGACGAGGCGGTCCTGGTGATGGCGACGCTGCCCTTCGCGCTCACCGGCGGAATCTGGGCGCTCTACCTCCTGGGCTACCACCAGTCGGTCGCCACCAGCGTCGGCTTCATCGCCCTGGCCGGGGTCTCGGCCGAATTCGGGGTGGTGATGCTGATCTACCTAAAGCACGCCCTGGCGGATCGCGGGCCTAGTCCTTCGGGCGATCAGGTCGAGGACGCCGTTCGTGAAGGCGCCCTGCTGCGGGTCCGCCCCAAGGCCATGACCGTCGCGGTGATCCTCGCGGGCCTGGCGCCGATCCTGATCGGGCACGGCGCGGGGTCCGAAGTCATGAGCCGCATCGCCGCGCCGATGATCGGCGGCATGCTGACGGCGCCCCTGCTCTCGATGCTGGTCATCCCGGCCGCCTTCTTCCTGATGCGCCGTCCCCGCCCCGGCGGCCCCGACTTCACCCCTGCCTCTCGGACCCAAAGGAGATCATCATGAGAGCTCTTCCTTACGCCACGGCCGGCGTGCTTGCCCTGGCCATGACCCTCGCGGCTTGCGGACCAAAGCAGGAGGCGGCGACGGCTCCCGCCGAAGCCACGCCGCCGCCCGCAGTCCCGCCCTCGGGTGAAGCCATGTCGGCCGACGCGGCGAAGTCGGGCGACATGTCGAAGATGGACATGTCCGCCGACGCCAAGATGGCCACGGGGACCGGTACGGTCACCGCCGTCGATCCCAAGGCCGGCACGATCACGCTGGACCACGGGCCGATCCCAGAGGCCAACTGGCCGGCCATGACCATGGCGTTCAAGGCGACACCGCCCACCCTGCTCGACACCGTCAAGGTCGGCGACAAGGTCGCGTTCGATCTCAAACTCGCCGACGGCTCTGGCGAAGTGACAGCGATCCGGAAGCAGTGACCGACCAGGCCGGAGCGGGTGTTCCGCTCCGGCCGTTTTCGCCTGAGCCTGTCATTGCGCGCTGGAGCCGCCGACCTTTCGACGGCTGGCTGGCCGGCCTTGCCGATCGCCGGGCCCGATCCTGAATCTGCCCTGTGGGCAGAAAGGATTTGGCATGCCGGCGGCGAAGATCTTTTGGGGCCAAGTCCTGGTCGTTCTCGGGATCGTGGTCCTGACCACCTGGGGCGCCACGCAATGGACGGCGGCGCAATTGGGCCACCAGCCTCAACTCGGGCCGCCCTGGCTGACCGTCCATGGCTACCGCTTCTATCCGCCGCCCGCCTTCTTCTGGTGGTGGTTCGCCTATGACGCCTACGCGCCGCAGATTTTCCTGCGGGGCGCCTATGTCGCCGCTTCCGGCGGCCTCCTCGCCATTGGCCGCCATCGCCCTGTCGGTCTGGCGCGCGCGGGAGGCCAGGGAGGTCGCGACCTACGGATCGGCGCGTTGGGCGAGCCCCGAGGAAGTCCGGGCCGCAGGGCTTCTGGGCCCCGACGGTGTCGTGCTGGGCAAGCTCGGCCGCGCCTATCTTCGCCATGATGGACCCGAGCATGTGCTGTGCTTCGCCCCGACCCGATCCGGCAAAGGGGTGGGCCTGGTTGTCCCGTCTCTGCTGACCTGGCCGGGCTCGGCGATCGTCCATGACATCAAAGGGGAGAACTGGGGCCTGACCGCCGGCTTTCGGGCGCGCTTGGGCCGCGTGCTGCTGTTCGATCCGACCAATCGGGATTCCGCGGCCTACAACCCGCTGCTCGAAGTGCGCCGCGGCGAATGGGAGGTGCGCGACGTCCAGAACGTCGCCGACGTGCTGGTCGATCCGGAGGGCTCGCTCGACAAGCGCAACCACTGGGAAAAGACCAGCCATTCACTGCTGGTCGGCGCCATCCTGCATGTCCTCTACGCCGAGCCCGACAAGACCCTGGCCGGCGTGGCGGCGTTCCTGTCGGACCCGAAACGGCCGATCGAGGCGACCTTGAGCGCCATGATGCGCACCCCGCATCTGGGCGCGG
>NZ_JAUYOJ010000157.1 GCF_030697925.1 Phenylobacterium sp. | reverse complement strand
AAACCGCCGCGCCGCCGCGCTTCCGGATCTATCCCGAGCGCGGTCACGGCTGGCCGGCGGACGATGTCCGCCTGGAAACCGAGCGCCCGGATGGAACGCGACAAGCCTTCAGCTTCACCGATCGGGGCGGCCATCTGGAATCCGTGGAACAGATCCCGGAGCCGCACGAGTTCGTCGCGCGTCTGACCCACTCCCATGGCGACCACGCCCACAGCTACGACGTGGCCTTCGTCGAACACGACCATGGCCATGACCACATCCACGAGGAGCTTCGCGGCCTCGACCTGACCGCCGGCGCGCAGGACGCGCATGAACTGGCCCATGCGAACGACATCCGCCGTCGGTTCGCTGACCGCGATGTGACCACGGGGCAGATCGTGATCTTCGGACTCACCGGTGGGCTCATCCCCTGTCCGGGAGCCATCACGGTCTTGCTGCTTTGCCTGCAGCTGAAGGCCTTCACGCTCGGCGCGGTGCTGGTGCTGTGCTTCAGCCTCGGCCTGGCCCTGACCATGGTGGCCTCGGGGGTTATCGCCGCCCTGAGCGTGAAGGAGGTGTCCAAGCGGCTTTCGGGCTTCGGGGAGATCGTGCGCAAGGCCCCCTATGTGTCTGGCGCCGTGATCCTGGCGATCGGGGTCTATCTGGGCGTCAACGGCTGGCTGCATCTGCCGCGCGGCCTATAGTCCCGCGGATCGCTGGAGCCCCCATGAGCCACACGCACAATACGGACCTCAAGAACCGCCTCAAGCGCGCCCACGGGCACCTGGCCACGATCCTCACCATGATCGAGGACAACCGCGATGGCCTGGAGACCGCCCAGCAACTGCAGGCGGTGATCAGCGCGCTCGAAAAGGCCAAGACCGTGCTGGTGACGGATCACATCGAGCATCACCTCGAGGAGGTGGTCGGGCCGCTGTCGCGCGAGGCCCGTGAAAAGCTCAGCAAGCTGAGCGACCTCGCCAAGTATCTCTAGATCGAGGGCGCGCCGGCGGCGAGGCCTCAGGCCCGGGGCTTCGCCATCAGGATGAACCAGGCGTTGTTGAACACGCCCTCGTCGAGCACCTCGAACCCGGTCGCCTCGGCCAACCCGCGCCAGCCCGCCTTGGAGGTCAGGAACAGCGACAGGACGTTGGCGACCGCGAACATCGACCAGCCCGGCGTCCAGACGGCCATCAGGAACCGCCCGCCGGGTTTCAGCACCCGCAAGGTCTCGGCC
>NZ_JAUYOJ010000147.1 GCF_030697925.1 Phenylobacterium sp. | reverse complement strand
CTCGCCGCCGGGGCTCGACAGGTCCCGAACGACGAATGGGTGCATAGCTCAGTTGGTAGAGCAGCTGACTCTTAATCAGCGGGTCGTAGGTTCGAATCCTACTGCACCCACCATCTTTCTCCTTGAAAAGATTGGTGTAACCCGAAGGCCGCCGGAGCAGCCTCCGTCGTTGGGGTCCAACGAATGTCCGTCCGATATCAGTTAAAATCTACGTTCCGAGCCAAGCTGCCATGATTTGCATCCGAACGGATTAATTCCGCCGGATCGACCAGACGTGCTCGGGCTTGAGGGGAGGTCCGGGACCGATGATCCGCCCCGACCCGCCCAGCGCCTGCGCTGTCGATAAACGTCTTCGCCTCTGCGCGGACCGCCGCCCCGCGCCCCACCAAGAGGTGTCCGCCCGTGTCGTAGACGGCGAGCCGCGCGCCCGGAATCCGGTCCGCAGCATACTGCGCCGCCGGCAGGGTGTTGAAGAGGTCGTCGCGGGCCGAGACGATCAGGGTCGGCGCGGAGATCCGCTCTAGCGGCGGTTCGTGCAGATCCGGCGTACTGTCGACATTGATGCCGCGATAGCGCTGCGACAGGGGCTCTACGCTCCGCACGATGTCCAGGACGCGCTGCCGCTCGGCCGGCGACGCGGTCGCAAACACCTCCGGCTGGCCGCCCAGGAAGCGGACGAGGATCGACGACGCCACCCAGCGCCGCCGCCGCGGCCAGACCGCCGATCAGCACTCCGCGCCTGGTCATCACCGACTCCTCGGCGGCCACCCGCGAGCGGATCGCGGCTAGGCGACCTTCTTCCGCGTGACACTCAGGACCGAGATCAGGGCGGCCGCCGCCGACAGCGCCGCCGCAGCCGTGGCGATCGGGTGCGCCCTAGCCTCGGCCATAGCTTTCTGCGCGACATATTTCACTTCGGGCGACGCCTTGTCGGCGAGCGCCTCGGCGGCCAGGCGAAGGGCGTGAGCGGCCTGCGCCACCGCCTTCTCGGCGTCGTCGCTCAGGCCGTCGGCGGCTTGCCGCAGCGTCTTGGCGACGTCCTCAAGGGTGTCCTCGAGCTCGTGCTTCACCTTGCGGGTCAGGGATTTCGACATCGGCATTTCTCCTATGGAGGTCAGACTGGCGCAGCAGCGGGCGGCGCGCTTTGAGCAAGATCAACCGCGCGGCTGTCGGAAGACGAAGTCGAGGGCCGTGCTCAGGGGACGCTCCCAAATGTTCGGGCGGCTTGGCGGGGCGTGACCGACGACCTCATGCATCGGCCGGAATACTTCGTGCTCATGAGCCACTGACCCGCGCGTCCGCGTTGGCGGCGGAGAACCTAGTCCGGTCGCGACTGTCCGCGTTTGCGTTGGGCTGGGCCGAAACGGCGCGGGAGCCTTCCGGATAGGCCGCCACAAGTACGCGGGCCAGTCATTCTGGACGGCGGTGCGTGGCCGTCGAAGGCAACCGGCCCTCCCCGCGGTCCTAAGGCAGCAGCACCGCCGCGCCCGAAAACGCGCCATGGCGTAGGTCGTCGAGCGCCTGATTGGCGTCCAGCAATGCGTAGGGCCGCACGTGCGGGCGCACACCCGCCGCATGAGCCAGCGGCAGGTAGTCCCGCGCATCCTGGCGGGTAAGGTTGGCGACCGACACCAGGCGTCGTTCGCCCCAGAGCAGGTCGTAGGCAAAGCTCGGGATGTCGCTCATATGGATTCCACCGCACACGACGGTACCGCCCTTGCGGACCGCGGCCAGGGCTGTGGGTACGAGATCCCCGACAGGGGCGAATATGATCACGGCGTCGAGCGGCTGATGCGGCCGTTCGCCGGACCCGCCCGCCCACACGCAGCCCAGCTGCCGCGCGAGCGCCTGAGCCGCCTCGTCCCCCTCGCGCGTGAAGGCGTGAACGGTTTGGCCTTCATGGACGGCGAGCTGCGCCAGCAGGTGCGCCGCGGCGCCGAAGCCGTAAAGACCGAGCCGCTCGACCTTTTGCGCCTCACACGCTATCCGCCAGGCGCGGAAACCGATGAGCCCCGCGCACAGCAACGGCGCCGCCTCCAGGTCGGACAGGCTCCCCGGCAGGGGGAAGGTGAATTCGGCCCGAGCGATCACCGTGTCCGCATAGCCGCCGTCGCGGGTCCAGCCGGTGAAAGTCGGATCGTCGCAGAGGTTCTCCCGGCCATCGCGGCAGTAGCGGCAGACGCCGCAGGTCCCGCCCAGCCAGGCCACGCCCCGCCGCTCGCCGATCGGCACGCCGGCCACGTCCGGTCCGAGAGCATCGACGACACCCACGATCTCATGGCCGGGGACCACCGGCGCGCCACGGTCCCCCAGGTCTCCATCCACCACGTGCAGGTCGGTCCGGCAGACGCCGCAGGCTCGCACCCGCAGCCGAAGCTCGCCCGGCCCGGGTTCGGGATCGGCGCACGCCTCCGCGACAAGAGGCGTGCGGCGGGTCTTCAGGACCATGCGCAGCATCGGACGATCCCCGGGGGTGAAAGTGAAACGGTCAGCGCTCTCGGTGGTTCGACCGCCACAGCAGCCAGGCCCCCAGCAACACTAGCGTCTGGGCGACCGCCGAGAGGAGCAGGCTGAGGGTCAGGCCCAGCCGAAGCGCCAACGCCTGGGACGCGGCGGAGTCTCCGTAGGTAACCGCGATCAAGGCAGCCATGCCGGTGAGTCCCGCCAGAAGGAACACCAGGCCGAATATAACCTGGGCGAGGTTGGATCCGCGCGCCGCCATGGTCAGGCCGTGAACAGTTCGTCGCACGTCGCGACGAGGCCGTTGTTCAAGAGTGCGGCGGTCGCCAGGCTCAGCATCAGGACCGGATTTCGTACGGTCAGGTGGATTCCTCCGTACGCCAATGCGAGCCGCCCTGCGCGGGCTCGGTGGGAGTTGCAGGTTCGGCCGGAACCGGGAGCCGGGCCTTGATCAGGGTCAAGCATCGCCATCGCCGAACAGATCTGTCCCGGCGCGCAGTAGCCGCACTGAAAACCATCGTGCTTCACGAACGCCGCCCGCATGAAGCTACGGTCGCGGCCTCCATTCCCCTACTTGCCGCCACGTGGCGCCGCGCTTGGCAGGCCAGGGGTCGAGGGCGGGGCGAAGCGCGCCACAAGGTCGTAGGAGTCGCCCGGGAAGGTCAGGCGGACATGGGTGATCGGCTCGCGTCCCCGCCAGGTCCGTCGCTCCAGGGAAAGGCAGGCGGCCGTGGGATCGATCCGCAGGGTCTTCGCGGTCGCGCGTGAGACGTTGATCGCGCTGATGCGGTGTTCGGCCTGGGTCCAGGCCACCGAGCCGAGCAGCCAGGTCCCCGGGGGCGTCGCCGCGAAGTCCATCGCCACGGCCTTCGGAACCGACGCGAGGCTGATGAGCCGTTCCTCCAGGGCGAAGGGCCGGCCGTCGGCCCGATGGAGGCAGCGCAGGACGACGACCTGGGCGGGGCCGTCCAACTCGAGTTCCTCGCGGTCACGCTTGTTCGCCGCCCGCGACTTCTGCGACAGCAGCTCGTAGCCGTAAGCCTCGCCGCGGCTGGTGATGTCGGCCTGGATGTCCAGGATGTCGAGCACCGCCGAATGGACCCTCGGCCGCGAGACGAAGGTCCCCGCGCGCCGCTGCCGGACGATGAGGCCGCTGTCGGCGAGCGGCGAGAGGGCCTTGTTCACGGTCATCCGCGAACAGCCGTACTGGGCCATCAGCTCGTGCTCGTAGGGAATCCGATCACCTGGGGCCAGCTCCCCGGAGAGGATACGCTCGGCGATCTCGGTGCGGATCCGTTTGTTGAGCGTGGTGTCGCCGCCGGAACTCATGCGGATCTGCTTCCCCCCGACCTGATCGTCACCGCGAGGCTATCATGATCGGCGAGGCGGCGTGGCCGCCGCGGGCCGACGGGTCAGCTCTCGCGCACCCGCGCCTTCGGCCCGCCCCGTAGACGCTCGACGGGGTCCAGGACCCAGGCGAAGTCGCGCCGCCGGAAGCTCTGGACCAGCAGGATGAGGCCGCTCAGCGCCAGCCAGGCGATGCCCGCCGCGACGGTGATGATCAGCGGGTGGTTGAAGCTTTCGCGCTTGGTGTAGTCCATGATGTGGATCATCCAGAACACGTCCCACAGTCGCCAGCTGTTGTTGCGGCGCTCGAGGACGTCACCGGTCGCGGCCGACAACAGGAGCGTCGTGCGCTCGGCGTCGGCGAACTCCACGCGCCACAGGGGAAGCGGCAGCTTGCGGGTCTCGACGTCGGCCGCGTCCACCTTCCGGACCGAAGCCACGGCCTCGGAGCCGCTGAAGGCGGCGGCGGCCAGGGCCCCTGCCCTCGCCGCGTCGACGGCAACCGGCCGGCCGCTCGTAGCGTCGACCAGCTTCACGCCGGACGGGGTGGCGGCCTCATAGACGAAACCGTCCCCAAGCGGTTTCAGGCGCAGGGCCAGGATGGGGCCCCCGACGGCCTCGGCGACACGGGCCAGGGGAAGGGTGTCGGCCGGGACAATCAGCGCCGCCGGCTCGCGGACGGAATGCTCGGCCGAGACCTTGTGGTGGTCGAGCAGCGCCATCATCGCGCCGCTGATCGTCCAGAGGACGAACTGCAGACCGAGGATCAGGCCGAACCATTTGTGCAACGTGCGGATCAGGAACATCGGAACCTCAGGCTGCGGCTTTGCGCGCGCGGCGCCGGCGTCGGAAACTGTAGAGCAGGAGCCAGGCCCCGGTGAGCGAGGTCGCCACGGCCATCCAGGTGGCCACGCGCAACAGGATGTTGTTCACGTCCGTGCGCTCTTCGTAGTCCATGATGTGGAACATCCAGACGAAGTCGAAGATGCGCCAGAGGTCGTGCCGCTTGGCCACCAGCCCGCCGGTCTGCGGAGAGATGTAGAGGGTCGGCCGCCAGAAGCCTTCGAACTCGACCCGCCAGATCGGCGCCGGCCGGCCCTTGATCTCACCCGGCACGACCTCGAGCAGCTCGGTCTTCACGATGCCGCCGCTGCCGGCGTAGTGAAAGAGCGCCCGATCGCGGGCCGCGTCTTCGTCGAGCGGCGACAGCAACGCGCCGCTGCGGGCGTCGAACAGCATATGGCCCGGGATCGCATCGACGACATAGACGGGCTTGCCGAGTTGGGTCTCCAGGCGAACCGACTTGGCGCCGGATTGGGCGAAGGTGGCGGGTTCCACGAGGCCGGCCATCGACAGGGCACGCGGCTCGACCGTCCGCACCAGGTGGTCGCCGTGGATGATGTCGATGTGGACGGCGGTCATGTAGAGGCCGCTCAGCGTCCAGAACACCGCCTGGACGGCGATGATCAGGGCGAGCCACTTGTGGGTCGTTCGCGCCAAGGCTGGCAAGCGCATCGTGGTCTCTCTTACCGCCGAATTCTCGAAAGGATCGGCGCCGGGCAGGACATGGGGTTTCCCGCCCGGCGCCCGAAGGCGTCTAGTTGAACTGATAGGTCAGCCGCACATAACCCCGGCGACCGAGCAGGTCGTAGGTCATGGTGTCGGTGTTGCCGTCGGTCCAGCTTTTGATGAAGGGCGCCTTCTTGTCGAAGATGTTGTCGACGCCGACGGCGATGTCGGCGCTCTCGCCCAGGCGATAGGCGAACTGGGCGTTGTGATAGAAGACGTTCGGCGCACGGTAGCCGATGTCGGCGGGCGCGGCGTTGAAGTCGGTCGCCTTGCCGATCCACTGGACCGAATAGGTCCCCGTCCAGCGCTCATCCATCACCGAGAAGCTGGCGTTCGAGCGCCAGTGCGGATAGCCGCCGTTGCCGCCGCCGATATGGCCGTCGAACTCGATCGGGTCCGCGCCAAGGAACGGCGTGATCACGTATTCGTCGAGATAGGTGGTGTTCCAGTCGAGGCTGGCGCGCCGTTCGCCGATGTCGAAGTCGTAGCGCACGCCGACGTCGACACCCTTCATCTGCTCCATGCCCGCGTTCGAGGGCTGGGCCGAGAGGAAGTTGACCTCGCCGGTCAGCGAACTGCGGGTGAAGTTGGCCGGGCCGCAGAAGGGGTGGGTCAGGCCGGGCGCCGCATAGCAGACCGCCAGCTTGGTGGAGCCCGGAATCGAGCGGATGGCGTCCTTGATCTTGATGTCGAAATAGTCGACGGTCACCGAGAGACCGCTGACCTGGGTCGGCTGCCACACCAGGCCGAGGGTCAGGGTCTCGGCGGTTTCCGGCTGCAGGTTCTGGTTGCCGCCTACCGTGGTCAGCACGGTGTTGCCGAGCTGGACGTAGCCGGCGGGAACGCCGGAGGCCTGGCAGTTGGCGATCAGGGTGGCGTTTCCGCTGGTGCTGTAGCGGCTGCACGGATCGGTCGTGGTCAGGTTGCCCTCGGCCACACCGCCGAACAGTTCGGGCACGCTCGGAATGCGGAAGCCGGTGCCGAAGGTCGCCCGCAGGCGCAGGCTGTCGATCACGGTCCAGTTCAGGCCGACCTTGTAGGTCGTGTTGCTGCCGAACAGGTCGTAGTCGGAATAACGGACGGCGCCGTCGAGCTCGAGCTTGCGCACCATCGGCAGGTCGGCCAGCAGCGGCGCGGAGAGTTCGAGATAGGCCTCCTTGGCCTTGGTCTTGCCGGAGATGGGATCTTGCTGGTTGGTGTTGGCGATGCCCAGGACGGTCAGGGCGTCGGGGTTCCGCCACCCTTCTTCGTCCCGATAGACCAGGCCGGCGGCGGCCAGGAGCGGGCCGGCCGGCAGTTGGAAGACCGTGCCGGTGACGTCGGCGGTGACGCTGCGCTGTTCGTTGCCGCCGGAGTCGCGCGAGGTGAACAGGATGTAGTCGAGCACCTGCTGGGTCACATCGCCCGCGCCCAGATAGTCCGCGCAGGGGATGGTCGCGCCGGCCGCGGCGCTGCAGATGGCCGTGTTCAGCGTGTTGTTCACCCGCTCCTTGTTGGCGATGTTGGTCATGCCGTCGATGCCAGTGTTGCGGCCCCAGTTGACCGCCGCTTCCCAGGTCCAGTCACCCACGATCGAGCCCTTGGCGCCGCCCACGAACCGGTAGGTGTCGGTCTCCTGGAAGAATTGGCGCGGGCCCGGCTCGGCCAGGCGGCGCTGGATCACCGTGATGTTCTGGCCCGTCGGGTTGGTCGGGTTGGTCGCCGAGATCGCCAGGTTGCGCAGGGTGCCCGGCGTGGCGATCTGGTTGCTCTCGCGGTGGGTGAAGAAGAACTCCGCGAACAGGCTGACCTTATCGGTGAGTTCGTAGTCGGCCAGGAACGCCGTGCTGATCCGCTCCAGCGGCGAGACCGCATTGAGGAACGGGTTCGAGTTGAAGTTGTGCTTCGCCGCGCTGTAGGGCTCGAAGAAATTGCCGTTGCCGCCGGGTGTCTGGTTGAAGTTGATCTGCTGGCCGTTGAGGACCGCGCGACCGCCGATGGTCGAGGCGCTGGAGACGCAGACGAGCGCCCCGCCGACCTCGCCGAGACCGCAGGGCGCGCGGCTGGCCAGGTTGACCACTTCGGTCTTCTGGTAGGTCAGGGCCGCGGTGACGCCGCCGCGCTCGCCGCGCAGACCCCATAGGACGTCGACATTGTATTCCCCGCCGTCGCTCTCGTCGGTGACGCCGTACTTGGCCGAGAGCTTCAGGCCCTGGTACTTGTCGAGAGTAACGATATTCACCACGCCCGCGACCGCGTCCGCGCCGTAGATCGCCGAGGCGCCGTCCTTCAGGACATCCATCCGGCCGATGATGGCGGTCGGGATCATGTTCAGGTCGGGCGCGCTGTTGGCGCCCGTGCCGCCGTTCACGACCCGGCGGCCGTTGATCAGGGTGAGGGTCCGGTTGATGCCCAGGCCGCGCAGGTTGACCTGCGCCGTGCCGTAGCCGTTGCCGGTCCAATAGGCGTTGGTCTGGTTGCCCGCGGCGCCCGCCGAGGCCGGCAGGCGCTGCAGCAGGGCCTCGACATTGGTGATGCCGGCCCGGGCGATCTGTTCCTGGCTGACCACCGTGGCCGGGCCCACCCCGGTTATGTCCTCGCGCTTGATGCGGCTGCCCGTGACGATCACCTCGTCGACGTCGTTGGCGGCCAGCTGCTGCGCGCCAGCCTGTGTGCTCAGCATCGCGGTGGTGAGCAGCGCGCTCGCGAAAAGCAGACGCTTCGAAATCCGGCTCATGGCCATCCCCTGTCCCATTAGACCCCGGCCCGACCGTCTCCAGCGAGGCCGCACCATTCACCCGACTGTCTTGTTTCGCGCCTCAAAGTGTCAAGATAGGTATATACATATTCAACGTTTCCCCGAGGGTGCGCGATTGCCGATCGACGCCACTTTCGACTCATGGCGCAACACTCTTGCGGTAGATCGGGAAATAAATTCCCTAGAATCGGGACAACTCCGCAAGATAATGGCTATTTTCACCTCGACATGTTTTCAGGCTAACTTCGCATCCATGCGTATGTTTTCGTGCAGAATACATCCAACATGTCGATTATTTGATCGTCGAATCAGCCCTCGTGTTCGAGGCTATATTTTCCAAATAGCAGTATTCACGCGCCAGAACGTGGACACATGGTGGAGTAATTCTTGAATTTACAGCCATTTCGACGACATCACTCAGATATCATCGTTGTCACGGCGGACGAAATTCCCGTAACACTACGTTTTCTTGAAATCCCCAGCTGAAGGCGCGCATCCTTGATCGCTGCGCGAAACAGCGGCTCGGATAAGACGGATACGCACCGGGAAGACCGATCCCTCATCTCTCGACGCAATGCGCGGACAAGGGACGCCAAGCTCGTCTCGCGTGGGCCGAAGGGGCCAGCGGCCGGGGCGAAGACGGCCCGGCCGACAGGCCTGCAGCCCTAGAAGGCCCGGATGCCGACGATGGTCTGACCGCTCAGCTGGAAACGGATCTTGCTGCCGACGGCCGCCTTCGCGAGCAGGGCCTTGTCGGACACCTTGAAGGGCATGGTCATGGCCGGCCAGTTGAGCGCCTTGATGGGGTCGTGGGCCAGGGTGACCGTGCCGGCCTTGGCGTCCACCTTCTTCACGACGCCGACGCCCTCAACCAGGGCCACGGACGGAGCGGCCTTCGGGGCGGCGTGACCGCTGTGATCGCTTTGGGCGGCGGCGGCGGAGGTCATGGCCAGGGCGGCGGCGAGGGACAGGACGACGGTTTTCATTTCGATCTCCAAACTGGCGCCAAACGGCGCGGTATAGACGGCGGCTGGCGGCCACCCGAAGAACCGACCTCGGAGAGGCCGGGTTGTTAGAACCAGGCCCGTAGGCCGATGACCAAGCGGGTGGTGTCGACATCCTCGCCGGCGGCGCGCGCGAAGTCGGCGGTCTTCCCGTACTTCCGCTCATGGACCACGCCGACATAGGGCGCGAACTCGCGGCGGAACTCGTAGCGCAGGCGCAGGCCGAGCTCGGTGTCGGTGAGGCCCGAGCCGACGCCGGTCGCGGGGTCGTCCCGGGCCGCGAGATTGATCTCGCCCCGGGGTTCCAGGATCAGTTTCTGGGTGAGCCGCAGGTCGTAGGAGCCCTCGAGGCGCGCTGAGAGGTCGCCCTTGTCGGAGAGGAAGGCCGCGCCCTCCACCTCGAACCAGTAGGGGGCCAGCCCCTCGAAGCCGAGTGTCGCGTAGGTGCGTGACGGGGTGGGCTCGAAGTCGTGCCGCAGCCCGACCTGAAGATCGAAATAGGGGCTGATCGCGCGGGAAAAGAGCGCCTGCAGCTCAGCGCTCTCGAGATGATCGGCGCCCTCGCCTTCCGTTTTCACGACCAGTCGGTGGGCGTCGCCGCCATACCAGGCCTCGCCTTCCCAGGCGTAGCTATCCTGGCCCGAGGCGGGGCGTCGCTCAGCCGTGCTGAGCATCACCTTCCACGCGGGTTCGCCCCCGTGCTCGCGGGCGAGCTGGGCCCGCGCCGCGGCCATGGCGGCGGGACTGTGGAACCGCTCGGCCGCGTGGTCGCTGGGCGGCGGCGGGGGTTCGGCGCCCGCCGTCGGCGCCATCTTCGACATATCGTGGCCGGCATGAGGATCGGCGGCGGGCGGAGCGGCTTCCGCCGGCATGACGTGCCCGGCGTGGGGATCGGCCGCGGGCGGCGGCGCGGGCATGGCGTGGCCGGCGTGCTGCGCCGAGGCGGGCGCGGCGACGGCGAGCGGCAGCAGGCCGATCAGGAGAAGCCGGTTCACGCTGCGCCTCCTTCGAGGGGCCGCACGGTGACCACGTTGAACATGCCTGCATGCATGTGGTGCAGCAGGTGGCAGTGGAACGCCCAATCGCCGGGAGCATCGGCCGTGAGGTCGAAGGTGACCTTGCCGCCGGGCAGCACATTGACCGTGTGCTTCATCGGATGATGCCCGGGGTTGCCGTTCACCACCTCATAGAAGTGGCCGTGCAGGTGGATCGGATGGCCCATCATCGAGTCGTTGACCAGGGTCACCCTCACCCGCTCGTTCAGACGGAAGGGGATGGGCGCCTTCAGGTGGCTGAACTTCTCGCCGTCGAACGACCACATGAAGCGTTCCATGTTGCCGGTCAGGTGGATCTCCATCTCACGCGAGGGCGGTCGGGGATCGGGATTGGGGTTGAGCGCGACCAGGTCGCGATAGGTCAGCGCCTTGTGGCCGACGTTCTCGAGCCCTAGGCCGGGCTCGCCGGTGCGGTCGACCGGCATGGGCGAGATCATCTGCACCCCCGGCCCCAGCTTCACCTGCGGCGCGTTTCTCGGATCGCGCATGGACATGGAGCCGTGATCCATCCCCTCCATGCCCCCCATGGCGGAGTGATCCATGCCCATGTCGCGCATGGTCAGCAGCGGACGCTCGCGCAGCGGCGGGACGGCGGCGACCATACCCGGCCGCGGCGCCAGGGTCGCCCGGCCCATGCCGGAACGGTCGGCGGCTTCGGCGACCAGGGTGTAGGCCTGATCGGCGGTCGGCTGGACGATGACGTCATAGGTCTCGGCCGGAGAGATCTGGAACTCGTCGACCTCCACCGGCCGCACGTTCTGGCCGTCAGCCTGGACGACGCTCATCTTCAGGCCCGGGATGCGGACATTGAAGACGCTCATCGCGCCGGCGTTGATGAAGCGCAGCCGCACCCGTTCGCCGGGCGCAAAGAGGCCAGTCCAGTTGTCCTTCGGGCCATGGCCGTTGATCAGATAGGTGTAGGTCGAGCCGGTGATGTCGAGGATGTCCGTGGGGTCCATCAGCATCTTGGACCACTCCATACGGTCCTTCAGCGGCTGGTCCTTGCCCCGCATCAGACCGGCGATGGTCTGCTTCTGCTCGTTGAAATAACCCGCTTGGGCCTTGAGCTTCCGCATTGTCACGTGCGGATGCATGAAGCTGTAGTCGGAGAGCACCACCACGTGCTCGCGGTCGTAGGCGACCGGATCGGGACCCGCCGGATCGATCACGATGGGGCCGTAGTGGCCCTCCTGCTCCTGGAGGCCGGAATGGCTGTGGTACCAGTAGGTGCCGGCCTGGCGGACCGGGAACTCATAGACGAAGGTCTCGCCCGGCTTGATGCCGGGGAAGCTGACACCGGGGACGCCGTCCATCTGGAAGGGCAGGATCAGGCCGTGCCAGTGGATCGAGGTGTCCTCGTCCAGGGTGTTGGTCACCGCGATCCGGACGTTCTGGCCTTCCTTCAGCCGGACAAGCGGTCCGGGCACGGTCCCGTTGGTGGTGACGGCGTGGCCCGCGCGGCCGTCAACCTTGAACGCCGTATGGCCGATGGTGAGCTTGATCTCCTCGCCGGAGACGCTCGGCAGGGTGGAGACCAGGCCCGGCGTCGCGCTCTGGGCCCAGGCCGGCAGCATGGCGCTGACCGCGGCGCCTCCCCCCAGGGCCACGGCTCCACGCAGAAGTTGGCGGCGATCGAAATCAGCAAGGGCGCGTCGGCGCATACAGACAGGTCCTATCCTCGTGGCGCGGAGGAGATGGGGCTTCCCATGGCGGGAGGGTCAAGGGGGCGTTTGCAGAGATGGATACGCAAGTTCGTCCTCCACCCCTCGGCCGGCGGAACACTTATTCGGCGTCGAGACCCAGGATCTGCGCCAGCTTCTGACGGGCTCGGTAGACCCGGGTCTCCACGGTCTTGGCGCTGACCCCCAGGAGCTGGCCGGCCTGTTGCTGCGACAGTTCGTCGAAATAGGTGAGGATCAAGGGTTCCTTGAGCTTCGTGGGCAGCTTGGCGATGGCCGCATCGAGCGCGGCGCGGCGCTGGGCTGAGACCAGCACAGCCTCGGCGTTCGGCGCCGGATCGGCCTGACGCTGGGCCTCGGGGGACTCGGCGTCCTTCTCGCCAAGGACGATGCGGCGCACGGCCTGGCGCCGGCCGCGATCGCGGCACTTGTTGAGGGCGATGGCGCGCAGCCAGACACCGAAGGGCCTGGCGCGATCATACCGGCCCAGGGCCTTCCACGCGGCGACAAAGCTTTCCTGGACAACCTCATAGGCGGCGTCCGCATCGCCCACATGGCGCCGCACGAAGCCATAGAGCCCGCCCTTGTGACGGCGCATCAGCAGGGTGAAGGCATGGTCCTCGCCGCGGGCGGCGCGAGCCGCCAGCGCGGCGTCGCTCTCCTCGTCGGCCCCGATCACAGCGCCTGGTCGGTCAGCGCCTCGGCGATCCGGCGATCGAACTTGGCCGCCTGTTCCGGCGTCAGGACCTTCCGCATCTCCAGGACATGGAGAATGGTCTCCTTCTGGAGCTCACCCATGGCGTGGTGGAACCGCTCGACCGCGGCCTTCACCTCGGGGGAATATTCGTGCCGGGCGTGGATGGCCGCGGCCAGTTCGGCGTTGGCGGCGCGGAGCTGCGCCTCCCGCGCCCGACGACGGACGGCGAAGTCCTGCTCCAAAGCTTCAAGCCGACGCTCCTGGTCGGCCGACAGGGCCAGCTCGTGATGCACGAACTCATGCAGCGACGGCGTGCGCCGCTGTTCCACCACATAGCGCGCGCCCACCCAGGTGCCGCCGGCGGCCGCGAGCGCGGCCAGTATGAGCGTGAGGACCAGGCCTCGTCCGACGAACTTCATCCCTGTTCGTCGAGCAGGGTCGAGGGCGCCAAGCGCGAGTCGATCGAGAAGACGGAGATCTCCCGACGTTCGTCCGCGGCCGCCGAGGCCGCGAACCCTCCGCCGGCCACGCCGACGCCCAGCGCCACGACCACCGCGGCCGCCCGCACCGGCAGCACGATCCAATCCATCGAGCGCATTTCGCTCGCGGCCTCGATGCGCCGCCACACGGCGGGCTCGAGATGGTCCAAGCTCCGCTCGGGCCCCTCGGCCTTCAGGGCTTCCAGTGCGTTGTCGAGCCTGAGGCTCATGGCTCACCCATGGAAAGACGACTCCTGCCTTATACGTATCGCAAGCGCAGGCCCCTCACCTAGCGACTCGTATGGCGGCGGGCGCGGGTCACCTGCCAGCCGCGACCAGGGCCTCTCCGTGCCTTTCGCGAAGGCGTTTCTTGTCGACCTTGCCCGTGGCGGTCAGCGGCACGGGCTCGAACACCACGAGGTCGGGCATCCACCATTTGACGATGCGCGGCTCCAGGAATCCCTGAACCTCGGCTTCCGTCAGGCCGGCGCCCTCATGCCGCTCAATGACCAGGATCGGGCGCTCTTCCCATTTGGGATGTGCGACGCCCACGACGGCGGCGGTCTTCACGCCGGGGCATGCGGCCATGATGTTCTCGATGTCGATGGACGAGATCCACTCGCCGCCGGACTTGATGACATCCTTCTTGCGGTCGGTGATCCGAAGGAAGCCGTCCTCGTCCAGGGTGGCGATGTCGCCCGTGTCGAACCAGCCGTCCGACCCAAGGGCTGACTCGCCGGCGCGATAATATCGCTCAATCACCCAGGGACCGCGGACGAGCAGCGATCCGGAGCTCACGCCGTCGCGGGGAAGTTCGACGCCGGTTTCGTCGACAATCTTCAGCTCCACCCCGAACTGCAGGCGCCCCTGCCGCGTCCAGATGATCTCGTTCTCATGGGCCTGCCCCGGCTCGGCGATGGCCGGAGTCGAGGTGGCGATCACCCCGAGCGGGCTCATCTCCGTCATGCCCCAGATCTGCAGGACCTGGACGCCGTAGCGCTGCTGGAAGGTCTCGGCCATCGCCCTGGGAACCGCGGAACCGCCGATCACCACCCGTTGAAGCCGCCCCGTACCCTCACCGGTGCGGTTCAGATGGTCCAGGTACATGGTCCAGATGGTCGGCACGCCGCCCGAGAAGGTTACGCCCTCGGCGCCGATGAGCTCCGACAGGCTGGCCGGGTCCATCCGGTCGCAGGGCAGGACGAACTTGCAGCCGCTCAGCAGACCCGTGAACGGCAGGCCCCAGGCGGTCGCGTGATAGAGCGACGAGCAAGGCATGATGACGTCGAAGGCCGAGAAACCGAACGCACCCGACAGCCCAGCGCCCATGGCGTGGAGCACGACGGAGCGGTGCGAATAGAGCACCCCCTTGGGATCGCCGGTCGTCCCCGAGGTGTAGCAGAGGAAGGCGCCGGCGTTCTCGTCGAACTCCGGCCAGTCGAGGCTGTCCGTCTCCCCGGCGATGAGGGTCTCGTAGGAGACGGCGCCGACGGCTCCGGGGATCAGCCGATCCTCATCGCTCAGCATCACGAAACCGCGGATCGACGGAAGCTGCGCTCGGATGCGATCGACCAGCTCCGAGAACGATCGGTCGAAGAACAGGACCGCGCTTCCGGCATGGTTGATCGTATAGGCGATCTGCTCGTCCGAGAGACGGGGATTGGCGGTGTGCAGGACCACGCCCACGCCGGGCGCCGCGTAGAACAGCTCCAGATGTCGGTGGGTGTTCCAGGCCAGTGTAGTCACCCGGTCGCCCGGCGAGATATCCAGCCGTTTCAGCAGGTTGGCGGCCCGCGCGGTACGCCGCGCGAAGTCGCCGTAGGTGTAGCGCCACAGGGGCTCATCCACGAGGCGCGAGACGATCTCGCGCCGCGGATGGGCGCGAACCGCATGCTTCAGGATACTGGAGATTTGCAGCGGGACGGGCTGCATGAGGCCGGGTTGCATCATCGGGCTTCGTTGATGACCTGCAGCTGGGTGAACTCGTGCAGCCCCTCCTCGGCGAACTCGACTCCGATGCCGGACTGCTTGGCCCCGCCGAACGGGATATTGGGGCCGAAGTCGAGATGCTTGTTGATCCAGACCGTCCCGGACTCCATCTCGCAGGCCAGCGCATAGGCCCGGTCGCGGTCCTTGGACCAGACCGAGCCGCCCAGGCCCCAGGGCGAGGCGTTGGCGCGATCCAGGGCCTCCTCTGCGTCGGTGAAGGAGATCACCGGCAGGATCGGGCCGAACTGCTCCTCGTCCACCAGCCGCGCGCCGTCGGTGATGTCGCGCACGATGGTCGGGCGAATGAAGTAGCCGGGACGGTCCTCCACCACACCGCCGGCGATGATCTTGCCATCGGCGCGGGCGTCCTCCAGGAAGCCCTTCACCTTCTCGTACTGCGCCTTGTTCTGCAGGGGGCCGATCTGCACGCCCTGCATCAGGCCGTCGTCCACCACCGCGGCGTCGGCCAGGACGGCGAGCTCGTCGCACAGGGCGTCATAGATGGACTCATGGGCGTAGACCCGCTTGATCGCCAGGCAGACCTGGCCCGCATTCATGGTGGCGCCGCCGAAGATTCCGGCCGCCGCGGCCTTGGGATCGACATCGCCCAGCACGATGGCCGCGTCGTTGCCGCCGAGCTCCAGGGTGATGCGCTTGATGGTGGAGGCGGCGCTGGCCATCACCTTCTTGCCGGTCTCGGTGGAGCCCGTGAAACTGATCTTGGCGACGTCGGGATGGGCCGTGAGCACGCCGCCCAGGTCGTTGTTGTCGGTGACTATGTTGACCACGCCCGGCGGGAAGATCTCCGCGCACAGCTCGCCCAGCCGAAGGGTGGTGAGCGGCGTGGTCGGCGCCGGCTTGATCACGATCGTATTGCCGGCGATCAGGGCGAGCGGCGCCTTGAAGGCGACGATCAGCACCGGGAAGTTCCAGGGGATGATGCAGCCGACCACCCCGAGCGGCTTGCGGCGCATTTCGACCCGGCGGGTCTCGTTGTCCTCGATCAACCGGTTCGCCAGGTCCAGGCCGCCGAGATAGCGCAGGAAGGCCGCCGTATAGCTGATCTCGGCGGTGGATTCGGCCAGAGGCTTGCCCTGTTCCTGGGTGAGCAGGCGGGCGAACTCCTCGGTGCGCGCCTCGATCGCGTCGGCCAGTTTCAGCACCAGGGCGCGCCGGCCTGCCATCGGCGTCTTCGCCCAGCCCTTGAAGGCGGACTTGGCGGCGGCGACCGCGGCGTTGAGCTGCCGCTCCGAGCCGCGCGGACAGACCGCCAGAACCTCCTCGGTGGCCGGGTTGATGACCTCCATCGTCGCGTCGCCATCGACGAGCTCGCCGCCGATCAGCAGCCTGTAGTCAGCCATGGTTTCCTCCTTGGCCCGCCGTCGCGCGGCAGGACCTGTTCTTGTCAGCGGTCAGGTCAGAAGCTGCGGCCCACGGTCACGCCGAACGTGCGGGGGGCGCCGACGTGGTTGTAGTCGAACCCGAAGCCGGCCAGCAGATCGACCCGCGAGGTGAAGTAGAAGCGGTCGGTCAGGTTCTTGCCCCAGATCGACGCGTTCCAGGCGCCGTCGGCCGACTCCCAGTCGACGTGGACCGAAACCAGGGCGTAGCGGTCCTGGCGCAGGCGCGGGATGTTGAGCACCTCGAAATACTGGCTCGAGGCGTAGCTCAGGTCCGCATGGAGGCTGAGCTTGCCGCTGTCGCCGTCCATCACCGTGGTGTCGACGCCGCCGCTGAAGGTGAGCGCCGGAGCGTTGGCCAATTCACGGCCCGAAACATCGACGCCGCTGACGATCCCCTCCTCGATCTTGGTGTCGAGCAGGCCGACGGCGCCGCGCAGGGTCAGGCGCTCGCTCGCATGCGCCGTGAGTTCGATCTCGCCGCCCATGATGCGTGAGCGGGGGATGTTCTGCAGGGTCTGGGCCGCCGTCGACGGGTCGATGTTGATGAACTGCTGGTTCTCGTAGCGATAGTAGAAGGCGGCCGCGTTCAGCGTGATCCGCCGGTCGGCGAACTGGGTCTTGGCGCCCAGCTCGAAGGCGTCGACCGTCTCCGGCTCGGCGACCGACAGCTCCGAGGGATCGAAGAAGGCCTGGGCGTTGAAGCTGTTGGCGCGATAGCCGCGGCTGTAGGTGGCGTAGACCAGGTCGCCGCTGGCCAGGCTGTAGTCGAGGCCTATCTTTCCCGACAGGTTGTTGGTTTTGTAGCTGAGCGACGACGGCGGGATCAGATTGACCACCAGCACCCCGTTGGGGCCCAGGGCGTCGGAGCGGAAATTGGTCTGATCGCCGGTGTCGTGGGTGTAGCGCAGACCGCCGCGCAGCTTCAGGGCCTCGGTCAGGTCGAAGCTGGCGTCCGAATAGAGCGCCACGCTCTCCTTCAGCTGATCGAAGCTGTTCTCGAACAGGCAGCCCAGCGGCAGGCCGATGGCGCAGTCGGCGTCGGTCACCCCCGGCAGGCCGTCGGAATCGACGTCCTTGGCAATCTCGAAGGTCGTCTGGTTGAAGACCTTTTCGCGGTTGTAGTAGGCGCCGATGATGAAGTTGAACGGGCCGTCGAGATCGCTGGTCAGCCGCAGGTCCTGGGCGAACTGGGTCGCGCGGTCGGCATAGGGGATCTCCAGCAGCTCGGTCGCCTGGCCGTCGGTGTCCTCGTAGAAGTTGAGGCGCCCCTTGTCCCAGGAGGTGATGCTGGTGACGGTCAGGGTGTCGGTGACATCGTAGTTGCCGGTCAGCGACAGCGAGTAGGTGCGCGCGTGGCGCCGGTCGGTGACGTTCGCGGCGATTTGGCGTTCATCGAGCCCCGGGCGATTGACCGCCTCCGGCTCGGCGTAGATTCCGTAGTTGCGCGGGTTCTGGTAGCTGGTCGAGCCGCGCACGATGATCCGAAGCCGTTCCGACGGCTCGTAGAGCAGGGTCGCGCGAACCCCGTACTCGCTGACGCTGGCCAGGTCCGGCTTGCCTGGCAGGACGTTCTCGAACCAGCCGTCAGCCTTGGCGTAGACCCCGGCCACCCGCAGGGCGGCGTTCTCGCCCAGGGGCAGGTTGACCGCGCCGCTCACATCGACCCGATCGTAGGCGCCGTAGCCGAGGCCGACATTCCCGCTCGTCTCGCCGAGCCTTGGGGCCTTGGTGATCAGGTTGACCGCCCCGCCCGTGGTGTTCTTGCCGTAGAGCGTGCCCTGCGGCCCGCGCAGAACCTCCACCCGCTCCAGGTCGAACATGGCGACTCCCAGGAAGGCGAAGTTGCCCTTGTAGACCTCGTCATAGTAGGTCGCCACGGGGCTGGACTGGTTGAGGCTGTAGTCGGACATCGACACCCCGCGCAGGGCGAAGATCGGCGTGTTGTCGCCCACCGTGGACGTGAGCTGCAGGTTCGGGACCTTGGTCACCAGTTCGTCAGCCTGGGTCACCCGGCTCTTGGCCAGGGCGTCGCCGGTGATGGCCGACACCGAGATCGGCACGTCCTGCAGGTTCTCGGCCCGCTTGTTGGCCGTGACGATCACCTCCTCGATGGCGGTGGGTTCGTCCTGCCCATAGGCCGCTCCGGCCGCGCTGGTGAGCAGGAGCGCTAGGAATCCTTTGGCCAGATAGCCCCCGGCGATTGAGTGCTGCATGTACCTTCTCCCCCAGTGTTTGGTCATTTGCCCGGGCTCTCCCCGTTCGGCATGCGCGTGATTAGTTCGGCCCGGACCCGGGACGCCTCGGTACGCAGCGGCGCGCGGCGCAGACGTCCGACCTCGTCGGCCGTGTAGGCCCGGAAATCGTCCGGCAGGTTTCCCATATCGAAGCGGTAGAGCGTCCAGTTCAGCAGGCTGGCGAGCCGCGCATCGTCGAGATCGGTCGTGGCCACGCCGGGCACGCGCCCGAGGTATTCGCGCCCGCCCGGCACGGATAGGAATTTCGCCACCGACCCGCGCATCGGCGGCGTGGTCCGCGCGTCGCCGCCGCCCTCGGGACGGTGGCATCCCTGGCACTTCAGGATGTAGTCGGCGCGCGCCTGGGTCGGATCGGCGACGCCGCGCAAGGGCGGTTGCGCGCGGCTGGCGGTGGCGGTCCCGGCCAGGGCGATGCCAGCGGCGAAGGCCGCCGCCGAAACCCACAGGGCGGGCGCCGAGGCCCTCATCTTCCGAGCGCCTGGGCGCGCAGCTTGCCGACCGCGGCGGCGTTGAGCGCCGCGCCGGAAGCCCGGGCCGCGGCGACCTCCGCCGCGCTGAAGGGCCGGAACCCCTTGCCGGCCATGGCGACGTTCACGCCGACATGGTTCAGCGTCGCGGCGATGGCGGCGTCGTCCAGGGTCTGGGCAGGCATGACGCCGCGAAAGGGCTTACCCTCGACGGTGATCGGGCCGGCCAGGCCCTTGGCGATCACCAGGATCAGATAGCTGCGTCCGGCCGGCGATGCGGCCAGCGACTTGAAGTTCGCGCCCAGCATCGGATAGGCGCCGGGCACCCCAGCCCCCGTAGGCAGGTGGCAGGCCGAGCAGCGCTTGTAGATCGAGGCGCCGTCCGGCGCGGCGGCCAGGGACGGCGTCGCCAGCAGCAGGGGAAGGAGCAGGAGCGCCCGCATCACCGGCGGTCCGGCGCCACGCCGACAATGACCGCCGTCGAGCAGTTGTAGACGCTGCTCTCCGTGCCGAGGCACCAGTTGTAGTCGTTGTTGGACTGCGGCCGCACCGGCGGGCGATCGCCCTCATTGCGATTGCACAGGCAGTGACCGCAGGACGACACCCCGCAACAGTCGTTGTAGCTGATGATGTAGGCGCGCTTGTCGACCGGGTTGGTGCAGGTGCCGATCCAGGTGATCGGCGACATCTCGGTGCCCGGCGGGCAGGCGTTCACGCTGCCCCCGCAGCAGGTGCAGAGGAAGCCGTCGATCGCGCAGTAGCGCCAGTAGTCGCACTGGGTCCGGTCGCCCGGATCCTGTGGATCGCCGGAAGTGATCGGCGGGCGGGCCTCGCCGGCCGCGCCCGGCGCGCCGGCCGCATGGGCGCGGGACACCGGCAGCACTGGCAGGACCGCCGCCCCGGTCAGGGTTCCCCCCAGCCATGCCAGCAGGCTGCGGCGCGAAGAACTGCGGGCGATGCCACGCGCCAGGGTCTCGGTCCACTTGTCGAGTTGGGCCACGGCTAGGCCTCCCCTTCGCGGCGGGCGAGGAATTCCTGGATCGAGGCCACGCCCCTCTCCTTGGCCTCGAACAGGCTTTCCAGGTGCTCGCGGCTGTTGATCAGACCAAGGGAAGCCACCCGGCCGGTGTCGTCGAGCAGGACGGCATAGGGCAGTTTCGAGACCCCGAACGACCGGCCCAGCGCCTCGGAGAGCACGAAGGGCGTTCCACCCAGCCCCTGCTCCATGACCATCCGGCGTTGCGCGGCCTCGTCGCCGTCGCTGGCCAGTAGGGCGTCGAGCCAGTCGGCCTCGGCCCTGGCGGCGGACTTGAAGACCGGCAGGAGGAACTTGCAGACCGGGCAGTCGGGGGAGACGAAGAAGATCAACTGGCTGCGACCGTCGCGCTTGCCGCCGACGGTCACGCTGGACCCGTCCAGGGCGCGCAGGAGCATCGGCGTGGCCGCGTCGCCGACCTTGACCTTCTGATGCAGGGTCAGGGCGCCGGCCGGGGCGATCCGCTCGTGCAGGATGCCGACCTGCCGGGCGAGCGCGGCCACGAGCACGGCCAGCACGAGCACGGCGATCCACAAGAGGATCTGTGAGGTGAGCATCAGGCCTTCCTTTTCTGGGTCGCCGGAATGGCCGCCAATTCGCCGAACGCGAGATAGAGGGCGAGCAGGGCCAGGGCGGCGAACGGGGTTTCGATCGAGAACGGGGCGGACGGGGCCGCCGCGACGGCCAGGGCCAGGCCCGCCAGCGCCGCGGCGCGGGCGACGGCCGGGCCGTCGACGGGCTTCTGCCGCGCGGCGAAGGTGCAGCCGCAATCGAGGCTCATGCCCCGGCGCCGCCAGAGGGCTAGGCCGTAGGTGGTCCAGAGCAGGGCCGCGATCGCGCCGCCGAGCGGCTGGAGACCGGGCAGCACCAGCGCCAGGGCCGCCGCGCCCTCGATCGCCGCCGCCGCGAGGCTGAGGGCCGGGCCGATCGCGCCATCGACGCCCGCCAGCCGGGTGGCGGCGGCGGCCAGGCGCTCGCGTTCGAGGAGTTTGTGGCCGGCCGACAGGGCCAGGACCAGGGCGAGGAACAGGGCGAGCGCGGCCATCACTCGACCGCCGTCAGGGTCTGTGGATTGAAGGCCACCCGGTTGCCCAGGCTGTGCAGGAAGGTCCCGGACACAGCGTCATAGACATCGATCACGCTGTCGACGCGCGCCACCACCAGCCTCGGCCGCGCCTCGCGCGTCAGCTCGATCGAGGAGCCGACCCCCTGCAGCGGAATCCGCGCGATCCGGGCCTTCTTGGCCGGATCGACGACCCAGACCTCGGTTCCGCCGTCCTTGTGGCTGCCCTCGCGACCCGCGGGGTTCATCAGGACATAGAGATGGCCCGCGGCGCTGCTGGCGATCACCTGCCAGCCGCCGGGCCGCCACTCGGGGTTGCCCCCATCGGCCCCACCAAGGGTGAAGCCGCTCCCAACCTCCTTGGCCACCTGGCCGGACAGGTCGAAACCGCGCAGCTGGCCGCGATAGGTCACAAACCAGGCGGTCCGCCCCACCAGGGCCGGCATGCCGAACATCGGCTGGTTGTCGATATCGTGTATCGGCGTGGACGTGACGCTCGAGGCCAGCTTGCCCTCCGCGTCGAGGACCAGGCTGGTCATGGTCCCGTCGGCGCAGAAGGTCGTGAACCCGCGCTCGCCGGTCGGATAGATGAGCGCGCAACCAGGCAGTTCGATATCGCCGAGGACCTTGCGGTTCTCCAGGTCCACGACGGTCACCGACTGGCCGGGCGTGAAGTTGGAGACCAGAGCCCACCGCTCACCATTGGTGAACTGGAAGCTGTTCTTGTAGGTGACCGACTGCTGGCGCTTGCCGCCGGGCAGGAGGATCTCGCCCTTGGGCTTGAGCGTCGCCTTGTCCCAGATGGTGACGACATCGGTCCGCTCCCCGCGGGCGAGACGGGAGAAGTAGGTCTCCGCCGAATAGAGTTCCGGCCTGGTCGAGGCGTGCAGGATGTTGCCGAACTGGGCGACCTGCACCCAGCCCTTCAGCGGCGCTGTCGGCGCATTGGTGTCGACCACGACGCCGCGTCCGTCGACGAGCGCGTTGAAGTTGAAGTCGTGAACGATCATCCAGCTCGCCGGATAGCGCTCCGGCAGGACGAGCACGTTCGGGATCGGCTCTTCGGCCAGCGGCGTCGGATAGGGCTGGGCGCACAACGGCTGGGCGACGAGCGCGGAGGCCAGACCTGCGGCCAGGACCAAGCGGAGCCTCGTCGAACGCATCGTCTACTCCCCCAACAGGCCGCCGCTTCCGAGCGTGCCGAATGATGAGGAGAAAAGACCCGAGCCAATCTTTTGTCAATCGACAAACTTTGGTCGTTCGGCAAATCTTGAGATCACACCGGTCTATCGCCCGTCGTGGCAAGGATCCGTGGCCGGCGCTTCACGCGTCGGGGCGGACGGGGTTCATTGTGGAATTGGCCGGAGCGTCGGCTCAGACGAGCTGCGGTTCGCTGTCCGGCTGCACGAGGCCCGAGATCTCCCCCGGACGCATGGCGCGAATGGCGTAGAGGAAGGACTTGATCGCGATCCGCTCGATCGCCGGCATCTTGCCGATCCAGGGCTTGTCGTGACCGGCGAAGATGGTCATGCCCTCCATCGAGGCCGACATGAACAGGGCTAGCGCCTCGCGCTCGTCCACCGGCAAGGCGGGGTTGATCTCGCCGACCAGGTCGTTGAGCACCACCCGCGCGCGCCGATAGAGGTCGTCGACCCGGTCATGGACGAACGGGTCGTGGTTGGACATCGCCCACAGCTCCGGGAAGATCCGCGTGGTCTGCTTGGTCTTGATGTCTTCCAGGATGAGCATGACAATCCGTTCGAGACGTTCCTCGGCCGTCGTGTCGGGGGCGTAATAGATGGCGTCGAACGCCTCCTCGTAGCTGCTGATGATCGCGTCCAGCAGCTCGCGCAGCAGCTCCTCCTTCGAGGAGAAATAATAGGCGATATTGCCCGCCTTGAGCCCGCACTCGGCCGCGATCCGGCGCAGGGTCAGGGCTTTCGAGCCTTGCTCGACCAGCAGCGTCAACGCGGCCGTCAGGATGCGCGCCAGGCCCTCCTGACCCCGGGCGTATCCTCCCTCCCGGGGCTTGATCTTGAGGTCCGGGATCGTGAAGTCCGTCAACGGCGCATCCTTCGCGTGTCCGCCGAGACTTAGTGCCGCCGTCCGGCAGCGACAAGCGCCGACCCGAAATGCCGCGGCCGGGGCCTATTTGGTCTGGCCGCCGTCCACGGGCAGGACCACGCCGGTCACGAAGCTGGCGGCCGGACTGAGCAGGAAGGCCGCGGCGACACCGATCTCGTGCGGCGCGCCGAACCGCTTCAGGGGCACTTCGCGGTTGATCCAGCGCAACACCTTCTCGCCGCCGGGGCCCTGCGACCGCGCCTCCCAGTCGCCGCCGGGGAAGATGATGTTGCCCGGCGCGATGGTGTTCACCCGCACGCCGTGCCGACCGACGATCGCCGCCAGCTCCTTGCCCATGTGGTTCATCGCCGCCTTTGACGTCCCGTAGGTGAGCGGCGTACCCAGCGCCGCCCCGCCGGCGATGGAGCTGATGAACAGCAGGGAACCTTCCTTGCGCTCGGTCATCCTGCGAAGAATCACCCGGGCCAACCGATAGGCGGAATCCAGGTTCTGGACGAAGCCGGCGTCCCAGGTCTCGTCGTCGACATCGAACCCCGGCGGGCAGGGATAGAGGCCGACATTGGCCACGGCGCCCCAGATGGGCCCGAACTCCGTTTCGACAGCCTCGATCATCTCGTCGAGGACCGCGCTCTCGCGCAGGTCGCCCGCCCGCGCCCAGACCCGGTCCTCGCCCCACCGCGCGGCCAGCGTGTCGCGCGCCGCCATCAGCGGTCCCTCGCCCCGGGCCGCGAACGCCACGCGGGCGCCCTCCGCCAGGCAGGCCTCCACGATACCGAGCCCGATCCCGCGGCTGCCCCCCGCGACGAAGACGACCTTGTCGTTCAGCTGCAAGTCCATGGGGCCTCAAGGGTCTGGGGTTATCGCGACCCTCCGGCCGCCGGCGCGACGCACCCTACAGCGCTCCGTGTGCTTGGGGAGCCCAATCAAGCCAATTCCCGCATCGGTCGATAGCGCCTTTGGCTTAGACCCCGACCGGCTCTGCTCCTAGCGTCGGCTCCAGTGAACGGCCGCGATGGGCCGAGGCCCCGCGACGCGCGCCTCGCTGTCAAAAACGCCGACGCCTAGCGAGGAAACCGATGAGCCGAATGACCCCCGCCGAGATGGCCCAGCAGATTGGCGGAGGACTGCTGTCGTTTCCGGTCACCCACTTCGACGCCCAGCGCCAGTTCGTCGAAGGCCCCTACCGCCGGCATTGCGCCTGGATGCTGCAGCGCGATCTGGCCGGCTTGTTCGCGGCCGGCGGCACCGGCGAGTTCTTCTCCCTGTCCCCGTCCGAGGTCGGTCGCGTGGTCCGCGCCGCCGTCGAGGAGACCGCCGGCAAGGTCCCGGTCATCGCCGGCTGCGGCTACGGCACGGCCATCGCCGTCGAGCTCGCCCAGGACGCCGAGCGCGCCGGGGCCGACGGGCTGCTGCTGCTACCGCCCTATTTGGTCAATTCCTCCCAGGAGGGCCTGGCGGCCCATATCGAGGCGGCGTGCCGTGCGACCGCCCTGGGGGTCATCGTCTACAATCGCGACAACGCTATCCTGACCGAGGACACCTTGGCCAGGCTCTGCGACCGCAACCCGAACCTGGTCGGCTTCAAGGATGGGGTCGGCGACGTCGAGCTCATGATGCGTGTCTATGCCCGGATGGGCGACCGGCTCACCTATATCGGCGGCCTGCCCACGGCCGAGACCTTCGCCCTGCCCTATCTGGAGATGGGGGTGACCACCTACTCCTCGGCGATCTTCAACTTCCTGCCCGACTGGGCCCTGGCCTTCTACAAGGCCGTGCGCCGCCGCGACCGCGAAACGGTGCTGGCCGGCCTGCGTGAATTCGTCCTGCCCTATATCGCCCTGCGCAACCGGGGCCGCGGCTATGCCGTCTCCATCGTCAAGGCCGGGATGGTCGCCGTCGGCCATGACGCCGGCCCCGTCCGCCCGCCCCTGACCGACCTCACCCCGGCCGAAGGCGCCGAACTCCAGGCGCTGATCGCGCGCGTGCAGACCAAGGACCACGCCATTGCCGCCAACGGGTGAGCTGCTGATCGGCGGCGGCGCGCGCCGGGGCTCGGGCGGCGGCCTCCAGGGGGTCGATCCCGCCACCGGCCGGGTGCTCGATCCGGCCTTCGGCGGGGCGACCAAGGCCGACCTGGCCGAGGCCTGCGCTCTGGCCGCCGTAGCCTTCGGGCCCTATCGCGCCACCTCGCCCGAGGCCCGGGCCCGGTTCCTCGAGACCATCGCCGAGCGGATCGAGGCCATCGGCGATGATCTGATCGTCCGCTCCATGGCCGAGACCGGCCTGCCCCGCGCCCGCCTCGAAGGCGAGCGCGGACGCACCACGGGCCAGCTTCGCCTGTTCGCCGGCGTGCTGCGCGATGGCGGCTGGCTGGAGGCGCGGATCGATCCCGCCCTGCCCGACCGCAAGCCCCTGCCCCGGCCCGACCTGCGGCTGCGAAACGTGCCGCTGGGGCCGGTGGCGGTGTTCGGCGCCAGCAACTTCCCACTGGCCTTCTCGGTGGCCGGCGGCGACAGCGCCTCGGCCCTGGCCGCCGGCTGCCCAGTGGTGGTCAAGGCCCATCCGGCCCATCCCGGAACCTCCGAACTGGTCGGCCGCGCCGTCCAGGAAGCCGTGGCCGCGCATGGCCTGCCAGCGGGGGTCTTCGCCCTGCTGCACGACGCCGGCGTCGAGATCTCGCAGGCCCTGGTGGCCGATCCTCGCATCAAGGCGGTCGGGTTCACCGGATCACGTCGCGCCGGGCTCGCCCTGGCCGCGATCGTCCAGGCCCGGCCCGAGCCGATCCCGGTCTATGCCGAGATGAGCAGCATCAATCCGGTCCTGCTCCTGCCCGCGGCGCTCGCCGCCCGCGGCCCCGCCATCGCCAGGGACTTCGTGGCCGCCCTGACCCAGGGCGCGGGCCAGTTCTGCACCAATCCCGGCCTGGTCCTCGCCATAGAAGGCCCCGGCCTGGACGCCTTCCTGGCCACGGCCGCGCAGGCGCTTGGCCAGGCGCCGGCCGCCACCATGCTGACCGCTGGCATCTGCGCGAACTACGCCGCGGGAGTGCGGAACCTGGCCGAGCGCGACGGCGTCGCCGCTGTCGGTCAGGGTCAATCGCCCGGTCCCGGCGAGGGCCAGGGCCAGGCGGCGCTGTTCGCGACCTCCGCCGAGACCTTCGGCTCCGATCCGCGCCTGCATGAAGAGGTGTTCGGCGCGGCCTCCCTGGTGGTGCGCTGCCCCGACGCCGCGGCCCTGCGCGCCGCGATCGCCGAACTCGAAGGCCAGCTCACCGTCGCCCTGCACATGGACCCGGACGACACCGACCTGGCGCGCGACCTGCTGCCCGAACTGGAGCTCAAGGCCGGCCGGGTCCTGGTCAACGGCTTCGGCACCGGGGTGGAGGTCGGCCACGCCATGGTCCACGGCGGCCCGTTCCCCGCCACCTCCGACAGCCGCGCGACCTCGGTGGGCTCCCTGGCCATCGCCCGCTTCCTGCGGCCGGTCTGCTACCAGAACCTGCCGCAGGCCCTGCTGCCGCCCGAGTTGCGCGGCGATAATCCCCTGGGCCTGGTCCGGCGGATCGACGGCAAGCTGGACCTCGCATGAACGCGACCGCGGTCAGCGCGCGCCGGCCGGGCGCGGCGACGGCTACCGCCCCGCCCCCCAATCGCCTAGCTTCGCGCCACCAGCGGATCACAAGCGGGCGCTTTCCCATGTTCGAGCTCAGCCAACTTCGCTGCTTCGTCGCCACCGCCGAGGAGCTGCATTTCGGCCGCGCGGCCCAGCGCCTGAACATGACCCAGCCGCCGCTCAGCCGGCAGGTGCAGCTGCTGGAGCGGATCCTCGGCGTCACGCTCCTCGACCGCACCAGCCGCTCGGTCCGCCTCACCCCGGCGGGCCGCGCCTTCCTGCTGGAGGCTCGCCGCATCCTGCGCCTGGCCGAGTCCGCGGCGCTCGCCACCCGCCGCATCGCCAGTGGCGAGGCGGGCCAGATCGCCATCGGCTTCACCGCGGCGTCCGGCTACAACTTCCTGCCCCGGCTGGTGATCCTGTCGCGCGCCCACCTGCCCAACGCCGACCTGACTCTGCGCGAGATGGTCACCCGCGAACAGGTCGAGGGACTGCTCACCGGCAGCATCGATATCGGCCTGGTGCGTCCGCCCATGGAGCGCGCCGAGTTCGCCACCGCCCGCGTGCTGAGCGAGCCGCTGGTCGCCGCCCTGCCCACCGGCGATCCTCGTTTGGCCAAGGCCTCCCTGACCCTGGCCGACTTCGACGACGCCCCGCTGATCATGTATTCGGCCGAGGGCGCCGGCTATTTCCACAACATGCTGACCACGCTGTTCGACGCCAATGGGATCACCCCCAACTGCGTGCAACACATCACCCAGATCCATTCGATGCTGGCCCTGGTCCATGCGGGGCTGGGCGCGGCCCTGGTGCCCGAGGCGGCCATGAACCTGCATTTCGATGACGTGCAGTATCGCCCCGTCGAGACCACCCCGGCCCGGCCCGTCGAGCTCTACATCGCCTGGCGCAAAGACAATGACAGCCCGATCCTGCAGCCGTTCATCGACCTCTGCATCGCCGAAGCCGCCCTGATCGAGGGGCCGAACGACTAGCGCCCCGCGGCGCTGAAGGAACGACGCCACCATGCTGACCGACCGCCGCCGCCTGCTCGCCGCCGCCGCCGGCCTGGGTCTGGCGAGCCCCGCGGCCGCGGCCGCCAAATCGCCGATCGCCGCCACCAAGTCCGGGAAGGTGCGCGGCGCCGTCGAGGACGGCATCTCGGTCTTCAAGGGCGTGCGCTACGGCGCCGACACCGGCCCTCGCCGCTTCATGCCGCCGCAGCCGCCCCAACCCTGGACTGGCGTCAGGGATGCGCTCGCCTACGGCCCCGCCTCGCCCCAGACCAAGGCCGAGGGCCCCACCAGCGAAGACTGCCTGTTCCTCAATGTCTGGACGCCCGGCCTGCGCGACGGCAAGCGGCGGCCGGTCATGGTCTATGTCCATGGCGGCGCCCACGCCAACGGCTCGGGATCGGACCCGCTCTACGACGGCGTGAACTTGGCGCGGACCGGCGACGTGGTGGTGGTGACGGTCAATCACCGGCTGAACGTCTTCGGCTACGGCTACTTCGCCAAGCTGGGCGGGCCAGACCTGGCCGACAGCGGCAATGTCGGCAATCTCGACCTGGTCCTGGCCCTGCAATGGGTTCGTGACAACATCGCCGAGTTCGGCGGCGATCCGGACAACGTCACTGCCTTCGGCCAGTCGGGCGGCGGGGCCAAGCTGGTCACCCTGATGGCCATGCCGGTCGCCAAGGGCCTGTTCCACAAGGTCGCCACCATGAGCGGCCAGCACGTGACCTCCATGGGCCCCATCAACGCCACCGAGCGGGCCAAGGCCTTCATGGCCGCGCTCGGCTTGCGGCCCGACCAGACCGACCTGCTGCGGACCCTGCCGGCGGACAAGTTGGTCGCCGCGCTCAAGATCACCGACCCGGTCCTCGGCAAGGGCGCGATCATCTTCTGGTCGGTGATGGATCACCGCAGCCTGTCGCGGCATCCGTTCTTCCCAGACGCCCCGCGGGAGAGCGGCCACATCCCGATGATCATCGGCAACACCCACGACGAGACCCGCGCCTTCCTGGCCGGGGATCCGAAGAACTTCGCCCTCAACTGGGACGAACTGCCCGCCAAGCTGGCCCCAGAGATGGTGGTCGACATCGATCCCGACATGGTGGTGGCGCGCTATCGCGAGCTCTATCCGCAGGCCTCTGCGTCGGACGTATTCTTCGCCGCGTCGACCGCCGGTCGCTCCTGGCGCGGCCACCTGATCCAGGCCGAGGAGCGGGCGAAGATCGGGGCGCCGGCCTGGATGTACCAGCTCGATTTCGGCTCGCCGCTCGAGGGCGGACGCCTGGGCGCCTTCCACAGCTTCGACATCGCCCTGGTGTTCGGCAACCTGGCGGCGAAGGGCTCGAAGACCGGAACCGGACCTGGCGCGCGCGCCGTCTCGCACCAGATGACCGCGGCCTTCCTGGCCTTCGCCCGCACCGGCGATCCCAACTGCCCCGAGATCCCCGCCTGGGAGAAATACACCCTGGAGCGCCGCCCGACCCTGGTGTTCGACGTCACTCCAAGGATGGTCGACGACCCGCGCAGTGAGGAGCGCAAGCTGTTCGCCGCGGCGCCCTACTTCAAGCCGGGGAGCTGATCTCGCCCCCAGAGGACGCCCAAGGGAAGGCCAGCGTCGGCCGGTTGGCGTAACGCTGCATCCGCAAGGTCATCCGGGCCCCGGCGCCGGGCGCGAGCCGCACAGTGAAGCTGGACGCATCCACCGCGACCTCCTTGCCGCCCTCGAGGCTCACCCCGAGGATCTGGTGTTCGCCGTAGCCGCCGCCCTGGACGACCACATCGCGGGCCTCGATCTGGCTGACATTGACCAAGGTCACGCCGGTGGTCCGGTCTGTCAGGCTGTCGACCAGGGCCGCCACGTCCGGCGGAATACCCGCCCGCCGCCGGTGCGGATCGAAGTAGCGCAGCCGGGCATATAGGGGCGCGCCGCCCTGGGCCGGCGAGGTCTTGCTCCATGGCGGGCGGGCGATGTGGATGGCGCCCTGCATCAGATGCATCATGGCCGTGACGCTGGCCGGATTGATGTCCAGCGCATTGTCGGCCAGGCGCGTGTCGGGGGTGGTCTTGTCGTCCCGCCCGGCCTGGACGCGCTCGCGCACGCGGCTCAGATCGGCGCGCAGGGCTTGGCCCGGATAGGTCGGATTACGCCCTTCCAGGAAGGCCACCCACGGATGGTCGCCGCCGGCCCGCGCCCGGTCGGAGGCGCGCTGGGACAGGTACCAGATCTCCCAGTTGTTCAGCACGTAGTCGCCGGGCGCATAGGAATACCAGCCGGAGTCGCCGTACATGCGCGGCGTCGAGAGCTTGCCGTCGACCAGCTTCTTCTGGGCGTTGATGACGTCGTTCTGCTTGCGCCAGACATCGAGATAGCGGTCGTCGCCGGTCAGCAGATAGGCGTTCATGAAGGCCACGATTGAGCGCGGCACGCGGTTGCGGTCCTCACGCTTGCCGCCCGGAGGCGCCACCGGGCTGAAGCCCCAGCCATAGACCCCGCCCCACCACTTGCCGTCTGTCGCGCCGCCGATCTTGCCGTCCAGCCCGATATTGCTGGGCAGCACACCGCCGTTGTCCTTGGCCCGCGCCACCCAGGCGTCGACATAGTCGAGCAGCCAGGTCCGGTACTTCTCCTCGTGGTCCAGCATGTAGGCGTTGAGCGCCAGGGTGGTGGCGTGCAGGTTGAGCGGGCTGTCGCCGATGATGTCGCCGTATTCGGCGTAGTGCAGCAGGGTCTCCTCGTAGGTCCGCTCGCCATGCTCCATCTGGAACCGGTCGCCGACCTCGAAGGGGTCGCCCGCCCAGTCCAGCGGCGTGGCCTTGCGCATAAGCGGCCCGCGGCTGCCGTTGAACATGCTGCGGATGATCTTGACCTTGGGGTCGTAGTTCGGCGCCCCTGGATCCTCGTTCATGTAGAACCCGGCGAAGCGCCTGGCCCGCTGGCGGAAGCGTGCGTCATAGGGGTCCGACAGCCCCTGCAGATTGAACATCGACAACCCCTCACTGAGGTGCTGCCAGTCCAGCATGACTGGGAATTCCTTGTAGTACATGCCATCTTGGGCGAACGGCACGTCCTTGGTCTTGGCCAGGGTGTACTGGCGAAGATTGCCTTCCCAGGCCTTCTTGTAGAGCTCGAGGATGCGATCCGATCCGCCCAGCGCATGCAGGTGGGGCCAGTCGTTGACGTTCTCGATGGCGTCGTCGGGGCCGTCATTGGCGCCCCAGCGCTCATAGGCCAGCAGGAAGCCGCGGTCGTCGAAATAGCGGCCGAAGAATTCTTCGCAGGCCTCTGCGTTGGCGCGCAGCAGCTCGCGCTCCAGCAGCGCCCATTCCGGCGGCGCCATGGGCGTGGCGACCTCCAGCCGGGCTCCCTCGCGAGCCAGCGCCGGCGCCGCCGAGGCGCCCAGCAGCAGGGCCGAGGCGCTGGCGAGAAAACGGCGGCGGGTGGTCATGGGGTCACCGGATCAGGCGGCGGGATCGAGTTTCAGGCGCTCGATTTTCCCGACGATGAGGAAATAGGCCAGGATGGTGATGACGCAGTGGGCGCCGACGAAGATCAGGGCTCCGTCGAACGAGCCCGTCCCCTGCACGATGTAGCCGATGACGATGGGCGTCACGATGCCGGCGATGTTGCCGAAGGTGTTGAAGATGCCGCCGGTCACCCCGGCCATCTCCTTGGGCGAGGTGTCGGCCACCACCGCCCAGCCCAGCGAGGCCACGCCCTTGCCGAAGAAGGCCACGGCCATGATCAGCACCACCAGCCACTGCTCGTCGACGTAGTTGCAGACGATGATCAGCGAGGCCAGCAGCATGCCCACCAGCAGCGGCGTCTTGCGCGCGATGGTCAGCGACCCGGTCTTCTTCAGCAGGGCGTCGGAGATGATCCCGCCCAGCAGCCCGCCGACGAAGCCGCACAGGGCGGGCGCCGCGGCGGTGAAGCCGGCCTCCAGGATCGACAGGCCCCGCTCCTTGACCAGGTAGATCGGGAACCAGGTGACGAAGAAATAGGTCAGCACATTGATGCAGTACTGGCCGAGATAGACCCCCAGCAGCATGCGGGTGGTGAGCACCTTGCGCACGTTTTGCCAGGTGAAGGCCGCGCCGCGGTCGGCGGTCTTGTCCTCCATCCGCACTAGGCCGCCGCCAGCCTCGATATAGTCGAACTCGCCCTGGCTGATCTTCGGATGGTCGGTGGGCGCGTGGACCAGCCGCACGAAGATCACCGCGGCAACCAAGCCGACCCCGCCCATGACGAAGAACACCGAATGCCAGTCGAAGGTGTGCACCAGCCAGCCCATCAAGGGCGCGAAGGCCACCAGGGCGAAATACTGCGCCGAGTTGAAGATGGCCGAGGCGGTGCCTCGCTCCGATCCCGGAAACCAGGCCGCGACGATCCGGGCGTTGGCCGGGAAGGATGGCGACTCGGCCAGCCCCACCATGAAGCGCATGGCGAACAGGGCCACGGCCGCGGCCAGGCCGGTGAAGATCCCCGCGAAGCCCTGGAGCAGGGTGAACAGCGACCACAGCACCAGGGCCGCTGTGTAGATTCGCTTGGAGCCGAACCGGTCCAGCAGCGCGCCGGACGGAATCTGGCCCAGCACATAGGCCCAGGCGAAGGCCGAGAGGATGTAGCCCATGGCCACGGGATCGAGGCCCAGTTCCTTCGACGCCGACGGACCGGCGATCGAGAAGGTCGCGCGGTCGGCGTAGTTGATGGTGGTGATCACGAACAGCAGGAAGATGATCAGGTAGCGGACCCGCGTCCTCTTGATCCCGACGGCGGCGGCCTGAGTGGTCATCCGTTGCTTCTTCCCGGTGGTCCTGTTCCCGGCGAGCCCGCTAAAGGGATTCGCCTCGCCCTCGTCGGAGGGTTTCCTTAGGCTCTGGACGCTAGAGGGGTGGGCGGCGCCGGTCTAAACCAATTCGCCTATGGACCGATCCAAGTTGGGCATGGATGGCAGGCTTTTTGGCCGGCTGCTCGACGCGGCGGCCTCGGGTTGGATCGCCCGGGCAAGCCTTTCGCGAACGGCCAAAAAGCGCGTGGATGGCGCCGTTCACGGACGTATCGGTGCAGATCGCGCATCGGTTCATGCCCAATTGGGATTGGCCTTAGGAACGCCTCCCAACCAGTCTTCGGCCGCCGACAAGAGGTTGCCGCCGGCCGCGCCGGATCAGCGGATATCGCTGACAACCTCGACAAGAACGACCTGCGACGGCCGCGGGCGGGGAGAGATACAATGGCGTTCAAGAACATTTCTAGCTTCAGGTCCGTGCTGCGTAGCGGCGTGTCGGGCTTGGCCGTTGGCCTGGCCTTGTCGGCCGCCGGCGCCGCCCATGCGCAGGACGCCACGGCCGCGCCGGCCGAGGTCGACGAGGTCGTGGTCACCGGCTTCCGCGCCAGCCTCGCCAGCGCGATCAACATGAAGCGCCAGGAGTCAGGCGTCGTCGACGCCATCAAGGCCGAGGACATCGCCCAGTTCCCTGACCTGAACCTGGCCGAGTCGCTGCAACGCATCCCGGGCGTCTCGATCTCGCGGATCAACGGCGAAGGCCGCCAGGTCACCGTCCGTGGCCTGGGCTCCGACTACACCCGCGTGCGCATCAACGGCATGGAGGCGATCAGCACCACCGGCGGCACCGCCAACAGCGGCGGCACCAACCGCGGTCGCGGCTTCGACTTCAACGTCTTCGCCTCCGACCTGTTCAACAGCCTGGCCGTGCGCAAGACCGCCTCAGCCGATGTCGAGGAAGGCTCTCTGGGCGCCACCGTCGACCTGACCACCGCGCGGCCCTTCGACAGCAACAAGACCCAGTTCGTCATGTCGGTGGGCGCCAGCTACAACGACCTCTCCCAGAAGGCCACGCCGCGGGTCTCGGCGCTCGCCAGCCGCACCTGGTTCGACGACCGCCTGGGCGTCCTGGTCTCCGCCGCCTACGAGGAGCGCCGCCTGAAGGAGGAAGGCGCCAACATTACGCGCTGGACCTATGGCGGCAGCAACGGCGGCTTCAACGCCGCCTCCACCCTGCCCGGCTTCACCCTGGCCCAGATCAACAATCCCAATCCGGCCACCGGCATCTTCGCCCCGCGCATCCCGTCCTATGTGAGCTACGATATCGAGTCCAAGCGGCTCGGCCTCACCGGCACGGTGCAGTTCCGGCCCACCGACCAGACCCTGCTGACGGTCGACGCTCTCTACGCCTACCTCGCCGGGACCCGCAAGGAAGCCCAGCTCCAGGCCATCGGCCTGTCGCGCTCCGGGGTCGGCAAGCCGCAGACCATCATCCGCGATGGCGTGGTCGAGGACCGCAACCTGGTCTATGCCCGGCTGGACAACGTCGATCTGCGCACCCAGTCGGCCTATGACGAGCTGAACACCGAGTTCAAGCAGTTCACCGCCACCCTGACCCACGACTTCAGCGACACCCTGCGGGTCGGCGCCCTGGCGGGCTTCGCGGACTCGACCTTCACCCAGCCGGTCTCGACCATCGTCACCTTCGACCGGGCCAACAGCCAGAACTACAGCTACGACTTCCGCGGCGACCGCGCGCCCACCATCCTGCTGGGCTTCGATCCGACCGACCCGGCCAACTGGTCGCATGTCACCGGCACGTCGGAGGTGCGCATCCGCCCCCAGTTCGTCGAGAACCAGTTCTCCACCGGCAAGATCTATGGCGAGTGGGACTTCAACGACAACCTGACCCTCAAGGCCGGCGCCGACTGGCGGAAGTTCGAATACGACTCCTACGGCGCCTACCGGACCACCGAGACCGCGGTCCAGACCCTGACGCCGGCCCAGCTCGCCTCGGTGTCGAAGGTGTTCTCCGGCTTCGGGCGCAATCTCGACCTGCCGGCGGGCAACGCCACAAGCTGGCTGGTCCCCGACATCGACGCCTACAACGCCATGCTGAACATCTACAGCAACAGCGGCATCTACGCGCTCACCAACACCAACAACTCCTCGGCGCGGGGCCAGTACGGCGCGGTCCAGGAGGAGAGCACGGGCGCCTACGTCCAGGCCGACTTCAAGTTCGACGCCTTCGGCCTGCCCTGGCGCGGCGACGCCGGCGTACGCTACGTCAAGACCGACCAGGAGTCGGCCGGCTATGCCGCGGTCAGCGGCGTCATCCAGCGCGTCCAGGCCAAGCGCAGCTACGACCTGGCCCTGCCGTCGTTCAACATCGCCACCGACCTGACCGACACCGTTGTCGCCCGCTTCAGCGCCGCCAAGACCATCGCCCGGCCCGGCATCGGCTCGCTCTCCCCCGGCGGCGACGTCGGGGTCCAGGGCGCCAACCGCAACTTCAGCTCGGGCAATCCGGAACTCGAGCCGACCAAGTCGACCAATGTCGACCTCTCGCTGGAATGGTATCCGGCCAGCGGCACGATCGTCGCGGCGGGCTTTTTCTTCAAGCGGATCGACACCTTCGTGGCGACCCTGCGTCGCGAGGCGGTGTTCAACACCCTGGGCCTGCCGGACTCCCTGCTGGCCGGCACAGGAGCCCTGCCCACCGAGGTCTTCCAGGTCACCCAGCCGGTCAATTCCGACGGCGGCGACCTGACCGGCGTGGAGCTGAACTGGCAGCAGCCGCTGAGCTTCCTGCCGGGCTTCTGGAGCAACTTCGGCTTCATCGCCAACTACACCTATGTGAACTCGGACATCGAGTACCTGACCTCGACCGCCCCCGGCGCGCCGACCGTCAGCGCCACACTGGTGGGCCTGTCCAAGAACGCGGCCAACTTCACGCTCTACTATGAGACCGACCGCTTCAGCATCCGGGGCTCGGCGGCCTATCGTTCCGGCTACCTCACCCAGGTGCCCGGCAGCGACGGCAACAGCCGGCACGGCACCAACGAGACCCTGAACCTCGACATGCAGGCCACGGTGAACCTGCGCGAGAACCTCAAGCTCAGCTTCGAGGCGGTGAACCTGACCGACGAGTTCAACGACCAGTATGTCGGCGAGAGCAACCGCCTGAACGTCTACACCCACAGCGGACGCCAATACCTCGTGGGCCTGCGCTACAACTTCTAGGTCCCTCGGAGACCGGCCATGTTCAGCCCTCTCGCCGCCGCGCTCGCCGCCGTCGCCCTACAGGCGGCGCCAGCGGCCCCGGCCGCGCCCATGACGATCGTCCGCGAGCGGGACGTCATGCGGCGCGAGACGCCCCCGCCGCACGGGGGCGTCGGCGAGAGCACCGCCTATCGCCTGTCGGACCAAGCGCCGCGGCGGGCCATGGAGTTCCGCAAGCGCGTCCTGCACGCCGGCGCCTCCATCGGCCTCCACGTCCTGACCCACGACGAGGTCTATTATGTCGTCGAGGGCGAGGGCGAGGTCACATCCGACGGCGACATGCGGCGCATCGGCCCGCGGACCGCGGCCTACCTCTATGAGGGCTCCAATGTGGGGATCCGGCAGATCGGCGGCGGCGACCTCGTCCTGCTGATCTCCTACCCGCTCAAGGCGCGGACCAAGTAGCCGCACGCCCCGGCTGGCCCGCCGCGCGCCCCGGGCCATGCGACCATCAAAGCAGCAGGTCGGCGCCGCGTTCCTCGCGGAATCGCCACGAGATCGCTCATTTGGCGACTCTCGATGATATTCCCTACGATCTCCGTTGCGAGCGATCCATATCGTGATGGATTAGGAAATACATCGTCGATTTTCATCGTAAAATCGGATCTTGAAGCCGATTATCACCAACATCGAACCATCCTTTTGTCGCAAACATGCTTATCTCGCGACATCATTGAATATCCTGAGGTAATCGAGCCGTCACGACCCGAAATCTCGAAGTCATTTCAGAAATTGTCGGCGGGCGATGCCGGCGAACAACCGTGGGGGATATGAATGAAGAGCACCACAAGGACGAGATCGCTGATGGCGTTGTTGGTGGGGACGGCCCTGGCCCTGCCCGGCCTCGCCGCCCATGCGGAGCCCACGCCGGAGATGCGGGCGGCCGCGATCGCCGGCGTCGAGGCGCGCACCAAGCTGGCGCAGGAGATGGTGGACTCGGTGTTCAGTTTCGCCGAGCCGGGCTTCCAGGAGGTTCGGACCTCCGAATACATCACCGGCATCCTCGAGAAGAACGGCTTCAAGATCGAGCGCGGGATCGCGGGCATCCCCACCGCCTGGACGGCGACCTGGGGATCGGGCGGCCCGCTGATCGCGCTCGGCAGCGACATCGACGCCCTTCTGGGCCTGTCGCAGGCGCCTGGCGATCCGAACATCCGGCCGCAGGTCGCGGGCGCGCCGGGGCATGGCGAGGGCCACAATTCCGGCATGCCGCTGATGGTCGTCGCCGCCCTCTCGGCCAAGGACGTCATGGAGAAGAACAAGATCCCCGGTCGGTTGATGCTCTGGCCGGGCGTCGCCGAGGAACTGCTGGCGACCAAGGCCTTCTATGTCCGCGACGGGGTGTTCAAGGACGTGGACGCCTCGATCTTCACCCATGTCAGCCGCGACTTCTCCACCGGCTGGGGCCCCGCCGGCAACAACGGGATGGTGTCGGTCGAGTACACCTTCCACGGCAAGACCTCGCACGCCGCCGGCGCGCCCTGGGCTGGACGCAGCGCACTCGACGGGGTCGAGCTCATGAACACGGCGTGGAACATGCGCCGCGAGCACCTGCCGCTCACCCAACGCTCGCACTACGTGATCACCAATGGCGGCGGCCAGCCGAACATCGTGCCGGGCACGGCGTCGGTCTGGTACTATTTCCGCGAGAACACCTTCGGCTCCATCCGCTCGCTCTACGAACTGGGCAACAAGATCTCGGAGGCCTCGGCCGTGGCCACCGACACGACGGTGGAGCGCCGGCTGCTCGGCTACGCCGCGCCCAATTTCGGGAACAAGCCGCTGGCCGAGGCCGCCTACGCCAACATCAAGAGCGTCGGCATGCCCCAGTGGTCCGCCGACGACCAGGCCTTCGCCAAGAGCGTTCAGGAGGCAAACAAGTTCAAGCTTGAACCACTTGCCGCCGAGGTGGCGCCGCTCTCGACACCGGACTCCCGCGGCGTCTCGATGGGCGGCGGGTCGGACGACATCGGCGACGTCATGTGGACGGTCCCGACCATCACGATCCGCTATCCCTCGAACGTGCCCAACGCCATCGGCCACAACGTCACCTCGGCCATGGCGATGGCGACGCCCATCGCTCACAAGGGTGTCGTGGTGGGGGCCAAGGCCGTGGCCCTGACCGTGCTGGACATCGCCACCACGCCCTCGCTCGTCGCGCAGGCGAAGGACTATTTCCAGAACGTCCAGTTGAAGGATCAGAAATACGATCCGGTCCTCACCAAGGACGACAAGCCCGGCATCCACCTGAACGCCGAGATCATGGCGCAGATGCGGCCGAAGATGGAGCCCTACTACTACAACCCTAAGAAATATAAGAGTTATCTGGAGCAGATGGGCGTCAAGTATCCCAATCCACCAGCCAAGTAGCGTTTCCGCGCATCTGTCGCGGAGGCTCGATGCGCGGAGTGGTTCGGGGAGGCGCCCAGCGCCTCCCCGAATTGATTCCAGGGGTCCCTAGGCCTTGCCTTGGAACACGATCGGCGGCGTGCCCCGCCGCGCGACCTCGCGCATTACGAAACTGCTGCGGATCTTGGCCACGTGCGGCAGGGTGGAGAGTTCGCGGCGATAGACCCGGTCATAGTCCTCGAACGACTCCACGTTCAGCATCAGCAGGAAGTCCGTGTCGCCGGAGACGAAGCCGCAATAGGAAACCGAGGGGCATTTCACCACCTCGCGCTCGAACTCGTTCAACGCCCGCTCCGCCTGGGAGCTCAACTCGATGGCCACGAACACCACCACGCTGTAGCCGAGCATCGGCATGTTGAGGTTGGCCGAGTAGTTCAGCACCGCCTGGCGCTCCTCCAGGCTCTTGCGCCGTCGCGCCACGGCCGTGCTGGAGAGGTTGATCTTCTCCCCCAGCCAGACGTCCGAAGCCCGCCCGTCGATGCATAGCTCCCTCAGGAGCCGGTAATCGACGTCATCCAGCTCAATCTGTTCGGATTTCGACATCGATTCCATGACTCCATGCATAAATCAGCGGCACAAACCCATTTTCGGCGCTGAAAACCCGCATTCCGCAAGTCAAATTTGCGCGCCGCAATAGGATGGCCCCAGTCGCGGTCGAGGCGCGTGGTGGTCCTACCATACGTGTCTCCAGCCGCCGCGCACGCTGCGCGGATATTTGCTGCACCGCCCTCCGGGGCGGTCCACGGGGGTGGGAACAAACAGGATGCGCCGCGACGAACGCGGTGGGCCGGGACCTAGGTTCCGGATGGCGAGTTCGGCCGTTCGGACGGTCGGGCGAAGGTTCAACACCAAATCGAGTAGGCGGTGCGTCGAGTATCTCGGCGTCCGGGGGAACCGCTTTGCCCTTCGACAAGGCGCATAGCGACAAGAATTACAATGAAGGTCGTCCGCTTTAATTAACGAACACTTACCTGGGGATAGAAATGAAGCTCGCAGAAAGCCTTCGGTCGACATTGAATGTTCGACGCTATGCGCTCGCGACCGCCAGCGTGGCGGCCCTCCTCGTGTCCGGTCAGGCCGCCCTCGCCCAGGCGGCGACGGACACGGCGGCGGGCGATGAGGCCGTTGACGAGGTCGTCGTCACCGGATCGCGCATCGCTCGGGACGGCTATGACGCGCCGACGCCGGTGAACGTCCTGGGGGCCCAGGAAATCGCCGCGGCGGCCCCGGCCAACATCGCCGATTTCGTCAACACCTTGCCGTCGGTGGCCGGGAGTTCGACGGCGGCCAACTCCTCGGGCGCGCTCAGCAACGGCGCGGCCGGCATCAGCGCGCTCAACCTGCGCTCGCTGGGCACAGGCCGGACCCTGGTGCTGTTCGACGGGCAGCGGTCCGTCGTCTCGGCGGCCACCGGCCAGGTCGACACCAACACTTTCCCGCAGTCGCTGATCTCGCGGGTCGAGGTGGTGACGGGCGGCGCCTCCTCGGCCTACGGCTCCGACGCCATCGGCGGCGTGGTCAATTTCATCCTCGACAAGGAGTACACCGGCGTCAAAACCACGCTGGAATACGGCGAGACCACCTACGGCGACGGCGAGAACTGGAAGTACAACATCACCGCAGGCGGCGGCTTCGCCGACGGCAAGGGCCACGCCCTATTCAGCGCCGAGTGGGTGCGGCAGGACGGGGTCCAGACCATCGATCGCGACTGGAACAAGAGCGGCCATTTCGCGATCCGCAACACCGACCTCTCGGCCGGCGCGCCCTACTACATCGTCACCGACCATGTGGGCATCTCCACCTACACGCCCGGCGGCCTCATCACCGCAGGCCCGATGCGGGGAACCTATTTCGGCGTCAACGGCTCGGTGAACCAGCTGGCCTATGGCGCGGTGTCGGGCCAGTGGATGGTCGGCGGTGACTGGGAATACTCCTCCTCGGGGATCAACGGCACCAACACCCTGATACCGAACGAGGACCGCGACAGCTATTTCGGCCGCGTCAGCTATGAGTTGACGCCCAATATCGAGGTCTTCGCCCAAGCGTCCTACGCCAAGTACGAGGGGCTGGGCTACTACATCTCGCCGACCCAGACCGGCCTCGTCATTCGATCCGATAACGCCTACCTGCCGGCTGCGGTGAAGGCGCAGATGACCGCGCTAGGCCTGACCTCCTTCACCATGGGCACCAGCAACGCCGACATGCCGGCCTCCGGCAGCGCCATGGAACGCGAGACCGAGCGCTATGTGATCGGCGGCAAGGGCGACTTCCAGCTGTTCAACCTGGATATCGACTGGGACGCCTACTACCAGCACGGCAAGACCCAGACCCATGAGCAGCTGACCCCGACCTGGAACAATGCGCGCCTGGCGCTCGCCACGGACGCCGTGCTCAGCAACGGCCAAATCGTCTGCCGCTCCACGATCACCAGTCCCAGCAACGGCTGCGTGCCGCTCAATCGCTTCGGCGTGGGCGTGGCCAGCCAGGCGGCGCTGAACTACGTGCTCGGCACGCCGCTGCGTGAGCAGGAATTCACCCAGGACGTCGCGGCCTTCAACCTGACGACCAGCAGCATCGAGGGCTGGGCCGGGCCGATCTCACTGGCTGCGGGCGCGGAATATCGCAAGGAGAAGATGACCGGCGCGGTCGACCCCGAGTACGCGAACGGCTGGAAGTACGGCAACTACAAGGTCACCCGCGGCGAGTACGACGTGACCGAGGCCTATCTGGAAGGCGTGGTGCCGCTCTATGCGGGCCTGGACTTCAACGGCGCGTTCCGCCTGACGGATTACAGCACCTCGGGCACGGTGAAGACGTGGAAGGCGGGCCTGACCTACGCGCCGATCGACGACATCAAGTTCCGAGCCTCGGCGTCGCGCGATATCCGCGCGGCGAACATGAGCGAGCTGTACGACGCCGGCACCGCGCGCAGCAATTCGGTGAACATCAACGGCGTCTCGACCTCCTTCGTCCAGAACTTGCAGGGCAATCCCGACGCCAAGCCCGAGGTCGCCGACGGCTATGGCGTCGGGGTGGTGGTCTCGCCGCGTTTCCTGCCCGGCTTCCAGGCTTCGATCGACTACTACGACATCAAGGTGAACGGGGTCATCAGCTTCGTCACCGCCCAGCAGACGGCCGACTACTGCTACATCCAAAAGGTCGCGGCGTACTGCAGCAACCTGAAGTTTGTGAACGGGGCGCTGAGCACCATCGACCTCTACTACGACAACCTCAACAGCATGTCCGCGAAGGGCCTCGACATCGAGGTCTCCTACCGCACCAACCTGGAGGATTTCGTCGCCTGGGGAGCCGGCGCCCTGACCCTGCGCGGTATGTTCACCCACTATATCGAGAACGTGACTGACGACGGCGTCACCGCGATCGACCTGGCCGGCGCCAACACCACCAGCACGCCGGACTGGGTTTACCGCCTGTCGGCCACCTACAACCTGGAACCCTGGTCGTTCAACCTGACGGCCCGCGGCGTCAGCGATGGCGTGGTCAGCAACGCCTACACCGAGTGCCAAAGCGCCTGCCCGGCCAGCGTCGCGCCCTACTACACGATCAACGACAACAGCATCGAAGGGGCGATCTATTTCGATGTTTCGGCGACCCACAGCTTCACGGTCGCCAGCGTCGACGGCGAGGCCTTCGTCTCGATCAAGAACCTGTTCAACACCGAGCCGGTCCTGGTCGGCAATCCGAACGCGCTCGGCGCCGAGAACACGGTGGGCTATCCGCAGACCAACCGGAACCTCTACGACGTGTTCGGCCGCACGTTCCGCGTCGGGCTGCGACTGGATTTCTAGGCGGCCGGTCCGCCCTGCATCCGCGGATGCAGGGCGGCGCTGCGACGATTTGTCGGCAAGCGCTTGTTAACGCGACCTTCCGAGCCCCGGGGCTAGGCTCTGGGCAAAGGGGGAAACGTTGATGTCGCGCGCGCCGAACGCGAAAATCGCCGACGACCGGTCCGCCGCGGCCGTGGCGTTCGGCGTTCGCACGGCAATCGCCCTCGGGCGGCGTGGCAGATACGATCGGATCGGGTTCGCGGCTGCTTATGCGCTGATTTCCCTACACGTTTTGCCCTGGATGGTCTCGGCGACCTGGATTGCGGCGATCGTCGCCTGGGAGCTGGCGGTACAGCCCTTGATCGAGCCGTTCCTGACCCGGTTGCGGGAGGATCGCGCGGCGGCCGGCCTCGCGGCCGTCAATTTCGTGGGCGCCTGCCTATTCCAGACCCTGACGGTGCTGTGGCTGGCCGACGGGTCGCCGGTGGGTGTCGCCCTGGCCGCGACCTGGGTCGGCGGGTCGGTCCTGACCACCTTCATCCATTTCAACGCCAACCGGACGCTGCTGTTGGCGACCATATCGCCGGCGCTGATGGCCGCGGCGCTCGGCCCGGCCCTGGCGTTTGGGCTGGCCTGGCCCTCCTTCCTGATACCGACGCTCATCGGACTGGCGGCGCTGGCGGCGCGGCGCTTCTCGCTGGATCATGGCGCGGTGCTCAACGAACTGGCCGATCGCCAGGTCGAGTTCGTCGATCTCGAGCGCAAACTCTCGATCGCCGTCGAGTCCTCGGGCGACGGCTTCTTCGAGATCGACGTCGGCAGCGGGTGGCTCCACCCGAGCCCCGCCTGGCTGGCCATGCTCGGCTACGCTCCGGGCGACGTCGAGAGGCCGATCGCCGACTGGCGCGTGTTCGTCCATCCCGACGACCTGCCGATGCTGGGCGAGCAATATGCGGCGCACTTCCAGGACCAGACGCCGCACACCACCTCGGAACTCCGGATGCGCTGCAAGGACGGCGGCTACAAGTGGGTGCTCTCGCGCGGTCGGCTGGTGTCGCGGACGCCGGACGGCCAGCCGCTGCGGGTGTTCGGCACCACCATCGACATCTCCGAGCGCAAGGCGCTGGAGCACCAACTCGAGGCCGCCCGCGACCTCGCCGAGAGCGCCAACCACGCCAAGAGCGTCTTCGTCGCCAATATGAGCCACGAGATCCGCACGCCGCTCAACGGGGTGATCGGCATCGCCGGCGCCCTCGCGCGGACCGAGCTTTCGCCGGGCCAGCGCGAGATGGTGGCCCTGGTGCAGTCCTCGGGCCAAATGCTGGAGCGGATGCTTTCCGACATCCTGGACCAGGCCAAGATCGAGGCGGGCAATTTCCAGCTCCAGGTCGCGCCCTTCGACCTGCGCCAGGAGATCGAGGCGGCTGCGGAGCTGATGCGCGCCCGGGCCGACGAGAAGGGCCTGGAATTCCATGTCGCCTATGACGAAGCCGCCCAGGGCGTCTTCGAGGGCGACGCCATCCGGATCAAGCAGGTCATTTCGAACCTCGCCTCCAACGCCATCAAGTTCACCCCGGCGGGCGCCGTCGCCGTCAAGGTCGAGGCCATCGATCCGTCGCAGGCCGGGGAACCGACGATCATCCGTATCGAGGTGGTCGACTGCGGGATCGGCTTTGACGCCGAGGTCGCCAATCGCCTGTTCAGTCGGTTCGTCCAGGCCGACGGTTCGATCTCGCGGAAGTTCGGCGGCACAGGTCTGGGCCTGGCCATCTGCAAGGCGCTAGCCGAACTGATGCAGGGCCAGATCTCCGCCCGTTCGGAGCCCGGCGCCGGCAGCGTGTTCATAGTGGAGCTGCCGCTCCGGCGGACCGTGACGCTCGCCGAATACCGGCGGCGACAGGTCGACGGGATCGCGACAGATGAGCCGGCGGGGCCCTCCCCCCCGGATATGGGGAACGTCCGAATCCTCCTGGCTGAGGACCATCCCACCAACCAGCGCGTCGTGCAGCTCATCCTGGCGCCCACCGGCATCGACCTGACCATCGTCGGCAATGGCCAGGAGGCCGTCGACATCTTCAAGCCGGGCCTCTTCGACCTGATCCTGATGGACATGCAGATGCCGGTGATGGACGGGCTGGCCGCCACACGGACGATCCGTCGTCGCGAATCCGCCGCGGACTGCGCACCCACGCCGATCGCCATGTTCTCCGCCAACGCCATGGACGAGCACCTGGCCCTGGCCGTCGAGGCCGGCGCCAATCATCACATCTCCAAGCCGATCACGCCCGAGCGCCTGCTCGCCGGCATCGAGCGCGCGCTAAGCCAGGACACGTCCGGGGAATTGGGCGCGCCGAGACGCACTTCGGCCGGCTAGGTTGAGGGGCCTCAGTCCTTCGGCAGCGTGAATCGAATGGGGATCTTCACCGTCCCTCCTGAGACCGGCGCGCCGTCGCGGGTCATGGGCCGCATCTTGAAGAGCCTCGTCATGCGCAAGGCGGCCGCGCCGAACTCCTGATCGTCCGGGACCTCGGAGGCCACCGTGCAGCCCCCCAGGGCGCCCTTCGCGGTCACGGTGCAGCTCAACGTCACCCGTCCCTCCACGCTCATGCGCAACGCCCGATCGGGATAGTAGCGGGCGAAATCCTCCCCGCTGGGCCGGCGCAGCCAGTCGGGGTTCTGGATCACGGCCGGGCGCGGCGGCGCGACCACCGGCGTCGGCGGCAGCGGCTCGACGATGCGGGGCGGCGCGGGCTGCTCCACCCGGCGCTCAACCGGCGGGACGGGGAGCGGCGGAACCGTCGGAGGCAGGTCGACCACGGCGGCGGGCGGGCGGGGCTGCAGTTTCGGCGGCGGCGGCGGCGGGGTGTTCGGGGGCGGCGGCGGCGGCGGCGGCGGAGGCGGCGGCGGTACGGGCTTGACCAGTTCCACGCTGGTCACATCGTCGGCGTATTCTCGGTAGTTCGGCTCGAACTTCGCCTTCCACACATAGACGCCGATGATGGCGTGGACCGACAGCGACGCGAGGACGGCCAACAAGGGGCCTTGGCGGCGGCGCCTTGCCTGCGGCCTGGGCGGGTCGCGGGCTCGACCGGCCAGAACGCGTCGCAGGACACGGCCGACCTCGCTGTCCGAGCCATGGGCGGCGTGCGCTAGTGCGGTGGAAGACGGCATGGCGACCACTCTCGCCGGCCGCCTCCGGTTCAACTCACGGCGACCGGCCCCCTTCAGATGGGAAACGCGGCGACGTGCATGAAGGGCGCGTCGGGAAATATTCGATCCGCGGCGCGCGGCGGGTTGTTTGCGAGTCGTAGAATCCGGAACCGACTCCAAGCGAAACCGTTGAACAAAAGCCAGGCGCGGCTGCGTCTACGCGCGGCCTCCGCCGGTCATCGTATGGAGGTCGCCATGAGGGCGATAAATCTACACCTACCGCACCTGCACATCCCACGCGTCGGACGTCCGTTGATGCCGCGCCGCGCGGCCGATGCGCACGTCAAGACCCACGGCATGCCGACTCTTGGCAATGCCTGGGCCCTGGTGCTGGCCGCCATCGTCGCGATCGCGGTGCTAATTGGCCTCTGGATGTCAGGCAATGTCCCGATGTCGGCGGCCGAGGTGCCGCAGCTCTGACGAGCTGTCGTACAAGCCTAGGCTTGGTCTCGACGGGGTCGTCGGTCAGAGCGCGCGCGCGCGGCGCAGGCCTTCCGGGTTTTCCACCTGGGCGCGGCGCTCGTTGATCGCCATCGCCGCGGCGATCCGCTCGGCCTCGCCATCGTCGAGATCGATGGTGTAGGAGACGAAGTCCTCCGGAACGGGCGAAGCGAGCACTGAACTGACGTCGATCATCGGATTCGGCATCGATTGTTCCTCGCGGCAGGCCACCCCTTGCGGGTTAATCAAGTGTTACGACAATCCCGCGACAGTCAAAGGGTCAAGCTCGGGATTCGTCGCATGATCACAGGCTGTTGAGCGGGATTTGGGCGCTGCACCATCCGCGAGGCTGGCGCGCCAAGAGCGACCCGGATCACGAATTTCAGACGCCGCCAGGCGAAAAATCGCCTCCCGAGAGCCGAGAAACGTATTGGCCGAGACCCGGATAAGGACTTACCATCGATAACGAACGTCGCGCCGCAATTGGCTGGATCTGCTCCATTGGAGCTCGTCTTCGCAGTTGCGGGAGAACGGCGTCGGGGAGAGGGAGTGGTTTGTGCAGCGCACCAGTACCGAGGGTCCCGACTACTTCCACAAGGTTGTCGATTGTCAGTGGGCCTGTCCTGCCCATACGCCGGTTCCCGAATATATCCGTCTGATCGCCGAAGGCCGATATTCCGACGCCTACATGGTCAACTGGAAGTCCAACGTCTTCCCGGGGATCCTGGGACGGACCTGCGACCGCCCCTGCGAGCCGGCCTGCCGCCGCGGCCGGGTGGAGGACGAACCCGTCGCCATTTGCCGCCTCAAGCGGGTCGCCGCCGACAACAAGGACGACATCACCGGCCGCCTGCCCCCGCCCGCGTCCGCCTCCAACGGTAAGCGAATCGCCCTGATCGGCGCCGGCCCCGCCTCGCTCACCGTGGCGCGCGACCTGGCGCCCCTGGGCTATGAGTTGGTGCTCTATGACGGCGACGCCAAGGCCGGCGGCATGATCCGCAGCCAGATCCCCCGCTTCCGCCTGCCCGAGTCCGTCATTGACGAAGAGGTGGGCTACATCACCGGGCTCGGCATGGAGATGCGACTGGGCTCCTATGTCGACAGCCTCAAGTCGGTGCTCGACGAGGGTTATGACGCGGTCTTCGTGGGCTCGGGCGCGCCGCGCGGCCGCGACCTGGACCTTCCGGGCCGCCGCGAGGTCGCCGGCCACATCCACATCGGCATCGACTGGCTCGCCAGCGTCTCCTTCGGCCACATCGAGAAGATCGGCCGCCGGGTGATCGTGCTGGGTGGCGGCAACACCGCCATGGACTGCTGCCGCACCTCGCGGCGGCTGGGCGGCGAGGACGTCAAGGTGATCGTCCGCTCCGGCTTCGAGGAGATGAAGGCCTCGCCCTGGGAAAAGGAAGACGCCATCCATGAAGACATCCCGATCCTCAACTTCCTGGTCCCCAAGGCCTTCACCCATGAGGACGGCCGCCTCACCGGCGTGACCTTCGAGAAGGTTGAGCCGCGGTTCGACGAACGCGGCCGCCGCAGCCTGGTCCCCACCGGCGAGCCCGACCAGCATTTCGAGTGCGACGACGTCCTGATCGCCGTGGGCCAGGAGAACGCCTTCCCCTGGATGGAGCGCGACATCGGCCTCACCTTCGACGACGCCAGCGGCATGCCGCAGGTCGATCCGGTGACCTTCCAGTCCACCCATCCGCGGGTCTTTTTCGGCGGCGACGCCGCCTTCGGGCCTAAGAACATCATCTGGGCCGTGGCCCAGGGCCACGACGCGGCCATCTCCATCGACAAGTTCTGCAAGGGCCAGGACCTCGCCGACCGCCCACCGCCCGGCTTTTCCATGGCCAGCCAGAAGATGGGCATCCATGAGTGGAGCTACGACAACGACATCGCCAACGACCTGCGCTACCGGGTGCCGCTGCGCGACAAGGCCGTGGCGCTGAAAGACGTCAAGGTCGAGGTCGAACTCGGCTTCGACCTCGAGATGGCCTATCGCGAGGCCCAGCGCTGCCTCAACTGCGACATCCAGACGGTGTTCTCCGAGCCTGCCTGCATCGAGTGCGACGCCTGCGCCGACATCTGCCCGGTGGACTGCATCACCTTCACCGAAAATGGCGACGAGGACGACCTGCGCGGTCGCCTCAACGCCCCGGCGCTGAACACCGAACAGGCCATCCTGGTCTCCGGCGATCTCAAGACCGGCCGGGTGATGGTCAAGGACGAGGATGTCTGCCTGCACTGCGGCCTCTGCGCCGAGCGCTGCCCCACCGGGGCCTGGGACATGCAGAAGTTCCTCCTGGATATGACCCACGCGGGGGGGACATGCCGCTAGAGGCCGTCAACGACTTCGTCGTCAAGTTCGCCAACGTCAACGGATCGGGTTCGGCGAGCGCCAACGGCATGTTCGCCAAGTCGATCCTGCGGATGGGCGTGCCCGTCGCGGCGCGCAACATCTTCCCGTCCAACATCCAGGGCCTGCCGACCTGGTTCGAGGTGCGGGTGACCGGGGCCGGCCATCTGGGGCGGCGCGGCGGGGTGGACCTGATGGTCGCCATGAACCCGCAGACCTGGGACCGCGACATCGCCGAGATCGAGCCCGGCGGCTACCTGTTCTACGACTCCACCAAGCCCCTGCCCCGCGAGAAGTTCCGCGACGACATCAATGTGGTGGGCGTACCCCTGACCGCCATCTGCAACGCCGCCTACCAGCTTCCGCGCGAGCGTCAGCTGTTCAAGAACATCATCTATGTCGGGGCCTTGGCCGCCCTTCTTGGCATCGAGCTCGAAGTCCTGGAGACCCTGCTGTCCGAGCAGTTCGCGGGCAAGGAACGGCTGATCGCCGCCAACGTCGCCGCGCTCAAGATGGGCCGGGACCATGTGGCCGAGAACCTCCAGCCCCTGGGCCTGAAGGTGGTCCGCGCCGACGGGGTCGGCGACCGGATCTTCGTCGAAGGCAACATGGCCGCGGCCCTGGGCGCGGTCTATGGCGGCGCCACGGTCTGCGCCTGGTATCCGATCACCCCTTCGACTTCGCTCGCCGAGGCCTTCACCGGCTTCTGCGAGGACTACCGGACCGATCCGGACAGCGGCAAGGCCCGCTACGCCATCGTCCAGGCCGAGGACGAGATCGCCTCCATCGGCGTGGTGGTGGGCGCCGGCTGGAATGGCGCGCGGGCCTTCACCGCCACCTCGGGGCCCGGCGTCTCGCTGATGACCGAGTTCATCGGTCTTTCCTATTTCGCCGAGATCCCGGCGGTGATCTTCGACGTCCAGCGCGGCGGGCCGTCCACCGGCATGCCCACCCGCACCCAGCAGGCCGACCTGCTGGCCGGCGCCTATGCCGGCCACGGCGACACCAAGCACCCCATGCTGCTGCCCGCAGATCCCGGCGAATGCTTCGAGATGGGGGCGCTCGCCTTCGATCTCGCCGACCGGCTGCAGACCACCATCTTCGTCATGCTGGACCTCGACATCGGCATGAACGAGTGGCTGACCAAGCCCTTCGAGTGGGACCCCGAACGCAAGCTCGACCGCGGCAAGGTGATGACCTACGAGGACCTGGAGGCCGGCAAGGAATTCGGCCGCTATCTCGACGTCGACGGCGATGGCGTCCCCTACCGCACCTATCCGGGCGTCCACCCCACCAAGGGCGGCTATTTCACCCGCGGCACCTCGCGCAATCCCTATGCCCGCTACAGCGAGGAGGGCGCGGTCTATGTCGACAACATGGAACGCCTGCTGCGCAAGTTCGACACGGCCAAGGCCCTGGTCCCCGCCCCGGTCGCCCGCCCCGCCAAGCGCGCCACCCGCGAGGGGGTGATCTATTTCGGCTCCAGCACCCCCTCCATGCACGAGGCGCTGGAAACCCTGGAAACCCAGGGCCTCCATCTGGATGCCCTGCGCGTACGCGGTTTCCCCTTCGCCGACGAGGTGTTCGACTTCATCGCCGCCCACGACCGGGTGTTCGTGGTCGAACAGAACCGCGACGCCCAGCTCCGCACCCTGCTGGTCAACGAGGGCGACGTCGCCCCGTCCAAGCTGGTCCCTGTACTCAACTATGACGGCTCGCCGATCACCGCCCGCTTCATCGCCGGCGCCATCGGGGACTTGATGACCGCTGGCCGCGTGGAGGCCGCCGAATGACCTACATCACCAAGCCCCAGCTGCATCACCCCAAGCTCGCGGCCAACAGCCTGGGCTATACCCGCCGCGACTATGAGGGCTCGGTCTCGACGCTTTGCGCCGGCTGCGGCCACGACTCGATCTCGGCGGCCATCATCCAGGCCTGCTATGAGCTGGAGCTGCCGCCCCACCGGATCGCCAAGCTGTCGGGCATCGGCTGCTCGTCCAAGACCCCGGACTATTTCCTGGGCAACTCCCACGGCTTCAACACCGTCCACGGGCGCATGCCCTCGGTGCTCACCGGCGCCAACCTGGCCAATCGCGACCTGATCTATCTTGGGGTCTCGGGCGACGGCGACTCGGCCTCGATCGGCCTGGGCCAGTTCGCCCACTCGATCCGCCGCGGCGTCAACATGCTCTACATCGTGGAGAACAACGGGGTGTACGGCCTGACCAAGGGCCAGTTCTCCGCCACCTCCGACAAGGGCTCGAAGTCCAAGAAGGGCGTGGTCAACCACGATGCCGGCATCGACCTGGTCATGCTGGCCCTGCAGATGGGCGCCACCTTCGTCGCCCGCTCCTTCTCCGGCGACAAGGCCCAGCTGGTGCCTCTGATCAAGGCGGCGCTCGCCCATAAGGGCGCGGCCTTCATCGACTGCATCAGCCCCTGCGTGCAGTTCAACAACCACGTCGGCTCGACCAAGAGCTACGACTATGTCCGCGAGCACAACGAAGCGGTGAACCGCCTGGACGTCGTCGTCCCGCGCGACGAGATCCAGGTCGACTACGCTCCTGGCACGACCGTCCCGGTCACCCAGCATGACGGCTCGATCCTGCAGCTCCACAAGCTGGCCCAGCACTACGATCCCAGCGACCGGGTCGGCGCCCTGGCCTACCTCCAAGCCCGCCAGGCCCTGGGTGAGATCGTCACCGGCCTGCTGTTCATCGACCCCGAGGCCCGCGACCTGCACGAGAACCTCGACACGGTGGATGTTCCCTTGAACAGCTTGAACGAAGCCGAGCTGGTGCCGAGCCTCGACGTCCTCGCAAAGCTGAACGCGTCGCTGCGGTAGGGTGCATCCTTCTCCCCTTGCGGGAGAAGGTGGCCCCGCGAGAGCGGGGTCGGATGAGGGGTCGATGGCCCTATCCGATTGGAGGCGGCGAAGCCGGAACATCCGAGGAAATTGGACTCAAAGGACGCGAAGACCACGAAGGGTAGCCCCGGCTCGGCCTATCGCGTTCGGCACCCTTCGCGTCCTTTGTGGTCTTCGTGTCCAAAATTGGCTTCGCCAGTCTCGTCGGAGAGTTCTGAGAAACCCCTCATCCGAACGTTCTCCGAACGGCCACCTTCTCCCGCAAGGGGAGAAGGACCGCGCGCCCGTCTACGAATCCAGCGTCCGCCGCGCGTGGGCCACGTGGAACTCGCCGCTCACCGACAGCACGATCCAATCGCCGGGCTGGGCCACGGTCCAGCCGTCGGGGGTGCAGACCTGGACGGAACCGGCCTCGGTCATGGCCTGGGCGTCTTCCCCCAGCCACATCCACAGGGTGCGCCAGTTCTTGACGTCGTGCGGCGGCGGCACGCGAAGCGCGGCGCCATGGTCGAAGCGAACGGGTTCGGCGGAATGGACTAGCCTCATCCCGCGCATACCGGGCTGCTTCGGTGACTAGAAACTTAATGCGACTCACTCATTCGGCGCGAAGGGCGTCCGCCGGGCGCTTGGCCAGGGCCTGTAGCGAGGCCAGCAGGCCGCCCAGCCCCGCCAGCAGCGCCGCGCCGCCCACCAGGGCCGCCACCCCGCCCCAATCGATGGCCCAGTCGGCCTTGAACACCAGGGTCACCACCGGCCAGGCGGCGAACACGCCCAGGCCCACGCCGGTCACCCCGGCGATCAGGCCCACCACGCCGTATTCCAGCACATAGGCCGAAAGAATCTGCAGCCGCGAGGCGCCCAGCACCTTGAGGATGGTGGCTTCCCGCGCCCGGGCCTGGGCGCGGGCGGCAATGGCCCCGGTCAGCACCAGCAGCCCGGCGAGGGCGGCCACGCCGGCCGCGCCGCGGATGGCGAGCGCCAGGCGGTCGAAGAGGTCGGTGGCGGCCTCCAGCTGCTCGCGCACCGAGATCACGTTCACCTCCGGGAAGGCGCCGCCGAGCGCACGGGCCACGCGGGCCTCCTGGGCCCGGCTGGCCTTGGCGATGGCCACGTGGCGCAACTCCGCTCCCTCCAGGGCCGAGGGGTTCAGAACCAGGGGGAAACTCGCGCCGAAGCCACCGACATCGACCTCGCGCAGCACCGCCACCTTGGCCTCGATCTCGCGGCCCAGCACCGACAGGGTCACCAGGTTGCCGACCTTCAGCCGGCCGGCCCGCGCGGCGTCGACCTCCATGGCCAACAGCGGCGGACCGGCATAGTCGGCCGGCCACCAGCGACCCTCCACGACCTTGGCGTTCTTCGGCTCCGGCCCGATGGCCGATAGCGAGATGTCGTTGTCATAGGCCCAGCGCTCCTGCTCGTTGATGGCGTTGCGGTTCACGGGCATGGCGCCCAGCCGGATGATCCGGCCCGTCAGGAACGGCGCGCGCAGATAGGTCTCCGGGGTCAGGGGCGCGGCGAAGGCGGCGGCCACCGCCGCGTCGAACTCGGCGGCCCGCGCGCCGGGGATCTCGGTGAACACCAGGGCCGGGGCGGTGCGCGGCGCGACCTCGGCCACCTGGCGCAGCAGGCTGGACTGGATCAGCACCACCGCCGACAGCAGGGCCACCCCCAGGCCGATGGCGGGCGCGGCGGTGCGCGCCGCCGAGCGCGGCCCCGCCAGATTGGCCAGGCCCATGCGCATGGAACCTCGCGTCCGCCCCCGCAGCCGCCCGGCCAGCCAGGCCGCGCCCAGCCCCAGGCCCCACAGCAGCACGAACGACACCGCCACCCCGCCGATCATCCCGGCCGCTGCTAACGGGGTGGGCGCGGTGATCACCGAGAGCGCCGCCAGGGCCAGCGCCGCGACGCCCGCCCCCACCGTCTCGACGTCCAGCTTCAGCCGCCCCCCGACGTCGCGGCGAAACAGGCTGGCCGGCGGGGTCACCCGCGCCCGCGCCAGGGGCGCGAGCGAGAAGGCCGCCGCCGACAGCAGGCCGAAGGCCGCGGCCTTCAGCAGCGGGACTGGATAGATGTCGAACAGGGCCGGAACCGGGATGTCGTCGGGGACCAACCCGCCCAGGACGAAGGGCGCCGCGGCGCCGATCGCCAGGCCGAGGGCCACCCCCAGCAGGGCCAGGACCCCGATCTGGATCAGGTAGAGGTCGCGGATGAACGGCCCCTCGGCCCCGAGCGCCTTCAGCACGGCGATCGAGGGCTTGCGCGCCTCCAGGAAGGCGACCACCGCGCCGAACACCCCCAGTCCCCCGGCCACCAGGGAAGCCAGGCCGATGAAGCCCAGGAAGTATTCCAGCTGGTCGATCAACCAGCGGATGCCCGGGGCGGCATCCTCGCGGTCGCGGATGCGGATGGACCTGTCCTTCAACGCCTTGCGCAGGGCCTGCCGCGCCGCCTTCAGGTCCGTGGCCGGCGGCAAGGCCACGCGGGCGGTCTCGGCGAAGGTCAGGCCCGGCTCCAGGAACCCGCCGGCCGCCACGGCCTCACGGCGCGTCAGCACCCGCGGCCCCAGCGCGAAGCCGCGCGACAGCCGGTCGGGCTCCTCCTGCAGCACGTCGCGGACCGCCACCGGCATCTCGCCGACCAGGATCTGGTCCCCGATCTTCAGGCCAAGGCGTTCCAACAAGGCCCGCTCCACCGCCGCGCCGGCCACCCCGTCGCGGATGGCCAGGGCGCGGGCCAGGGGCTGGCCGGTCTCCAGGGTCACCTTGCCGGAGAGCGGATAGGCCTCGCTCACCCCGCGCAGTTCGACCAGCCTTCGCTCGCCGGACGCCGCCTGGGCCATGGCCCGGGTCCCGACGGCCCAGGAGGTCGCGCCCATGGCCTCGATGGCCCTGCGCTCGGTGTCGGAGAACCGGCGCTGTTCCAGGGAGACGGCCATATCGCCGCCCAGGATCTCGCGCGCCTGCACGGCCAGTCCGGTCCGGAAGGCCTCGGCGGTCGAGCCCGCGGCGGCGATGGCCGCCACGCCGAGCGCCAGGCAGGCCAGGAAGATACGGAACCCCTTCACCCCGGAGCGCAGCTCGCGGGCGGCGAACCGCCAGGCCAGGAACTTCACGGCGCCACGCGCCCGTCGGCCAGCCGCACCCGGCGGTCGGCGCGGGCGGCCAGGGCTTCGTCGTGGGTGACCAGGACCAGGGCGGCCCCCTCCTCCGCCACCAGCCCGAACAGCAGGTCGGCCACATGGGCGGCGTTGACCCCGTCCAGATTGCCGGTGGGTTCGTCGGCGAACAGCAGGGCGGGCCGCGGCGCGAGCGCCCGGGCCAGCGCCACCCGCTGCTGCTCGCCACCGGAGAGCTGGTGCGGATAATGCTTCAGGCGCGCCGAGAGGCCGACCCGGTCCAACCAGCCCCTGGCCACGGTCTCGGCGTCGGCCGCGCCCGCGATCTCCATGGGGGCGGAGACATTCTCCAGGGCGGTCATGTTGGGCAGCAGGTGGAAGGCCTGGAACACGAGGCTGACCCGGCCCCGGCGCAGACGGGCGCGCCCGTCCTCGTCCAGTTTCGACAGCTCCCGGCCGAACAGGGTGACCCAGCCGGAGGTTGGCCGCTCCAGGCCGGCGGCCACGGCGATCAGCGAGGACTTGCCAGAGCCCGATGGGCCGGTGACCGCCACCCGCTCCCGTTCGGCCACGGAAAAGCTCAGGTCGCGCAGGATATCCACGGGACCCGCCGCGGAAGGCAGGGTGAGGCAGACGTTCGAGAGGACGAGCGGCGGACCAGCGTCGGACAAGAGGACCTCTGAAGCGATGGCGACTTGGCAAGCGAAGCCTTAGATAGGGCAGGAGAATGGCCGACACACCCACCAGCCTGACGACCCGCCGCGCCGTGATCGCCGCCATGGCGCTCGTCCTGCCCGGCGCGGCCCCGGCCGCGCCGCGGCGCGTGGTCACCCTGCTGGGCGATTCCATCACCGCCGGCTACGGCCTGCCCGCGCGGGCCGCCCTCCCCGCCCGGCTGCAGGCCGAGCTCGACCGGCTGGGCGCCGGCGCCCTGGTGCGCGGCGCGGGCGTCTCGGGCGACACCACCGCGGGCGGCTTGGCGCGCCTCGATTTCAGCGTTCAGAAGGACACCAGTGTCTGCGTGGTGGCGCTCGGCGGCAACGACCTCCTGCAGGGCCAGGATCCCAAGCGGACCAAGGCCAATCTCGACCGCATCGTCGGCCGGCTGCGCGCGCGGAAGATCGCGGTGGTGGTGGCGGGCCTGAAGCCCCCGGCGGTGATCGGCCGGTCCTATGCCCGGGAGTTCGAGGCGGTGTTCGCCGCCGTGGCCCGCGCCCATGGCGCGGCCCTCTATCCCAACCTGCTGGCCGGCGTCGCCCAGACCCCGACCCTCAACCAGCGCGACGGCTTCCACCCCAACGCCCAGGGCGTCCAGGTGATCGCCCGCGGCCTGGCGCCGGTGGTGTTGAAGGCCTTGGGTCGGGCCTAGCGCAACGCCCAGATGCTCCCCCTCTGGGCTACCGGATGCACGGAAGTGATTCCCTGGGTTGAGCGGAGCTGATCCAAGGGTCCGATCTTTGGGGGGGTCGGATGGATTGGTTTGGGCCGGGGGATGCACGGAGGTCGGCGCGTGGGGCGTGGCT
>NZ_JAUYOJ010000146.1 GCF_030697925.1 Phenylobacterium sp. | reverse complement strand
CCACACCCCGGTCGGCTACTACAAGGACGAGGAGAAGTCGGCCAAGACCTTCCGCACCTTCGAGGGGACCCGCTGGAGCGTGCCCGGCGACTGGGCGACCGTGGAGGCCGACGGCTCCATCACCCTGCTGGGCCGCGGCTCGCAGGTGATCAACACCGGCGGCGAGAAGGTCTTCCCGGAAGAGGTCGAGGAGGCGCTGAAGCGCTTCGCGGGCGTTCGCGACGCCGCCGTGGTGGGCGTGCCCGATCCGCGGTTCGGCGAGCGCATCTGCGCGGTGGTCGACTTCACCGGCGACGGGGTTCCGTCGCTTTCCGAGCTCGGCGCCCACGTGAAGAGCCTGCTGGCCGACTACAAGGCGCCGCGCGAACTGGTCCTGGCGCCGGTGGTGCGGGCCCCGAACGGCAAGCTCGACTACAAGGCCATCCGCGCCGAGGCGATCGCGGCCCTTTCCGCGAACGCCTAGAGCAGGGTCCTCAGGCGGCGGGCACGGTCGCGGAGACGCGCGTGTCCGTCGCGATCCAGTTCACCTCCCACGCCTTGCCGCCGTCGTCGGAGAAGGCCTGCTCGAAACGGCAGACCGTCGGCTTCGCGCACGAGATGACGAACCGCACCAGGATCGCCCGGCCGTTCAGGGTGTCCTGGTCGTAGAATGTGCCGACCCCATCCTTGAACTCACCGGTCATCGGACTGGTCAGCAGGCCGTCCTGGCCGTTGGCGAAGTTCAGGGTCCAATGCCGCGCGGCCGGCTCGTAGAGCCGCAGCGAGATCGCCTTGATCTCACCGGCCGGACCCTTGACCTCCAGTTCGACCAGATTGGCCGCCCCGCCCAGGACCGGCCGAACCGTGGTCACGCCTTGGTAGTCCACCCAGGTGGTCGAGCCGGTGAGCGGCCGTAGGCGCCGGGTCAGGTGCGTGTTCCAGACGCCGAACTCGAAGTCGAAGTCACGCGCGCCGTCGCGGGGAGCACCCGCCGCCAAGGCGGGTGGTTTGGCGCCATCGGTCGCCGCCGCGGCCGGAGCCGCCGTCGCGACGACGGCCAAGATGAGTATCGCGCGGAGAGGGGCCTGCATGTTTCACCCTTGGGATTGGTTCGGAGTAGGCGCCGAGACACTGGCCGTCCGTTCTAGCGCAGGAATTTGTCCGTCGGCGGCGGCATTCGCCTAAACAAAATGTAACGTGCTTCGGGGGGCGCGGCCGGTCCACGGTCGCGCCAATCCAACTGCTTATGAAAGCTCCGCATTCCATGAAGACCCTCTGGTTGGGCGCGGCGTCGGCCGCAGCCCTGATCTGCGCGTCCGCGCCGGCCCTAGCGGCCAATGCGCCCGACCTCTCCCAGGCCCCGCGGATGGGCCCCTGGGGCTTCGACGCCGCGGGCCGCGACCTGTCCGTCGCGCCCTCGAAGGACTTCTTCGACTATGCCAACGGGACCTATCTCAACAAGCTGGAGATCCCCGCCGACCGTTCGCGCTACGGAGCCTTCGACGCGCTGAACGAGCTGTCGCAGAACCGCATGCGCGCCGTGGTCGAGAAGGCCGCCGCCAACCCGGGCGCGACCGGCGAGGAGGCCAAGATCGGCGCCTTCTACCGCAGCTTCGTCGACGAAGCTGCGGTCGAGACCCTGGGCGCCAAGCCCCTGGCCGGCGACCTGGCGACGATCCGCGCCATCAAGTCCCAGGACGAGATGGCCGGCCACATGGGCGGCACGTCGCGCAGGTTCGGCGGCTCGTTCTTCGGCTCCTATGTCCATGACGACGCCAAGGATCCCGAGAAGTACGCGGCCTATCTGGTGCAGGGGGGCCTCGGCCTGCCCGACCGCGACTATTATCTGGACGCCAAGTTCGCGCCCCAGAAGACCGCGTATGAAGCCTATGTCGCCAAGCTGCTGACCCTGGCGGGCTGGGAGAAGCCGGCGGAGAACGCCGCGGCCATCGTCGCCCTGGAGACCGAGATCGCCAAGGTCTCCTGGACCCGGGCCGAGCGCCGCGACGACGACAAGACCTACAACCCCTTCGAGGTCGCCAAGCTCCAGGCCTATGCGCCGGGCTTCGACTGGAAGGCCTATCTGGACGGCGCCGGCCTCAAGACCGATCGCGTGATCGTGTCCGAGAACACCGCCTTCCCGAAGATCGCGGCGATCTATGCGGCGACCCCGCTCGACACGCTGAAGGCCTGGTCGGCGTTCAACCTGGCGGACCAGTCCGCGCCCTATCTCTCCAAGGCCTTCGATCAGGCCCATTACGAGTTCCGCAGCAAGACCCTTTCGGGCCAGCCGGTGCAGCAGCCCCGCTGGAAACGCGGCGTGATCGCCATCGACAACAATGTCGGCGAGGCCCTGGGCAAGGTCTATGTGGCCGCCTACTTCCCCGCCGAGAACAAGGCCAAGATGGAGGCCCTGGTCGGCGACATCCGCACCGCCATGGGCGCGCGGATCGAGAAGCTGGACTGGATGGGTCCGGCCACCAAGGCCAAGGCCCTGGAGAAGCTCGCCAAGTTCCGGGTGAAGATCGCCTATCCCGACACATGGCGCGACTATTCGGGCCTGACGATCAAGGAGGGCGACCTCTACGGCAACATCCAGCGGGCCAGCGCCTTCGAGTGGGACTACCGCGCCGCGCGGCTGGGCGGACCGGTGGACGACGAGGAGTGGGGCATGACGCCCCCGACCATCAACGCCTACTACTCCTCGACCAAGAACGAGATCGTCTTCCCAGCCGCCATCCTCCAGCCGCCGTTCTTCGATCCACAGGGCGACCCGGCGGTCAACTATGGCGGCATCGGCGGGGTGATCGGCCACGAGATCACCCACGGCTTCGACGACCAGGGCCGCAAGTCGGACGGCGACGGCAAGCTCACCGACTGGTGGACCGCCGAGGACGCCGCCAAGTTCGACGCCCAGGCCAAGAAGTTCGGCAAGCAGTACGCCGCCGTCGAGGTCCTGCCCGGCGCCAATATCAACGGCGACCTGACCATGGGCGAGAACATCGCCGACCTGGGCGGGCTGCTGCTGGCGCTGGACGCCTACCACCTGTCGCTGAAGGGCCAGCCGGCCCCGGTGATCGACGGCCTGACCGCCGACCAGCGGGTGTTCCTGGGCTGGGCCCAGGTCTGGCGGGGCAAGTACCGTGACGACCGCATGCGCCAGCAGTTGGTCTCCGACCCGCACTCGCCGCCCAAGTACCGGGTGCAGGTGCCGGTGAAGAACATCGACGCCTTCTACGAGGCCTTCGGCGTCAAGCCGGGCGACGCCATGTATGTGGCGCCGGCCGACCGCGTCCGGATCTGGTGACGACACGGACGGCGGCGTATCGGCGCGCCGCCGTCCGCTTCTATCGCGACAAGAGCCTAGGCCGCGCGGATCAGGCCCAGCTGGGTCAGCGCCGTGACCCCGTCGTCGAGGCCGATCTCCTCGACGATCCTGCCGTCCTTCAGCTTCAGGACCGTCGTGCCGGTGAAGCGCATGGTCCGGCCGGTGGCGGCCGGCAGGGCGCCGGTCAGGAAGTCGCCGAACGCCGGGCCGGTGTGGGTCCCGCCGCCTTCCCAGCGGCCGACCACGTAGTCGCCCTCGGCGATCAGGTCCGCCGCGCCCCAGAACTCGAGGTCCGGGAAGGCCTCCCGGAACCCGGTCATGAAGGCCTTGATGGCGTCGCGGCCGCGACGCGGCTCGTGCAGGGAATATTGCAGGAGCATGTCCGGCGCGGCGAGGTCGTCGACGATGGCCAGGTCGCAGGTCTTGCCCCAGAAATCGGTGAACCAGCGGCCGACGATGGCCTTGTTGTCTTCTTCTTTCGACATGGGATCTCTTCCTTGCTGCCTGGGTGAGGCCTTCCGGTGGAAGGCGCAGCGGGGGTCTAGGCTCGACCCCAGGCTGGCGAACTCCGTCTGTTGCTTTGGAATCGCAAGGCCTGGCGCCCAGCCCCGCACGGTCGCCGGGCCGATCCGCGCCGTCACGGCCGAGAAAGCCTGTTGACCCGTCCCCTGGGACCGCCCCGATAAGGACAGCGGTCAGCCAGCAACGAGGTGATTCGTGAGCTCTTCCGCCCAATATCTGAACCCTTCCGAGGCCGCCCGGCGGCTCGGCGTCTCCGCCAAGGCCCTGCGCCTCTACGAGCAGCGCGGCCTCGTGGCGCCGGTGCGCACCGCGGCCGGATGGCGGGCCTATGGTCCCGACGAGATGGCCCGCGCCGCCGAGATCGCGGCCCTGCGCGCGCTCGGCCTCAGCCTCGCCCAGACCGCCCGGGTGCTGGGCGGCGATCCCCAGGGCCTGGAGCCGGCCCTGGCCGCGCACCAGGCGAGCCTCGAGGACCGCGCCCGCCAGCTGGCCGGCGCGGTGGAAAAGGTGCGCGGCCTGCGGACCGACCTCGCCCAGGGCAAGGCGCCGGCCGCCGCGGACCTGGCGCGGCTGGCGGGGCCGGCCGGCGAGATCAGCGTCGCCTTCGACCTGCCCTGGCCTTGGGGTGGCGAGCGCTTCGAGCTTCGCGACATCCGGCCGCTGAACTACATCATCGGCTCCCTGGGCAGCGGCAAGACCCGGCTGGCCATGCGCCTGGCCGAGACCCTGGAGGACGCCGCCTTCCTGCCCCTGGAGCGGACGGCGGACGGCGCGCGGCTGGAGGCCGACCCGGTCCTGAAGGCGCGGGTCGACGCCACCCTGGCCTGGCTCGCCGAGGACGGCGCGACGGAGTCCGACGCCCTGGTCGCCCTGCTCACGGCCCTCGAAGCCGACGCCCCGGCGATCCTGGTGGTCGACATGGTGGAACAGGGGCTGGACGAGCCGACCCAGGAGGCCCTGATCGCCCACCTGCGCCGCCGGGGCCCCGGCGGGCGGCCGCTGTTCCTGATGACCCGCTCCTGCGCGATCCTGGACCTGGCCGCCGTGGGCCCGGACGAGGCGATCATCCTCTGCCCGGCCAATCATGCGCCGCCGACACGGGTGGCCCCCTATCCCGGCGCGCCGGGCTACGAGGCCGTCGCCACCTGCCTGGCCTCGCCGGATGTCCGTGCACGGACGGAAGGCCTCATCGCCTGGAGGCCGCCGGCGTCCTAGCCCCGGCGGGCCGCGAAGGCCGCCTCGACGCTGGGCATGACCAGCCAGTCGATCCGCTCACCCACGGCGTCGAGCTCCCTGGCGGTGCTGGATGAGACGTGGAGGAACTGGGCCTCGCAGATGAAGTGGACCATCAGGATCGACGGGTCGATCCGGCCCGCCACCCCGTGCAGGTTGAATTCCTCGTTGAAGTCGCTCGCCTCGCGTAGGCCGCGCACGATGTGGGTCGCCCCGATCCGGCGCGCATAGGCGATCAGGCTCTGGTTGGCGTATTCCCCCACTTCCAGGGCGCCTTCGAACAGGGCGTCCGTCCCGGCCGTCGCCGCCTGCGGCCAGCGCTCCGTGATCGAACGAGCGAGCAGGCGCTGGCTCTCCTCGACCCCGAACATGCGGGTTTTCCGGACATTGGTCCCGATGGCGACATGCACGGTGTCGAAGGTGCGCAGGGCCTTGCCGATGATGTCCAGGTGGCCGCGGGTGACCGGGTCGAAGGATCCCGCATAGAGGGCCTTGGTGGCGACGGGCTTGCGCATGGCGACCTCAGCGGCGCGCGAGGATCAGGCGCACCGGGTCGAGCGGCGTCCTGGGCGGATAGTGGTCGCCGAGCCATTGGCTGCCGTGCATCGAAACCGTCGCGGGGATAACGATCTCGCCCGCCTCCCCGGAGGTCATCGCCCCCAGGTCCAGCTGCGCGACCTCCAGGCGGTAGTCGCGCGCGCTGCTGTCGGCGACGGTGACCACCGCGCGGGACGGACCGATCTCCAGGATGGGGTCGGCGAGACACACTGAGAGCATGCCGCCGTGGGCCGCGAACCGCACCTCGCCCAGGAACGAGCCCTGTCCCGACAGCTTGCCCTCGGCGTCCAGCCTCAAGTCGCCGCCCGGCGCCGCGGCGAAGGTGAAGGCGCCGTCCTCGGCGCGCTCTGCGCCGTCGCGGACCTCGATCACGCCGCCCGCGGCCTCCACATAGGTCCGGAAGCTCTGCTTCACGCCCCAACTGAGCGCGCTCACCCGCGGCAGGTGTTCGGTCATCGTCCCCTCCCCAACGCCCGCCGGGCGCCTCAGCGCGCGACCGTGACTTCCTTGATCAGCGCCTGGACGGGCCCCTTCTCGCCGACGCTCCACATGACCTTCAGGTGGGCCAGGGTCCGGTTCGCGGCCTCGTCCATCTTCCACTCGCAGCCTTCGAAGCGGCAATCCTTGAAGCTGGGGACCGGGCCGCCGGCATAGACCAGGCGGCAGTCGCGGAACTCGCAGCCTGAAAAGCTCTCGCCGTCCAGCGATACGGTCTCATGATTGAATACGACGCCGTCCTGCATGCTCAGTCTTCCGTCGGCTCGGGATCGGCGGGCGGGCCGGCGGCCTCGGCCCGGGCGCGTTCGCGCTGCTCGCGCTTGGCGTCGGCGCGTTCGGCCAGCTTGTTGGCCTTCACGCGCTCGCGCTCTCGCTTCTCGAATTGATAGTTTGGTGTCTTCGCCATGGCTTGGTCCCCTTGGGGAGTAGGCCCCGCCATCTCCTAGCGCTTCCTGGCGGCGCAAAGCCAGCGGAACCGGATAGGGGCGAATTGAGTTCCCAAGGATCGGATCGCCCCAGGTCGTCGCCTCCGGGCGCGCTGAATCGTGTTTTGACAGCGTCGTCAAAAATGGTGGCGGACAAAAATTTGGCCCGCTGCGGGGGATAATCGCAGCGGGCCTTATTTTGAGCAGTCGCTCTTATTGAGCGGGCGTTTCCTCCCCGAAACGCCGGAGACTGGAAGACTTGCGCCGCCATGTCTCTCGCAGGACTGAGAAAACGGCAATTTCTGACCCGAGTCAATGCGCCGAAATCAGCGTACAGGGTAAATCTTGGTCGGACTTACCCAGCGGCAGCGTTTCTAGCGTGCAGCGCGAGTCTTTTTGACGGCGCTGTCAATTCTTCACCCGCGACAGTAGTGTTTCGTGTGCGACACAACCAACATCATATACGAAGTCGGGACTCGAGGCCGTGACCGGCCCGATTCCCGCGGTCGCCAGGGCGATGGAGGCCTCGGCAATCCTGTCCACCGGTGTCAAAAGTCCGTTTGGCCGGCGGGTCGCGCCCCGCGCCACGAGGCCCTCCACCACCTGGGCGTCGCGTGGATCGGCGGGCCAGGTGAGGATGGCGCTGTCGTGGGCCACAGCCCGGGCCTCGATGGTCCGCAGCAGCCGTTCGGCCACCGCCAGTTGGCCGCCGCTCCAGTCCGCGCGAAGGGAGGCGGTCAGGTGGGCCTGGCTCTTCAGTATGACCCCGTCGGACAAGATCTTCAGGCCGTTGGCGACCAGGGTGGCGCCGGTGGTGGTGATGTCGACCACCAGCTCGGCCGAGCCCGCGGCCGGCGCGCCCTCGGTGGCGCCGCCGGATTCGGTGATCCGGTAGTCGGCGACCCCGTGGCGGGCGAAAAAGGTTCGCGTCTGAACGAGGTACTTGGTGGCCACCCGCATCCGGCGGCCGGTGCGCGCCACCAGCTCGTGGCCCACCTCCTCCAGGTCGGCCATGGTCTCCACGTCCAGCCAGCTCTTGGGCACGGCCACCACCAGGTCGGCGCGGCCGAAGCCCAGCGCCCGCAGCAGCAGGATGCGGGCGTCGACGTCGCCGCCGCGCTCGCGCAGCAGGTCCTCGCCGGTGATCCCCAGCTGGACCTCGCCCGCGTCCAGGGCCTCGGCGATGTCCCCGGCCGAGAGCAGCCGCACCTGGACGCCCGGGACGCCCTTGAGCTCGGCCATGTAGCCCCGCGATCCGCCGGAGACGGAGAGCGATAGTCCGCAGTCGAACAGCCAGGCCTCGACCTGTTCCTTGAGCCGCCCCTTCGAGGGCACGGCGACGATCAGGGGTTCGCTCATGCCTCGCCTCCCGCCCAGGCCCGCCAGGGCCGGACCATGCAGCCCACAGCCTTGACCGCCGTCTTGCCGCCCAGCCGCGCGGGCAGGCCGTCATAGCGACCGCCCACCGCCACCGCCCGGTCGGGCGCGAGCGCCCCCGAGCGAACCTCGAAGGTCAGGCCGTCATAATAGTCGAAGGCGTGGCCAAGCGCCGTGGCGAACCGAAGGCGATCGGCCGGGACGCCAGCGGCGGCCAGCAGCTCCAGCCGCCGGCTCCAGGCGTTGAGCGCCGCCTCGAGGTCGGCTGACTTGCCCGCGATGGCGCGCACCGTGGCGAAGGCGGCGGCGGGCGTATCGTCGACCGCCAGGAAGCGGCGAACGGCCTCGGCCTGGGCGACGGTCAGGGCGGGCGCGCGGGCGGCGTCGGCCCGGCGGATCAGCCGCTGCGCGATCTCGGCGGCGCCGCGACCGCCTACCGGCTCGACCCCGGCCAGGGACCAGACCTCCTCCAGCAGGCTTGCGGCGTCGGCCTCCGACAGGCCGGCCAGCAGGTCGGCGAGGCGTCCGTCGTCGGGGGCGCCGGGTTCGGCTCCCGCCCGGGCCAGCTCGGCGGCCAGCAGGCGCGGCCGGGCGGCGACCCGCTTCAGCCGGGCGGCCAGGGACGGCGCCAGGCCTTGTGTCTCCAGGAAGGCGGAGAACAGCGCGATGTCGCCCAGGTGCAGGGTCAGGTCGGCGCGCCCGCCGGCCGCGGCCGAGGCCCAGGCCAGGGCGGCGATCTCGGCGTCGGCCTCCAGGGTCTCGCCATGGGCGGCGAAGCGCTCCAGGCCGATCTGGCGGAACTCGTCGGGCTGGTCGGCGCCGAGCGCCGAGCGGAACGCCTTGCCCTCATAGTAGTAGCGTCCGGCCTCGCGGCCGCTCTCCAGATGCTGGCGCACCACCGGCACGGTGAAGTCAGGACGCAGGCAGGTCTCCTCCCCGCCCGCGGCCTGGACCACGAACAGCCGCGCGCGCATGGCCTCGCCGGCCAGGTCGAGCAGCAGGCCCAACGGCTGCAGGATCGGCACGTCGACGGTCTCGGCGCCGAGCGTCTCGAACGGCGCGCGGATGGCGGCCAGGGCGGCGACGGGGACGGCGGGTTCGGCCCTCATTTGCCCACCTTGAGCTGGTCAGCGTCCAGGATCTTGCGCACCGTGGCCACTAGCTCGGCGCGGTCGACCACCTGCTGGCCCGGCCGCTGCTCGCGCCACTCGGCGTTGTCGGTGACCGCGGCGGCGAGTTCGCGGCCGAGGTCGAGGTCCTTGATCGTCACCTTGCCGGCGGCGATCTCGTCCCCGCCCAGGATGACGGCGGCGGGCGACAGCCGGCGGTCGGCATATTTCATCTGCGGCCGCATGCCCGAGGTTCCCAGATAGACCTCCGCGGCGATCCCGGCGGCGCGTAGCTCGCCAGCGGCCTTGAAGTACTCGGCCATGTCCTCCTGGCTGAAGGCGATGACCACCACCGGGCCCCTCGCCTGCGCCTCCGCCTCGCGGCCCGCCGCGCGCAGGGCCGAGGCCAGGCGCGAGACCCCGAACGAGAAGCCGGTGGCCGGGACCTGCTGGCCGGTGAAGCGGGCCACCAGGTCGTCATAGCGTCCGCCGCCGCCGATCGAGCCGAAGCGCATCGGAGCGCCCTTGTCGTCCTTGGTCTCCAGCAGCAGCTCGGCCTCGAAGACCGCGCCGGTGTAGTATTCCAAGCCGCGCACGATCGAGGGCTCGAACACCGCCCGGTCGGGACCGACCCCGAGGCTGGTCAGGGCCTGATGAATGGCCGAAAGCTCCGCCAGGCCGGCGTCGCCCTCGGCCGACCCGCCGATGATGTTGGAGATTTGGTCCAGGGTCTCGACCCGCCCCTCGGCCCCGGCGGCGACGAAGGCCAGCACCGCCTCGGCCCCGGCGGTGTTCAGGCCCGCCCCCTTGGTGAAGGCGCCGGACTCGTCCTTGCGCCCCTCGCCCAGCAGCAGCCGCACGCCCTCCGGACCCAGGCGGTCCAGCTTGTCGACGGCGCGCAGCACGGCCAGCTTCTGACCCTCGTCGGCGACGCCCGCGGTGGCCAGCAGGCCGTTCAGCAGTTTGCGGTTGTTGATCTTCACCACCGACCACCCGACAGGCAGACCCGCAGCCTCCAGCCCCTCGACCACCATGGCGATGATCTCGGCGTCGGCCTCCGGGCGGGCCGAGCCCACCGTGTCGGCGTCGCACTGGGTGAATTCGCGGAACCGGCCCGGGCCGGGCTTCTCGTTGCGCCAGACGGTCCCGAAGGCGTAGCGGCGGAACGGCTTGGGCAGGGTCTCCCAGTTCTGGGCCACGAACCGCGCCAGCGGCGCGGTCAGGTCGTAGCGCAGGGCCATCCACTGCTCGTCGTCGTCCTGCAGGGCGAAGACGCCCTCGTTGGGACGGTCGGCGTCGGGCAGGAACTTGCCCAGCGCGTCGGCATATTCGAAGGCGCCGGTGTCGAAGGCCTCGAAACCATAGCGCTCATAGACCGCCGACACCTTCTCCAGAATCTGGCGTTCGGCCGCGAGGTCGCGGGCGCGGCGGTCGTTGAAGCCGCGCGGCGCGCGGGCTTCGGGGCGGGGTGCGTCGCTGGTCATCGCGCTCGCCTAAAGGCTGGCGCGCGGGACGGCAAGGCGCGGAGGGCATCGGGGAAGTCCATCATCGGGTCCTTCGGGCGAAAGGTACGACGGATGGAGCTTGATCAGCGAGCCCCATCCGCATGGTGCGGGGGCTCGGGCGAGGTTCGCTTTAGGCCATGCGATCCCGGCCGATCCCGCAATGCGAGGTCGGATGGTGATAGCCGTGGTGGTGCGAGACGCGCGTCATGACGGCGGCGCTATAGCCGAGAAGTGTGAACCTGGCGAGTCTGGCGGCGTGCGCGGGGACATTTCACCTCCTCTCCCCGCTCGAGGGGAGAGGGTAGGGTGAGGGGTCGCGGCGCGGTATGAACCGGGTAGATGCCTGACAGTTTGGACCGGGTTGCTCCCTGACAGTTGAGGCTGTGGAAGGGAGGGCCCTTCCGATGCCGTTCAGGGAGCTTGGGCGCTTGGAGCAGCGCGTGGCGATGCTCAGGGA